>DBFNYT010000154.1:0-8504 GCA_048425625.1 Collinsella sp. | reverse complement strand
TCCTTGTTGGCAAGGAGCCCCCTTCTGGTTTGGTTACTTTAGGGTTGTGGGCACTTCCCTATTTGGCGTCGGCCCAGGTTATGCCGGTGCTGGCTTCGGCGATTAGGGGGACGCGGAGGTCTACTACGTGCTCCATGACGTCGCGGACCATGGTGGTTAGGCGCTCGACTTCGTCGATGGGGCACTCAAAGTCCAGTTCGTCGTGCACTTGCAGGATCATGTGGGCGGCAAAGCCCTCTTCTTCCAGGCGGCGGCTTACGCGGGCCATGGCGATCTTGATGATGTCGGCCGCGGTGCCCTGCATGGGGTGGTTCATGGCCGTGCGCTCGCCGAAGCCGCGGAGTTGCGGATTTTTGGCCTTGAGCTCCGGAATATGACGACGGCGGCCGTACATGGTCTCGGCGTAGCCCGTCTGCTTGGCGCGCGCCACCACGTTGTCGAGGAACGTACGCACGCCCGGGTAGGCCTCGTAGTAGCGGTCGATCATGTCGCGCGCCTCGGCCATCGAGATATGCAGCGACTGCGACAGACCGTAGGCCTGCTGACCGTACACGATGCCAAAGTTCACGGCCTTGGCGCGACTGCGCAGGTCGGGCGTTACCTCGGGCACCGGCACACCGAACACGCGCGCCGCCGTCTCGGCATGGAAGTCCTCGCCCTCGTTAAAGGCGCGCACCAAGTGCTCGTCACCTGAGAGATGCGCCAGCAGACGCAGCTCGATCTGCGAGTAGTCCACCGCCAAAAAGACGCTTCCCTCGCCTGCCGAAAACGCCGTCTTGACGGTACGGCCCAGCTCAGAGCGCGTCGGGATGTTCTGCAGGTTCGGGTCGCTCGAGGACAGACGCCCCGTTGCCGTGATGGTCTGGTTGTACGTAGTGTGTACGCGGCCGTCGCCTCGGCGTAGCGGGCCCAGCGTGTCCAGATAGGTGGACTTGATCTTAGACTTCTCACGCCAGTCCAAGATCAGACGCACGATTTCGTGGTCACGCGCAAGGTCGCTCAGCACCTTGGCGTTGGTCGAATAATAGCCGCGCTTAGTCTTCTTGAGGCCCTTGGTCGGAAGCCCCATCACATCAAAGAGCACATGCGACAGCTGCATAGGACTGCCAATATTAAAGGTCTCGTCACCCGCCAGGTCGCGAATACTGCGCTCAACCTCGGTAATCTGGGTCGCCAGACCCTCGGACAGACTGTGCAGACGGTCGGGGTCCACGAGCATGCCCGCGCGCTCCATCTTGGCAAGTACCGGAACGAGCGGCATCTCGATGCCATCGAACACGTTGGCGGCATTCTCACGGGCCATGCACTCGCGCAACGGCGCCACGAGCGCCAGCGTCAGAGCCGCAGTACGGGCGGCAGGCGCAGGAGCGTCCTCGCCGGCACCCTCTGCACCGCGCGCCGCAGGCAGCGCCATCTGCAGATAAGTATCGGCCAGATACGCCTCGTCAAACTCGGAGCGGTCGGAATCCAACAGGTAGGCGGCGACCACGGTGTCGAAGATGCGCGTGGAGTCGACTGCCAGCGGATCCATGAGCTCGGGCTCAGAAGAATCGATGGGCGAAAGCTCGTGCAACAGCACCTTCATATCCGGGCTCGCCACGCGACCCTCCATAAACAGACGCGCGAGCACGCCGGCAATCACGCCGTGGACGAAGTTGAAGCCCTCAACCTCAGCCGCCGCGCAGCTGTCGCCCTCCTCGAGCGCGAAGAGGCCCTTGGACGTCGCCAACCACAGCGTGCGCGTCAGTCCAAAGAGCGCGCCCTCTTCCTTGTCATCGTCCACCACGGTGGCGACCCACTCGCCCGCCTCGATCGCACGCGAAACCTCGGACGCCACGTCAGCAAGCGCCTCGGCATCGCCGGCAGCGGTGCGCTCAATCGTGGGCATCTCAAACGTTCTAGCAGCGGCAGCAGCGCCACCCTCGTCACCGATCAGCGCCAAGAAACGGTTCTGCATGGCGGTGATGCCGAGCGTACCCAGTGCCGCGGAAACCTCATCGGCAGAATACGCCGGGAAGGACGTCGCCTCAAAATCGAATTCAACGGGCGCATCGGTGCGGATGGTCGCAACCTTGCGGCTCAGTAGTGCGTCGTCGATGTGTGCACGCAGGTTCTCGCCCATCTTGCCCTTGACCTCGTCGGCATGCGCGATGACTTCGTCCAAGCTACCGTACTGCGCAATGAGCGCACTCGCCTTTTTGGGGCCGATACCCGGTACGCCGGGAATGTTGTCCGACGTATCGCCCTTTAGACCGTAAAAATCGGGCACGAGCGCCGGCGTAATGCCGTGATACAGGTCGTCCACGCTCTCGGGCGTCATGATCGCCACGTCGGACAGGCCCTTGCGGGTCGAGACAACGTTGACGTGCTCGGTCACGAGTTGATACATGTCGCGGTCGCCGGTCACCAGTAGCATGTCGCAGCCGGCCTCTTCACCCAGGCGAGCCATGGTTCCCAGGATATCGTCGCCTTCCCAGCCCTCGGACTGCAGAATCGGCACGTTGAGCGCGGTGAGCAGCTCCTTAATCATAGGGAACTGCGCATGCAGATCGGGGTCCATGGGCGGGCGTTGCGCCTTATACTGCGGCAGCATCTCCATGCGCACGCGCGGTTTGCCCTTGTCAAACGCCACGACCACACCGTCGGGGTTAAAGGCATCGATCATCTTAAGAAACATGTTCAGAAAGCCAAAGATCGCGTTGGTGGGGCGACCGTCCGGCGCGTTCATGGTCGGCGGCACGGCGTGGAAGGCGCGGTGCATGAGCGAGTTGCCGTCGATAACGGCAAAAGTGCGGCGCTTGTCAGACATATTAAATACCTCGCTTTGGGCTGGGCACGGTTTGCTCACTCCAGTTTACACGCTCCCCGCCCCGCGGCCACCGCACATCAAGCTCCCCCGCCACCGTGAGCCCACGCGTGATACGATGGCTCACGGTACATCAACCAGCACGATCGATCCGAAAGGAGCCTGCGTCATGGAGCGTCCCTGCGCATGGAAAAAGTACACGCCACAACAAGTCGAGGAGCTCGAGGAGCTTTGCCGCGGCTATAAGCAATTTTTGAGCGAGAACAAGACCGAGCGCCTGTGTGTCAAGACCGGCATCAAGATGGCCGAGGAGGCGGGATACGTCGACCTGGAGACCGTGATTGCCGAGGGCCGCGAGCTCAAGGCAGGCGACAAGGTGTACGCCGCCAACCACGGCAAGGACCTTATGCTCGTCAACCTGGGCACCGCCCCGCTCGAGCAGGGCTTTAACATCCTTGGCGCCCACGTGGACTCGCCGCGCCTGGACCTTAAGCAGAATCCCGCCTTCGAGGCCGGCGACATGGCCTACCTCGACACACACTACTACGGTGGCGTCAAGAGCTACCACTGGGTAGCCTCCCCGCTCGCGCTTGTGGGTGTCATCTGCAAAAAGGACGGCACCACCGTCGACATCAACATCGGCGACAAGGCGGACGACCCGGTCTTTACCATCTCCGACCTGCTGATCCACCTCTCGAGCGAGCAGATGTCCAAGCCCGCCAAAGATGCCGTCGACGCCGAGATCCTCGACGTGATCGTGGGCGGCCGCCCCGTCAAGTTCGATGAGAACGACAAGGACGCCCCCAAAGAGCCCGTCAAGCAGATGTTCCTGGACATCCTCAAGGAGCAGTACAACGTCGAGGAGGAGGACTTCCTCTCCGCCGAGATCGAGGTCGTGCCCGCCGGCCCCGCCCGCGACATGGGCCTCGACCGCTCCATGATTTTGGGCTATGGCCACGACGATCGCGTCTGCGCCTACCCCTCCATGCTCGCCCAGATCGACGTCGCCAACGTGGAGCGCACGAGCATCACGCTCATCGTCGACAAGGAGGAGATCGGCTCCGTGGGTGCCACCGGTATGACGAGCCGCTTCTTCGAGAACACCGTCGCCGAGATCATGACGCTCGCCGGCGAGGATAGCCCGCTGGCCCTGCGCCGCGCACTCGCCCGCAGCCGCATGCTCTCCTCCGACGTGTCCGCCGGCTTTGACCCGGGCTATGCCGGCAAGTTCGAGACCAAGAACGCGGCCTTTATGGGTCGCGGCCTGTGCTTTAACAAGTACACGGGCAGCCGCGGCAAGGGCGGCTCCAACGACGCCGATGCCGAGTACGTGGCCCTCGTCCGCGACATCATGGACGAGGCCGGCGTGGACTTCCAGACCTGTGAGCTCGGTCGCGTCAACGCGGGCGGCGGCGGCACCATTGCCTACATCATGGCCAAGTATGGCATGAACGTCATCGACTCCGGCGTTGCCGTCCTGTCCATGCACGCCCTGTGGGAGGTCGCCAACAAGGCCGACATCTACGAGGCCTACCGCGGCTACAAGGCCTTCCTCGAGCGCGCCTAACCAGCCCTTCATCAGTTGCGGTGAAATAGTTCCTAAATAGCCCTTTAGACAGGTCGAACAAGAACTATTCCACCGCAACTTCTTTTTTGGCAGAGGAGAATCCATGCTGCAGGTCATCATTTCGCCCGCCAAGCAGATGCGCTCGGCCCAAGATGCTTTTGAAGTCCTGGACATTCCGCCCTTTGCGCGCGAGACGGCTCGACTGCATCGCGCGTTGCTAGATATTGAGCGAAATGAAGGCAGCGACGGCTTGCAGGAGCTATGGAATGTAAGCGACAAACTGCTGGGGTCTTGCCTCGACAGTCTGTATGAGTTCGAGCCCATCTTGGAAAACGGCGACCTCGACAATCCCGATATCGCCCGCAATACCTCCCCCGCCGTCATGTCCTATCACGGCATTCAATACCAGAGCATGGCGCCAGAGGTTATGGATGACGAGCAACTCACTTGGTTGCAAACCCATCTTTGGATTCTCTCCGGATTGTACGGATGCGTGCGACCTTTCCATGGCGTTGAGCCCTATCGGCTCGAAATGGGAGCCAAACTCGCCGTCGACGACGCCCGCGACCTCTACGGCTTTTGGGACGACAAGCTTGCATGTGCTATTGCACCGACCGGCTCCAACACCACGGTCGTCAACCTTGCCAGCGTGGAGTACGCCAAGGCCGTTCTGCCCCATCTCGCAGGCGACGCCACAACCGTCACTTGTCTCTTTGGTGAAGGTGTCCGCAACGGCAAGCCCATCCAGCGCTCGACCGCCAGCAAAAAGGCACGCGGTTCGATGGTCCGCTGGATGGCGGAAAACAAGGTCGAGGACGCCGCCGGTCTTACCGAGTTCAACCTTGGCTACCGCTATGTCCCTGAGTTCTCGTCCCCAGACAGCATGGTCTTCATCAACGAACAGATGCCCTAGAGCCGACACCCGACACTGACCCGCTCAGCCTTCTCTATATAACTTGCGGTGGAATAGTTCCTATTTGAGCCTTTTATCGCACAATCAGGAACTATTCCACCGCAACTTTTATGAATTGGCTGGCTAGGCTCGACACCTATTCTGCTAGACCGTCGGCCTTTGCAATCCCGTTTGTCGAACCGTCCTGATAGACAATCTTGACGTGCTCAACCTCGGAAACCGCAACACCCGCCGGGGGCTCCAGGCGCCATTCCGTCAGCGCGATATCCATGGTCGTGGGCACATCTCCTTGATCTTTGAGCTCGACCGACAGCGTCTTAAGCGACGCATCGAAGGTCACGCGCTCAATCTCTTCACCTGGAATGGACCCACCACTCAGCTGCAACTGCACAAACTCATCGCGCGGGTACCAATAATCGCCCGGAACGGCGAGCGTATTGGCATTACCGCCAGTACTCCTCACCGTCATAATCGGTAGGCTATCATCAGCCTCGAACTCCCAGGCAGCGCCGCCGCGACCGCCAAACGTCCAAATACAAAAGGCAATCACCAACACGGCAAGCACCGCAAAACCAATCGCGACAAGGCCATGGTGCGCACGGCTTTCCTCGGCCGATACATCCCATTGCGTCTCTCGATATAGATGCTTGTCTTCCATGTTCGCCTCCTCACAGGCACGCTCGTTAGGCCAATCGTACCCATTCGAGCTATACTTGAGCCCATGACATAAACGGGGAGCTTGCGGGACAAGACGGCAGGCTGAGATTGGGCGCGCCCGCCCTGACCCGCAAACCTGATATGGGTAATGCCAACGAAGGGAGCCGTGCCAATGAGCACACAGACCAAGCCCAAGCTCGTCACGCAAATCGACTTCGCCCGCGCCGGGCAGATCACACCGCAGATGAAGGAAGTCGCCGAGCGTGAGCATCGCGATCCCGAGTACATCCGCGAGCGCGTGGCCGACGGCCGCATCGCCATCCCCGCCAACATCGTGCACATCAAAAAGGGCATGCGCGCCTTTGGCGTCGGTGAGGGCCTGTCCACCAAGGTCAATGTGAACCTGGGCATCTCGGGCGACAAGGCCGATGCCGCCGAGGAATGGAAGAAGGTCAAGATCGCCGAGGACTACGGTGCCGACGCCATCATGGACCTCTCCAACTCGGGCAAGACGCGCCAGTTCCGCCAGCAGCTCATCGACGAGACGCCGCTCATGGTAGGCACCGTCCCCATGTACGACGCCATCGGCTACATGGAAAAGCCGCTGGTCAAGCTCACCAAGGACGACCTGTTCGAAGTCGTGCGCGCGCATGCCGAGGACGGCGTGGACTTTATGACCATTCACTGCGGCATCAACAAGTCAGTCACCAAGACCTTTAAGGAGACCGGCCGCCTGATGAACATCGTGAGCCGCGGCGGCTCACTGCTGTTTGGCTGGATGGAGGTCACCGGTAACGAGAACCCGTTCTATGAGTTCTACGACGAGTTGCTCGAGATTTGCCACGAGTACGACGTGACGATTTCGCTCGGTGACTCCTGCCGCCCGGGCTGCCTCTACGACTCCAACGACGCCACCGAGACCGCCGAGATGATCGAGCTGGGCAAGCTGTGCAAGCGCGCTTGGGCCGCCGGCGTCCAGGTCATGGTCGAGGGCCCGGGTCACATGGCGCTCGACGAGATCGCCGCCAACATGAAACTGCAGAAGCGCCTGTGCCACAATGCTCCGTTCTATGTGCTCGGGCCGCTAGTGACCGATATCGGCGTGGGTTACGACCACATCACCGCTGCCATCGGCGGCGCCATCTCCGCCAGCTCCGGCGCCGACTTCCTGTGCTACGTGACACCGGCAGAGCACCTATGCCTGCCCAACGCCCAGGATGTGCTCGACGGCCTCATGGCCACCAAGATCGCCGCACACGCAGCCGACATCGCCAAAAAGGTGCCCCACGCCCGCGACATGGACGACAAGATGGGCCAGGCACGCCGCAAGCTCGACTGGGACGCCATGTGGAAGTGCGCGCTCGACCCGGTTACGGGCAAGAAGCGCTACGAGGAGTCCCCCGCTGCCACCGAGGGCACTTGCACCATGTGTGGCAAGATGTGCGCCGTCCGCACCGTCAACAAGATCTTCGAGGGCACCACGATCGACCTCGGCATGGAGGACTAGCCCTGTCGCCACGGCCGCTTCTGGCGGCGAGCTGGTGCCTGTCAATTGTTGACGTGTGAACATTTGCTTGCATTTGCGTAAAGATTGCATCGCCCGCCCGGGTTCGACATAGAGTCGGCCCGGGCATCTTTATAATGCTGGCTTATAGACCCATTTGATTCCGACCGAACAAGGGAGCGAACATGGATCGCAGTAAGGTACCTGCCGTTCTATCCATCGCAGGATCCGATTCCAGCGGTGGCGCCGGCATTCAGGCCGACATCAAGACCATCACGGCGCACCGCCTGTATGCCGAGACGGCCATCACCGCCATCACCGCACAGAACACCCTGGGCGTCACCGCCGTGCAGAACATCTCCCCGGATATTGTCGCGGCACAGATCGATGCCGTTTTTGACGATATACGCCCCAACGCCGTCAAGATTGGCATGGTTTCCTCTGCCGAGATTATCGATGTTATCGCCGACCGCCTGAGCGCTTGGAACGCGACAAACGTGGTAGTCGACCCCGTCATGGTCGCCACCTCGGGCGCGCGGCTGATTGCCGAAGATGCCGCCGAGGCGCTCACGCGTCGCCTGTTCCCACTGGCGACGGTTATCACGCCCAATATTCCCGAGGCCATGGCCCTGCTCGACTATGAGGTCGACTCCGAGCGCACGCAGCAAAATGCTGCCATGCTCCTCACCCGCCGCTTTGGCTGCGCGTCCCTCGTTAAGGGCGGGCATCTTGTCAACGAGGCCAACGATGTACTGGCCGAACCCGCACCACTCGATGATGAGAGCAACCACCTAGGCGATCCGCTCACCACGTGGTTCCGCCACAAGCGTATTGAGACCGACAACACGCACGGCACCGGCTGCACGCTCTCGTCCGCCATCGCCTGCGCGCTGGCCCAGGGCATGGATCTTGTCGACGCCGTCAACGCCGGCAAGGCCTACCTAACCGGCGCTCTCGCCGCCGGCTTTGACATGGGCAAAGGTTCCGGCCCCGTCAACCACATGTGGCAGTATTAAGATTCACAGCCCAAAACCACCGCAAAGGGGACAGGCACCTT
>DBFNYT010000153.1:0-9537 GCA_048425625.1 Collinsella sp. | reverse complement strand
CGGTCGACACCCTTGCCAATCAGCCCACCTTCCCGTGGCACATGGAAAACCTGCGCACCTATATCACGGCCACAAGCGATTTTCCGCAGACGGCGACATGGCGTGGCGCCGAGCTCAAGCCCTATGGCGCGGGTGCCGGCATGCGCGGTATTCCGGGTGACTGCTATTCGCCGAGCCGTTTTGTAAAGGCGGCGTACCTCAATGCCAATTACCCGCAAAAGGAGAGCGAGACCGAAAACGTCGTCCGCATGTTCCGTTCACTCGAGGGCGTGGTGATGATTGAGGGGGCGTCCAGGATGGGCGATGGCAAGTTCGAGAAGACTATCTATACCGGATGCTTTAGCGCGCGCACGGGCAATTATTACTACGCGATGTATGGGGATCCGTCGATTCGCTACGTGAGCCTGACGGATGCCGAGGGCGCGAGCCCCGATAGACTCGTGGTTCCCGAGCCGCGTCGTTCGTAGCCGCTAGCTTTACTGCAATACAAGACGGCCCTGCATCTCTCGCGAGGTGCAGGGCCGCTATCGTCGATGGGTGACGGCGCTAGAAGTTGGCGTCGTTGAGCTGTTCGCTCTCGAGGCCGTCGAGCTGTTGCTGTTCGGGCGTATCGGCGACGCTCTCGAGCAGCTCGGTGGGATCGACGTTCATGTCCCTACCGGCCTCGTTGCCATTGACCAAGTCGTCCGAGAAGATGTCGACTTCCATTTCCTCGGCCTCTTCGATCTGAACCTCGAGTGGCACCTGGGTGCGCACAAGTTTGACGGCCGGGCGCATGCGAGCAAAGAGCGGTACGTACTCGATGATGATGGCCGAGTTCTCGAGACCATACCAACGTGCCGGGCTTCCGCAGGCGCGGCGGACGGCGTACTTGATGGCCATGACGCGATGGTCGTTGCGGTTGATGTCCGTTTCGGGGGCAAGCATCTTGCGCAGCATACAAAAACGGAAGTCGCCCACGTTGCCGCGTGTCTCGTAGATGGAGTAGGTGTGATGCTGCGGCGGCAACTCACCCGATGCCATCAGGTCGCCAACGATCTGGCGCAGGTAGGCGTTGATGCGTTGATTGACCTTAAAGCCCAGGTCCAAGCGCACGCGGAATAGGAAGTCTGTGCCAAAGGTCTCGACGGAATACTCGTGCGTATAGGGCTCATCGGTGACATGCACGTTGATGAACCAGTATGCCTTGGCGCGCTTGGGATGCTTATCCAAGATGGAGTAGAGCACGTCGCGGTCGAGCGTGAGCGGATCGGGGCTGTTGGTGAGGAACACCAGATTGTCGGCGAGCACGGGGTAGGTCTCGTCGTTGCGCAGGCGGTTGAGCTGATCGATGTACTTGGAGACGGGCAGCAGAATCGTCTGCGTGCGCTCGATGGCGGTACCGCGACGCCACACGTACATAAGGCCAAACAGCAGCGAGGCCAAGAAGATCATCACATAGCCGCCGTCAAAGAACATAGTGAGGCACGAGGCAAAGAAGCAGAGCTCGATGGCGCCAAAAAGCAGGGCGAAGACGCAGGCGCCCAGCTTGTGCTTGAGAATGCCGACGATATAGCTCGTCAAAAGCGTCGTGGTCATAAGCATGGTCACGGTAATGGCGAGGCCATAGGCGCTCTCCATGCGCTCGGAGTTCTGGAACAGCAGCACGATGAAGATGCAGCCGACCCACATGATGTTGTTGACGAGTGGAATATAAAGCTGGCCCTTGGTGTCGCTGGGGTAGTGGATGCGCAGGTGCGGCATAAGGTTGAGGCGCGTTGCCTCCGAAACCAACGAGAACGAGCCGGTAATGAGCGCCTGTGAGGCGATGATGGCCGCCACGGCCGAAAGCACGATGGCAAAGGGGCGCAGGGGCTCGGGAAGCATCATATAGAACGGGTTGACGATATCCATCGCGAGCATCTGGGGGTTGGAGTTATTGGCGAGCAGCCAAGCGCCTTGACCCAGATAGTTGAGGATAAGGGCCGCCTTAACAAACGGCCAGGATACATAGATGTTGGCCTTGCCAACGTGACCCATGTCCGAGTAGAGGGCCTCGGCGCCGGTCGTCGACAGGAAGACAAAGCCGAGCACCATGATGCCCGAGTGGTTGATGGGCGAGAACAGAAACATGACGCCGCGGATGGGATTGAGCGCGCGCAGGATGGACAGGTTACCGAGCATGTTGAACAGGCCGGCGCCTGCCAGGAACAGGAACCACAGCGTCATGAGCGGGCCGAACAGCTTACCGATCGACGAGGTGCCGGCGCGCTGCATGGCAAATAGGCCGCAGATAATGATGATGGTAATAATGATGACGTTGGTTTGCCCGTCACCCAATAGCGCGTGGCCCCACTCGATGGTGCGCAGGCCCTCAATGGCTGTAGTGACCGTGACCGCGGGGGTGAGGATGCCGTCGGCGAGCAGCGCCGCGCCGCCGATCATGGCGGGGAGAATCAGCCACGGCGCTACCTTGCGCACGAGACTGAACAGGGCGAAGATGCCGCCTTCGTTGTGGTTGTCGGCCTTCATGGCGATTACCACGTACTTGACCGTGGTCACGAGCGTCATGGTCCAGATGACGAGCGAAAGCGCTCCTAAGATCATGTCCTCGCTGACGGTACCGATGCCGCCGTTGTTGGCGACGATTGATTTCATGGTGTACATGGGGCTCGTGCCGATGTCGCCATAGACGACGCCGAGCGTTACGAGCAGCATGCCAGCGGAGAGGGGGATGGCTCCGTGCCCGCCTTGCCCGCGCTGGTCTTGGAGGCTTGCCTCCAGTTTATTGTGTGCCACGAGGACTCCCTTAGACATCCGGTTATCTGTCTAGGACAAAAAACTTTATGCCGTCTTTATACATACAAGAGCAGTTTGGCACATCGGGTTATTTTAGACAATAATCCTCAGCTGGGGATTATTTATCTACGCAGGTAGCATTTCAAAGCAGGGGCTTTTAAGCACGTGCTGTCTGGGCGATGCCAGCCTTGGCGTTTGCGCGTTTGCCGGCGAGTTCGCAAAAAATCGCGCCGCCGATGATAAGCGCGGCGCCCATCAGGCGGACTGGTGTTATGGCTTCACCCAAAAGGGCGGCCGAGAACACGACCGCCGAAAGCGGCTCGAGGTAGCCGACGACGGCGACGGTCTGGACGGGCAGCTTGGCGACGGCGCTAAAGTAGAGCAGGCAACCAATGCCGGTGTTGACGACGCCGAGCATAGCGACGGCGCGCCAATCAATACTGGCGACGACGCCGGCGGACAGGAATGAGGGAGCGCCCTGCGTGATGAGCGTGAGGACCAGCGCGGTCACAAAGGCGACGCTCACCTGGAGCGTGGAGTTTTCGAGGCCTTCGATGTGTGGCGCACCCTTGCTGGCGATGACCATCAGCGCATAGCAAAATGCCGAGGCGATGCCGCAGACGATACCCGCAATGGGCATGCTGCCGCCCAGACCTTGCGCTGCAATGAGAAAAGCGCCGCAGGCGACGGCGATAAAGCCGGCGATTTTGCCGCCGGTCAGTTTTTCGCCAAAGATAAACGGGGAGAGCGCCATGACAATGATGGGGCCGCAGTAGTACAGCAGCGAGGATACGCCGACGCCGATCGTCTGGTAGGCGCGGAACAGAAAAATCCAGCTGGCGCCCAGCGCAGCTCCCGAGAGGAGGAGGGCCGCGGCTTCGCGGGGACGAGATGGCGCCTGCAACTTATGGTGTTGGGTAGTGGCGAGGATGGTTATAAGCGAGAGGGCTCCCAGAAAAGTGCGCAGCAGCACGATATCGGAGCTCGGCAGTGCGATAGCTGCGGCGATGATGCCGTTAGAGCCAAACAACAGTAATGCTGCTAAGTATGTAAACAGTCCGTTGTTCATGCGCTGACATCCCCTCTATATCCGAACATGTTCACTATGGGTGAACTGGCTTTAGAAGAAAAGCGAATATAATGCATGGAAAACATGACAAAAACTCATGCAAGGGTGGGGACGTGCCGTGGAGACCAATATCCAAAAGATGCAGGTGCTGCTGGAGACGGTGCGCGCCGGAAGCTTTACGCGTGCTGCCGAGCGCCTGAGCTATTCGCAGTCGGGCGTGAGCCGTATGGTGGCCGATCTTGAGGCCGACTGGGGTTTTAAGGTGCTCGACCGCAGTCGCGAGGGCGTGGCTCTTTCTGCCGACGGGCGGCAGGTCATGCCGGCTGTCGAGGCGCTCTGCGAGGAATTCACTCGCTTGCAGCGACGGGTGGATGAGATGCGTGGACTCATGCGCGGCAAAATCTGCATCGGTACGTTTTCGAGTGTGGCGACCCACGTGCTGCCGCCGGTGATCGCGCGCTTTCGCGCCGATCATCCGGACGTCGATTATGAGTTGCTGATGGGCGATTACTCAGAGATTGAACAATGGGTGGCGGAAGGTCGCTGCGACCTGGGCTTTATTCCGCGCGAGCCACGCGGCGCCGGCATGGCGTCGCGACCGTTGGTGCAAGACGAGCTGATGGCCGTGGTGCCAGCGGACTCCTCGCTTGCCACCGCGGAGGTCGTTTCCCTTGCCGATTTGGCCAACGAGCAGTTTATCCTGCTGGAACGCGGTAGCGACGACGAGATTACGCCGCTGTTTCGCCGCGCGGGCCTGGCGGTGCGCTCTAAGCTGTCGACCTGGGATGACTATGCGATTATGGCTATGGTCGAGGACGGCCTGGGCGTTAGCATTCTTCCCGCGCTCATCTTGCGTCGCTGTCAGTTCGATGTTGCCGTGCGTCCGCTCGAGGGACATCCTCATCGGCAGATCAATGCGATATATCGAACGGCCGATGTTTCGCTTGCCGCCGTCCGTTTCCTCGAATACCTCTAAACGTGTGCGCGTCATTGCCCACTTTGGGCAAATCTCAGAGTCTGGTGCATTTTCTTATGAAATTGAACTTTCGAATGAGGTGCCGCGTTATACTGCTGCCTAAATTGAACCTTGGTTCAATTCGTATTCTATAAATTGAACTTTGCCAGCAAGGAGGTTCTAGTGGCCCAAGAGACGTTTAGCGATCGCCTGCGACAGACTATGTCCGATCGCGACGTTCGCCAGTCGGACGTAATCCGCGCATCGGAGATGCTCGGCAAAAAACTCGGCAAGAGTCAGATGAGCCAATATGTGAGCGGCAAGACGATCCCGCGGCGCGATGTGGCTGAGCTGCTCGCCCGTATTTTGGAGGTCGATGTTACCTGGCTGCTTGCCGGCGACGCCGATCAAGGCGAGGCATCATCACCCCGCAACGATTCCAAGCCCGAACCCCATCCCTCAGCTCAAATTGCAAGGAGCACCACCATGCGTACTTTTTCTAAATCCACCAAGCTCGATAACGTCCTGTATGACGTGCGCGGTCCCGTCGTCGACGAGGCTGCCCGTATGGAGGACGAGGGCGAGCGCATCCTCAAGCTCAATATCGGCAACCCGGCGCCCTTCGGTTTCCGCACGCCCGACGAGGTCATCAAGGACATGCGCCAGCAGCTGCCCGACTGCGAAGGCTATTCCAACTCGCGCGGCTTGTTCTCCGCGCGCAAGGCGATCATGCAGTATTCGCAGATCAAGGGCCTGCCCAACGTTCAGATGGAGCATATCTACACGGGCAACGGCGTGTCCGAGCTCATTCAGCTTTCGATGAACGCCCTGCTCGACAATGGCGACGAGATTCTGATCCCCAGCCCTGACTATCCGCTCTGGACGGCGTGCGCAACCCTTGCCGGCGGTCATCCCGTACATTATTTGTGTGATGAGCAGGCGGATTGGTATCCCGACCTGGAGGATATGGAGTCCAAGATCACGAGCGCGACCAAAGCCCTCGTCATCATCAACCCTAACAACCCCACGGGTTCCGTCTATCCGCGTGAGGTGCTCGAGGGCATCGTTGAGGTTGCGCGCAGGCACCAGCTCATGATTTTTGCAGACGAGATTTACGACCGCCTGTGCATGGACGGCTATGAGCACGTCTCGATTGCCTCGCTCGCTCCCGATCTGCCCTGTGTCACCTTTAGCGGCCTTTCCAAGTCGCACATGATTGCGGGCTATCGTATTGGCTGGATGGTGCTTTCGGGCAACCAGCGCTGCATGAGCGACTTCATCATGGGTATCAACATGCTCTCCAACATGCGCCTGTGCTCCAACGTGCCAGCTCAGTCGATCGTTCAGACGGCACTCGGTGGTCATCAGTCCGTTAACGACTACATCCGTCCTGGCGGCCGTGTCTACGAGCAGCGCAACTTTGTGTATGAGGCGCTCAACAAGATTGACGGCATCTCGGTGGTTAAGCCGCGCGCGGCGTTCTACATCTTCCCCAAGATGGATGTTAAGAAGTTCAACATCACCGATGACGAGCAGTTTGCCCTCGACCTGCTGCACGAGAAGAAGATTCTGATCACGCGCGGCGGCGGCTTTAACTGGGCCGAGCCCGATCACTTCCGCATCGTGTACCTGCCGCGCATGGAAGTACTCAAAGAGTCCCTCGAAGACCTCGCCGACTTCTTTGACCATTACCGCCAATCGTAGGGGATTAGGTGCCTGCCGCCGCAAGAATCGAGGCGTCGCAGGATAGACATACGACAGCGAGCGAGCCGCATTTGCGCCAAGGTGACGTGAAATGAGAGGGCGCTGACCTTCTGGTCGCGCCCTCGAAATTGAACGTCAGATTGGCGTGAATGCGGCTCGCGCAGCGTCAAGTGGTCCGCCGTTCGGTAGAACGGCGGAACTAAATAACAATCCCGTTGCAGTGGTCGATTTCGTGCTGGATGATCTCGGCGGTGTAGCCCGAGAAGTTTTTGATGCGGTGGACGAAGTTCTCGTCCAAATACTCAACCTTAATGCGGCGATAGCGGGTACAGGGACGCTCGCCGATCAGCGAGAGACATCCTTCGCTCGTCTGGTAGGCGTTGACCTGCTCAAGAATTTGCGGGTTGTACATAAGCAGCGATTTGCTGCCGTCCTTTACGCAGATGATGCGTTTGCGCACGCCGATCATGTTGGCGGCGAGACCCACGCACTCGTGCTCATGCTCGTGGAGCGTATCCAGGAGGTCCTGCCCGGTCACGGCGTCGTCGGGCCCTGCGTCTTCGGAAGACAGGCGCAAAAAGAACTCGGATTTCATGATGGGCTTAATCATGGCGGGCTCCTCATGTCTTATGCTTTCGTGGACTTTTAATAATAGCGCGGAAGGAAAGCTGTGCGTCCGCGTTACAATCTTTCGACGTTGGACCATGTTGTCAGACTCGTCGAGTACGGCGTCTGGCGTAAGTCTAGGGCTCATTTTTTCGCCCTGGACTGTTCCTCTGGGGCGATGCGACTGTCGTTCCAAGAGGAAGGAAATGCATGGGGAGCAAATCTCAGCAACAAGTTCAAGCAACGCCATCGGCCACCGCGGCGATTCTCGTCGTTATGTATATTGCAGCCTTTGTTGCCGCGTTTAACGAGAACATCATTAACGTGGCGTTGCACGACATTATGACAGCCTTTTCGGTGAGTGCTACCACGGCGCAGTGGCTCGTCTCGGGCTACATGATCGTGACGTCGCTCTTTACGGCCATCATGGCCTTCCTGTCCGGCCGTTTCTCGACGCGCAAGCTGTTATTTTTCGCATGCGGATGTATGGTCGCCGGCGAAGTCCTGTGCCTGGTCGCTCCGTCGTTTAGCGTTTTGCTGCCAAGTCGTATTTTGCAGGCTGCGGGATCGGGCATCTTGTTCCCGCTCATGATGAACGTGGTGCTGTCTTGCGCCCCGCGCGAGAAGCTCGGTCTGTATCTGAGCCTGGGCGGCGCCTGCATTACGCTAGGGCCGGCGTTTGGACCCGTGATCAGCGGTCTAATGTGCACGTTATTTGGCTGGAGGGCGGTGTTCGTAGTGCCGCTGGTGGGCGGTATTGCGGTCGCTGCGGCGGGCGTAAAGCTCGTTCAGAATGTCGGAGAGCGCTCGAACACCACGCTTGATATTCTGTCGGTTGTTTTGCTCGCCGCCGGCATTACGGCATTTGTGTATTCCGTAGGCGAGTTCTCGACCAATCTGACCACCGGCATCGCGACGCTCTTCGCCGCCGTTGTGCTGCTCGGCCTGTTTGCGGCCCGTCAGCTCAAGCTCGAGCATCCGGTGCTTAACGTGCGTCCCATGGCGAGCGTTCGCTTTTGGCCTGCGTGCCTGCTTGTGGTGGTGTCGATGATGACGACGTTCTCGATGAGTGTTTTGTTGCCGCTCTATTTTGAAGGTGCCTACGGCATGACCGCACTTGTTGCGGGCCTGCTCATTTTGCCGGCGATTGCCTGCAACGCCGTGACCTCGATTGTGGGCGGACGCGTGATGGACGCCCGTGGCGCATGGCCGCTGCTGCCGGTCGGCTTTGCCCTGATTGCCGTGGGGCAGACTGCAATCTCGATGACGGCGGCAAGCATGAACATCGGCGTCGTCGTGGCGCTGACCGTTGTGGTGTATGCCGGAGTCGGCCTGGTGCTGAGCCCCTCGCAGACGGCCGGCTTGGAGACGCTTCCTGCCGCTGAGCATCCTCACGGAACGGCATTGCTTAACACGTGGAATATGATTGCCGCGTCGTTTGGCCCGTCGCTGTTTATCGGTCTGCTCTCGAGTTCTGCGGCGACCGCCGGCGCGGCTGGCGCTGCGACCGAAGTTGCCCAGGCGATTGGATTTGCAGCTGCCGTGCGTGTGGCGGCTGTAATTGCCGTGGTCGGGTTCGTGGCGTCGCTGGTGTACGCTCGTCGCGAGTCGCACATGTCGCATTAATGTGTGCACATAGATTCTGCAGCTAGATTGGATGGCGACACCATAAACTAATGGACGTTTTGCCGAGAGGCATGAATGTTTAAAGCGCAAAGAGTGCGCGACGGGCCCCGCGAATGGGGCGATGATGCCCGAGAGGGCCAAGAAGGAGTCTCATGTCTGAGAACGAAGAGATCATGAACGAGACCGAGAACGAGACCATGGCTGCCGAGGTCGAGGCAGTCGAGACCGTGGAGACCGAAGCTGCCGAGGTTGAGGCTGCTGACGAGGTTTCCGCCGAGGAGGAGGCCGAGGTTGTCAAGGCCGCCGTTGATTACGATGACGAAGAGCTGATGGACAAGATGCAGAAGGCCGCCCGCCTGCTGCGTAGCCGTCGCTTTGCTATTTCCAAGGAGGAGGAGGCCAAGGCCGAGCGCATGGCGAACATCGAGCGCGCCATCAAGCTTCTTGACCTCAAGCCCAAGATGGAGCAGAAGGAAATGTCCGACCTGCTGGGCATGCGCCTCCGTGAGCTCGATGGCCTGATGGCCGAGGCCGAGGCCGCCGATCTGGTCGGCCGTATCGACGACGCCGAGGGCGATATGCGCAAGATCGTCGTCTTCGCTGCCGAGGATGCCGCTGAGGGCCTGGTCGAGCTTGCCAACAAGAAGGAGAAGCTCCTGCCCGAGCTTTCTTACGAGGAGGCCACCGAGCTGATGGCCGCTCTCGATAAGGTTATCGCTCCGCTTGTCGCCATGGGCCTGGACGAGGACCGCGGTCCTCGCGGCGGCCGTGACGACCGTGGCGGTCGCGGTGGCGATCG
>DBFNYT010000152.1:0-16824 GCA_048425625.1 Collinsella sp. | reverse complement strand
AGCGGCACGGTCTGTGCCTTGATCGGGCACAGGTAGCCGTCCTTGATGGCCTCGGGCATGTTGTACTCGAATGCCAGGGAATCGAATACCTTGCCGAGGTTCTGGCGGTCACCGCGATCTGCCGTGGCGGTAACACCTAGCACCTTAGCGCCGGCGAAGTAGTCGAGTACCGCCTGATAGCTCGATGAGACGGCATGGTGGCACTCGTCGATGAGGATGTGCGTGAACCTGTCCCTGCCGAGCGCACGGAGGCGCTTCTCGCGACACAGGGTCTGGACGGAGCCGACCGTCACGCGCTCGAAGGTTCCCACGCTCGTGTCCTCGGCCTTCTCGACCGAGCAGCGCAGTCCGGTTGATGATTGCAGCTTGTCGGCTGCCTGCTGGAGCAGCTCGCCGCGGTGGGCAAGAATAAGGACGCGTCCGCCATCGCGGACCGCGTCCTCCGTGACGCCGGCCATGACGATTGTCTTGCCGGTACCCGTTGCCTGTACGAGGAGCGTTGCGCGGTCTCCCGCTTCCCAGCGCTCCTCGATTGCGGCTATGGCCTGCTCCTGATAGGGACGCAGGTTGAATCTCATGCCTTAGAAGCCCCCGTTCTGCGCGGCCTGCGCCTGCTGGAAGGTCTGGTTGATCATGCCCTGCAGTGCAGGTGAGACGGGTTCAGGATTGGCGTTGCCGTAGACGTGCTGCTGGGGTGCCGTGGCCTGCGCCTCGGGCTTCATCCACTCGGAAATCTCGTTGTAGGTCTTGTCCTTGTACTCGTGAGTGCCGACCTTGATTTTGCAGCGTCGACCGACAGCTCCCACCCAATCCATCTTCAGCTTCTGCTCCTTGGGGGCATCGACCGCTCGCATCCCGATCGAGACAAAGAACTGGGTGATCTTCCAAGCGCTCTTGGAGTTCAGGAACAGGCGGTCGGAAAGCACGCGATCGTTGTCCAGGCGTACGTTCACCTTGGCGATGGGGCAGGCGCACATCTTGTCGCTGCCGTTGAATTGCTGGCGCTCTACGTTCTCGACCGTGGCCCAGTACTCGCCGGGCTCCATCAGCTCGAACTCGTTCTCCACAGCATCGATTTCGCCGTCCCAACCAAAGGACTGACCCATATCGTTTGCCATCATTTACTCCTTTCGACCGGCTGCCATGCCGGAATTGATGTAATCGCGCATGCTGTCCCAGGCCGACACCAAGAACCTCGCGAAGTCCTCGGGCAGTGCGTCGACCGGCGTGCCCTCGGGGAAATAGCCGCGCGATGATATTGCCTTGCTTACCGTCTCCGCGCTGATGCCGTCACGCCGCATCAGGTCGTAGAGCGGCTTGAGGTATGCCGGGCGCTCCGGCTCGAACGGGTCGGGAATGTTCCGCGCCTGCTCGATCTGCTCGGGCGTGACCGTGGAGACGTTGACCGTCTCGACCGCCTGCTGCTGCACCTGCGGCTGCTGGCGCGTAAACTGTGGGACGGGGATAAATGGCGCCAGCTGCTGGTACTCCATGGGAACCTCGTCCGGCAGACCCCAGCGGTTCTTGGCATCCCACGTGGCGGCGTGTGAGCAGTAGAGCATTCGGTTCTTTCCGCCCTGGGCCTTGCCGACCTTACCGTCCTTGCTGGTGGTGATGACGATGGTCTTGTAGTTGGCGAACAAAACTGCGTCCGCCCACTCCTTGAGCATCGCCGCGACGCTGGCCTTCTTGCCGTCGATGAGCTTCAGGCCCCAGCGGTCGTAGGCCCCCATCTCGTCTGGCTGCTCGAACTTGCTGATGATTGCGTGGGCGGTCACGACCACGTTGCAGCCGCGCTCGCACACCTCGCTCAAGAGGTTCAGCAGCTTGCCGAAGCGCTCGGTGACATAGGTGTAGCCCTTGCCGTAGCCGGCATCCTCGATACTCTTGAAGCCCATGGCGTTGCACACGTCATCGACCGCCAGCTTTTGCGCCCAGTCGGCGGTATCCAGAACGAGCGTGCCCCCGCACTCCTCTGGGTAGTCTCGAATCCACGTGACCTCATCGAGCAGCATCTGCCAGCTCGTGGGGGCAGGCAGGCGCGGGACGTCCAAGTAGTCGGACGAGCTTTCCGTATCGATGAACAGGGGGCTTGGGAATTGAGCCGCCAGCGTCGTCTTGCCGACGCCCTCGGGGCCGTAGAGAACGACCTTTTGGGGGCGGAGACGCTGTCCGCGGGTGATCTGGAATGTCATTAGAAGCTACCTCCGAACTGCGTCATGGCGGCGGGAATGTTAACCTCGGGAATCTCGACCTTGATCTCAGGCATCTCGGCCTTCAGCTGCCCAGCGCCCTCTGCCACGCGCCCGTCCTCGATGATGACCGAGCAGGTGTCATCTGTTGCCACGCGGGTGCCGATGACCTGAAGGCCCTCGGATTCGGCCCAGGCGCCGAACTCGGCGAGCGTCTGCGGGTCCATCTGCTCCAGCTTGTCGACCAGGACGAAACCGCACTCGGGCTTGAGCGAGCGAACGACCGCCGTCGCCACGCGCAGCTGCTCCGCACCGCTCATGTCCGACCAGACCGCGCCGTTGTACACCAGCTTGCCGTCCTCGACCGTCAGGCCGTCCAGCGGCATCTTGGCGGTCTCGAGCAGCTTCTTGCGCTGGTTCTCGACCGCATTGACCTCGCTGTTGCAGCTCTGGTAATCGTCGTTCAGGGATTCAGCATCCTTCAATGCCTGCTTGCGGCGCTCGTTCACCTCGACCTTCTGGTTGAGCGCGTCGATGTTCGCGATGCTCTGCTCGATCTCATCGGTCTTCTCGTCCTCGAGGTCTGCCGCATCCTTGAGCGCGGTCTGGTAGTCATCGGTGAGCTTCATCAGCTCTTCGGTCTTGCGCTTCAGCTCCTCGTTGAGCGACATGATCTGGCTGTTGAGGCTGTCGCACAGCATGTTCAGATTGTCGCGCTGCTGCTTGATGATGCCGACCTTCTCGCGCTTGCGCTGGTTCTCGCCGTTCTTCGCGAGGATTGCCTGCTGCTGCTCGATAAGCTCGGCAGGCGACACGCGGTGGTCGGGGGCATCGGGGAAGAACGGCATCTCCTCTGCAATCTTGTCCTTGGCGCGCTTGCGCTGACCGATGTCGAGACGCTCGGCCTTCAGCTCGCCTAGCTTCTTGTCCAACTCGTCCAGCTCGCCGCCGATCCCGATGATTCGCAGCAGCTCCTGCGCCTTCTCGTTGTCGGTCATGACCATGAACTTCGGCAGGTCGATTGCGAGCTCCTCGATAAAGCTGTCGAGAAGCTTCTGGCCTGCCTTCTTACCAGACGGGTCGGTCACCGTAAGCGATGCGTTCTTGCCCGAGCGCTCGACCACGAGGCCGTTGTTCAGCTCAACGTGCAGTTTCGCCGGCGTCGCGCTGCCCTCGCGGTTGGGCTTGGACGGCTGCTTTCGCTTTCCGCCGAGCGCCCACGAAATCGCATCGACCACGCTGGTCTTGCCCTGACCGTTTCGACCGCCGATGACGGTCAGGCCGTTCTCGGTCGGGCGAAGAGCCACGGCCCTGATTCGCTTGACGTTCTCAAGCTCAAGCGCCGAGATCTTCACGGGCTCCGGCTTCGCCTGAACCTGCTCCACAGTCTCTTCCATTGTTCTTTTCCTTCTCTCGTTGCAGGCGCTTTCTCGCATCGCGCCTGCGCTTCTTTTCCCTCTGGTACTCGGCCTCGGCCTTTTTCTCGTCCATGCCCTCGCGTATGGCTTCCGCCTGCCTTCGTCTCCAGCAGGCGGGACAGAGCCCCATCCGCCCGGCATGGGAGTTGGGACGCACGTCCCACTTCCCGCACGAGATGCAGCGGTGCATCCCCGATTCGGGGTATTTGCTTAGGTTGATTCCGAGCACCCTCTTGGCGTGCTTCTTGATGGCTTCGGGAGACCTCGGCCATCCGCGGCCTGTCATCATCTCCGACAGCAGCAGATAGCCGTCCATCCTGTGCGTCCTGATGTATCTGTCCTCGTCAGAGCGCCAGAAATATGAGTTGTCCCTTTTGCGAGGGACAACTACCCCCGATTCCACATTTTCTCCATTGTTTTCGGTCGGTTCCGTCATTGCAGCGCTCCGATTACGTAGAGACGCTTGATCTCACGCATCGCAGCATCCTTGCTCGCGGCCTTGCTGACGTTGACCAGTAGATGGCGCGAGCGGACGATTCCGGTCGCGCTGCCCCTCGCGGGGCCCTTCTCGACAAACTTGGTCGCGAACCAGCTGCCGTCTCGACCGCGCTCGGCGGTCCATCCAAAGAAGCCGACCATCGGCACCTCCTAGTAGTACATGCCACTCGGAGCGGTGCCCTCGAGCCATCCCGCGAAGATGAGCCCCGCGATGAGGACGGTCGAGACGATGGCGTTGCGTAGCTTCGGGTTGAGCCGCGTCCAGCGGTCTGACAGGTAATCGAAAACCCTAACGGCCATCGGAGCGTCCCTCCATCCACTTGTCGACATCGACCACTCTTATGAGTGCATTCCTGCTGCCGATTGTCTTGAACGGCAATCGTCCAGCCTTGTTCTCCGCATAAAGGGTGCTTGGGGAGACCCCCGTATATCTGGCGGTCTCGATGACCGAGTAGGCCATCTGCGGCTGGTAGCCAGCCTGGACGGCGAACTTCAGCGCCTCCGAGCCGCAGTACGGCTCGAGGTCTTCCAGCTGGCGGCGCAGCTTCTCGGATGCCGCATCCATCGCGTGCTGGAACTCGCTGATGGGGTCGTCCCAGTTGCTTTTGGTATGATTCATAGCGTCCACCTCCTATGGTGGGTTTTGCCTGTGGCTCCCTTTTCACTCCGCTGCTTTCCACTTCATTGGAGTGTTAATGGGGCCACTCTTTTTTCCCAGCGCCTTGAGGTGCGCATCCTGGCGGTAACGGACGGGCAGAGAACTATCGAAAACGCTTACGACGAGTTGATAGCGGATGCGCACCGCACGACGCTGAGACTTACTGCCAGGCATCGCACCTGACCGTCTGGCTTTTCAACGGAGCCAGCTGCCGAGCCATTGCAGCCGTCACAGGCTCCCCCTGCTCACGGCAAATGGCGGATGCGGTTATCAAAGGTCGCTCCATTCATCCGCTACGCGCCCGTCTCGTCAGGCGGAACAGCTTGGTATGGGTGTCACTGCGTTCCATGTCGCCTAGGGTTGCCAGCCGGCGACACAGGTACCGCCTTGCGATCGGCGTCAAGGAGAAGGCCAAAAAGCCCAGCGCCGATGGAGACGGGTACGTAGCGGATGAACAGAAGTGCGCTATCTACCAGCGCAAACATTCAGCGGGGGAACATCGGAATATAGTTCCCGGCATGATCAAGAGGAATTCGACATATCAGCCGAAACATTGCAGGCAGCAGGTAAATCCGTCTGCCGCCGATACCTTGCACCGATTGGGTGCTGCGATTCTCAAAGCCGCCGGCTTCTTCCTCGCTACGGTGGCCGGTGAAATCGTGCTGCAGGCATTTGAGCCTGAAATCAAAGCGTTAGCTTTGATGCTGAGGGCTTTTATCGGCCTGTAAGCAAAGTCGTGAAAAAGACTTCGCAAGCCCTGAAAACCGTGTAGAAAAGCCCGAAGCCGATAATCGGATGGCGCTCGAACCAATCGGCAATCACAGCCCCTT
The DNA here is from genome assembly GCA_048425625.1 of Collinsella sp. GTDB lineage: Bacteria > Actinomycetota > Coriobacteriia > Coriobacteriales > Coriobacteriaceae > Collinsella. The sequence continues at coordinate 11,228 of DBFNYT010000152.1, read as the reverse complement.
CGCCTCGTTAAGCTCATGGACGGCATCCAGCCACTCGCTCAGGCGCATGTCGGCGTGCATCCAGTCGGCTTCCATGAAAGCCTCATAAGCATCACGCTCGCGCTTCTCAAGCTCCTCAATCGTCATTTCCTTCTCCTTCTCTTTGTTTTGAGCCGTAAAGCTACTCAGTCGGAAAATCCTCGATTTCCAGATCAAGCTCATGGCAGAGGTTAACAAGCTCAATTCCAGTCAGCTTTCGTGTTCCTGCCAGGCTGCGACGAAGCAACTCAGGCTCCATGTCGACTCGCCGTGCAAGCTCGGCGATGGTGATTCCGCGCTTCTTAATTGCGGACGAAACAGTGTTTTGGATACCCATAGGATTTACCTCCTTCCTACGTTTTGTAGGTACGCGTTTCATAATACCTACGTTTTGTAGGTTGTCAACAACAATTTATAGGTAATTTCCTACGTTTTGTAGACAGCAATTAGTTGGTCGAGTATTATTTGCTTAGCGACTAAGGAGGTTGATAGCCAATGGAACCTGGACGAGCATACCTAGCCAAGAAGCTAAGTGAGATTAGACAGTCGCGTAATGAGAACGTTGATGAAGTTGGTAAGGCTGTTTCCAAAAGCGGCAAGACGATCAGTGCTTGGGAAGTCGGCAGAGGTCAACCGGACGCGGATTCACTCATCAAGCTATGCAAGCATTTTGAAGTGCCGATTTCGTACTTCTACGATGATGGTGATTTCGAGCTGTCAGCTGAAGAGAAGGCATTGGTTGAGAAGTATCGCTTGCTCCATGTTCAGGAGCAGAAAGCCGCAATGCATTATCTAGATTTCCTTTACACGGCAAGCCCGGCTAGCGATGAATATGATTCGGCTTTGCGAAACGAGGAGGAATAAGCATGGGAGATTACGACGACAACGAGAAGGACGATGACTACTACAGCGAGGAGGACAAGGAGCTCGACCTCGAGCGCATGAGGAAGGAAGCGGAGGAATTCAAGCGCAACGGCGAGCTGCGCCTTGATGAGCTCAAGAGCGTCATCAGCGCCAAAAAGGGCAAGCAGGAGTTCACCCCCACGCACGATTACGGCAAGTTCGCCATCGACACCGAGCACGGCGTCATCTGCGTAAAGAGGGCGACCGCAGCGGTCAAGAAGAAGGGTATGGGCATCGCCGGCAAGGCCACGCTCGCGTTGTTCACTGGCGGTCTTTCGCTGGTCGCTGAAAAGGCGATGGAGGCGAAGCCCTACTACGCCCCCATCGCATCCATTCGCGGCTTCTCTGTGCTCGTGGACGGATCCGAGGTGACCACCGGCAGTTTCGGCAGCGGCTCGATGACATTCGGCGGCCAGAGTAACTTCTCCATGTCGGGCATGAGCGGCAATTTCGTCTCCGACAAGCAGAAGTACGTCGATACGCTCGCTCTGAAAATCGACTTCAACGACCTCGACATGCCTACCACGGTCATCACGTACATCAGCGAGCGCACGAAGACCTCGAGCCGCGACTACCGCAAGGCCGAGGGTGAGCTGATGAACGCTGTTGGCGCTCTCGAGATCATACTCAATCAGGAGCGAGCCACCTGGTAGCGATAAACAGATTTTCTGTTTATAAAAGAAAGCGCCCCACCAACCCGCCAAGACCAGTGGAGCGCTAAACAATCCCATCCGCATTTCTAGAGTCGGCTATGCCCGACAGGAGGGACTTTTTTAATTATGACACGTTCGTCATGGGGGACGAAGACCAAAATCGACAAGAACAAGTGGCGCATCCGCTGGTGCGAGTGGGACGGGCTCAATCGCGTACGCAGATCTAAGACGCTCTACCCCTGCACCTCGCGTGAAGCCGACGATGAGCTGCGCCGCCTTTGGCAGCTCCACCACCTGCCGCCAAATGAGCGCGTTGTGCCGTGCCCTACGTTTAAGCAATGCTGGGACGAATGGTATTTCCCGCAGCTGGAAAAGCAGCTTGAGACCGGCGATATGTCGCGCAGCACATTCGTCAATTACCGTAGTGCATGGAGGTCAAAGGTCTCGCCGAAATGGGCAAACGTTGCCATGAATAAAGTGCGAGTTGAAGAGTACCAGCGTTGGTTGGACAAGTTCACTGCGGCTCAGGCTCACGTCTCGCACATCATCGTTCTCAACCTCGTCAATTGCGCAAGGCTTCATGACGTGGACGGCATTTCTTTTATCGACGCAAAATACAAAATGCCGCGCGAAAAGAAAAACACAGGCGACAGCGGGCTAGAAGTCTACACGGTAGCCGAAATTGACAGCATCCTTGAATCGTTGCGAGATAGTCGCATCGAGGGCATGGCGATTCTAATGGCTAAAGGCTCATGCCGTGTCGGCGAAGCGGCGGCGGCGGCGGTAAAAGACATTACGTTTGATGAATACAATGGTCGCACGTACGCCGTCTACGACCTTTATCACCAGTATTCTCAGAACAACAGCTTTGAGCCGCTTAAGACGGCAGAAAGCCGCCGTGCAATCATCATTCCGCCACCATGGAGCTTGCGGCTCGCCGAGATAGCAAAGCAACGCACTGAAGACCAAGAGCCATACATCTGCGACAAAGGCACGGGAATGCCGATGGATCGCAAGAGGATTACAGATGAGTGGCTCAGCTATTACAGGAATGGGACGATTGATTTGCGCTACCTGACCATGACCAAGTTGCGCAACTCATGGGCAACCGCGATGCTTTGGAAGTACGGCATTCCCGCCCAGATGGTGGACAAAATGATGGGGCATGCCGCAAAGAATATTCTCGGCAAACACTACGACCGCCCCGACAAAGAACTGTTCATCGAGACGGTCGATAGCGCGTATTTCGGAAATTAGTTAGGTACCCGTAAGGACAAGTTAGGACGCAAAACCTTTATGCAAGCGTTCTACCTGCGGGTTTGTTAAACTACCTTAGTCTTCGGCGTTGTAGCCAAAGCGGCGAATCTGGGCCTCGTCGTCACGCCAGCCGGCCTTGACCTTCACGTCCAGCTCCAAAAAGACCTGCGTGCCAAAAATGCGTTCAAGATCGCGTCGGGCGTCGATACCGATATGCTTGATCATCTCGCCGCCCTTGCCGATGATGATGCCCTTTTGGCCCTCGCGCTCGACGTAAATGGTGGCGTGCACGCGCAGCACCTTCTTGGTCTGCTCGAGCGCATCGCAGATCACGCCAACGGAGTGCGGAATCTCATCACGGGTGCGGCGCAAGACCTTCTCGCGCACAAACTCGGCAACGAGCGTCTCATCGGAAGCGTCAGTACCCATGTCCTCGGGGAACCAACGCGGACCCTCAGGCAAAAAGTGCGCAACGGTCTCTATAAAGGCATCGACGTTGAAGTTCTTAACCGACGACGTCACAATCTCGTCGTCATATTCCATAAGCTCGTGGGCAGCCTTAAGCTGCTCCATGACCTGTGCGGGGTCGGCCTCATCGGCCTTGGTGAGCACCAGGACCTTCTTGCAACGAGCGCATCTGACACGCTCGGCAACCCAGGCGTCTCCCCTGCCGATGGGCTTGGTGGCATCAATCAAAAACGCGACGACGTCGACATCGTTCAACTCGAACAGTGCGCTCTTGTTGAGCTCGGACCCCAGGCCGTCCTTGGGCTTATGAATACCCGGGGTATCGACAAAGACCAGCTGGTAGCCGGGACGGTTGACGACGGCGCGCATGCGACGGCGGGTCGTCTGTGCCACCGGCGAGGTGATGGCGACCTTTTTGCCATAGCAGGCGTTGAGCAGCGTGGACTTGCCGGCGTTGGGGCGTCCGACCAGGGCTACGAAGCCGCTGCGAAAACCGGGTTCAACGTCGCCAAAGCCCGCGAGGCTATCGTCCTCGTCGCACGGGGCGTCGAGCTCCTCGTCGCTCATGCCCTCAAACGGATCGAATTCCTCGACTTCCTCGTATGCTTCGGCCGCTTCGGCATCCGCCGCATCCAGGACCTCGTCGTCCAAAATTTCATCGATAGGCTGCATAGTGTCGGACATGAAAATCCCTTTCTAGATAAAGCCGAGCGCGTGGGCAAATACCAGCAAGCCCACAATCGCGGCGGTGATGGAAAGAACGTATACGGAGGCGGCGGCGATATCCTTCGCGCGCTTTGCCAGCGGATGGAGCTCCTGGGTCGCCAGATCGACAATCGCCTCCATGGCGGTGTTGCATAGCTCGCCGTGAATCACCAGGCCACAACAGATGATAATCGTGGCCCACTCGGCAATGTCGAGCCCCACGATGCAGCCGGCAATGACGGTGCACACGCCCGCAACGAGCATGACCTTAATATTGCGCTCGGTCTTGACGGCGGTGACGAAGCCCTCCATGGCGTAGGAGAACGACTTTAAGAAGGACGGATGGTCCTTGTTCGATCCGGGAATCATAGACGGCTCCTAGTCGTGGGCGTGGTTGGTGATGGGGCCGACGTGGACCAGCTTGGGGTCCTCGCCGCGCTCGAGCGCCAGATCGCGCAGGATGGTGTCCTCGCGGGCCTCCATGACCTCGGCCTCGTCGTCCTCGATATGGTCATACCCCAGCAGGTGCAGCATGCCATGCACGAGCATCAGGCGGCACTCGTCGGCAGGGGCATTGCCAAAGCCGGGGGCCTGACGGGCAATGACTTGCGGGGCCAGGATGATATCGCCAAGCTCAAGCGTCTCGTCGGCGGGAATATCCTCGTCAAAGGCCGAGTCGCATTCAAACGAGAGGACATCGGTGGTGCGGTCGATACCGCGCCACTCGTGGTTGAGCTCGTGCATCTCGTCCTCGTTGACATACGAAAGGGAAATCTCGACTTCACGCTCAACGCCTTCGGCGGCAAGCACGACCTCGCAGATGTGCTCCACCTCCTGGGCATCGAGCAGCGTATCGAGCTCGGCATCGTTGCTGATCAATACACTCAACGGGACTCCTTTCGGTCGCGCGGGCGCTGCTCGCGCACGTCATCATAAGCATCATATGCCTCGACGATACGTCCCACCAGGGCATGGCGCACCACGTCGGCACGCTCGAGGTGAGAAAATGCGACATCGTCGACACGGCCCAAAATCTTCTCGACATCCGCCAAGCCACCACGACGGCCCACCAGGTCACGCTGGCTCAGGTCGCCGATAATCACAAACTTGGAGTTAAAGCCCAGGCGCGTCAGAAACATCTTCATCTGCTCGGGCGTGGTATTTTGGGCCTCGTCGAGCACCACGAAGGCGTCGCTCAGCGTGCGGCCGCGCATGTAGGCAAGCGGGGCGATCTCGATCACGCCGCGCTCCATGAGCTCATCGGTGCGCTCGCGATCCATCATGCAAAATAGGGCGTCGTAGAGCGGGCGCATGTACGGATCGATCTTTTCCTCGAGGGTGCCGGGCAAAAAGCCCAGGTTCTCCCCCGCCTCGACAACCGGACGCGTCAAGATCAGACGGCCCACCTCGTGACGCTTGAGTGCGGCAACAGCGAGCGCCATGGCCAGATAGGTCTTACCGGTACCGGCAGGACCCAAGCCAAACGTGATGGTATTTGAGCGGATGGCATCCACATAGCGCTTTTGACCGAGCGTCTTGGGGCGAATGACGCGACCGCGATACGAAAGTAGCACGTCATCGCGAAGCGACGTAGCCTCGTGCTCACCGTCGCGCAAGACGGCCAGGCAGCGAGAGACATCGTCGGCAGAAAGCGTGCGCCCGGAAGCAGCCTCACGAAAGGCATGTTCGAAAAAACGCGCGACCAGTTCGACCTCGTCCGGGTCACCGCTCACGGCGATGCTGTCGCCACGGGCGACCACGTGGGCGCGAACTGAGCTCTCCAGCGCACGAAGGACGCCGTCGCCGGCACCCAAAACGCGCGAGGGGTCAATACCCTCGGGAACGGTAAGTCTAATCTTCGAGGCTTCCATGAACCTCCCTGCGTGCATGGACCAAGCCGGAATCATCGACTCCGATGATAGCAACATCGAGCAGGCACGGGGCTGTAAGTCCACAGGTATCGTCAAGACGGGCATGATGGAACGAGCCAAGCGTCAGGTTGTCACCATACTCGAGCACGGCACGCTCGACCGTGCCCACGCGACGACGAGCGTCGGCAATAGCGAGCTCCTGTGCGGCGGCCCGCATACGGCGGCTGCGCTCGGCCATAACCTCGGGTGGCACCTGGTCGGGCATGTCGGCAGCAAGGGTACCGGGACGCTTGCTGTAGCGGAACACGTGCATACGCGAGAAACCCACACGGCGGCACAGCGCCAGCGACTCCTCGAACTCCTCGTCCGTCTCACCAGGAAAACCGACGATGACATCGCACGAAAGGGACGCCTGGGGCAAGTTGGCGCGAATCATACGCACCGTGTCCTCAAAGGCCTCGGCGCTATAGGGACGGCCCATGCGATGCAGGGTCGCCGTGCAGCCGGACTGCACGGGCAGGTGCAAAAACGGGGCGATACGCTGCGGGTAGCGCGCCATAACCTTAAGCAGGCGCTCGGAGATATCCATGGGCTCGACCGAGGAAATGCGCACATGCGGAATAGACGTGCGCTCCATGATGGCCTCGAGCAGCTCATCGATTTCGACGTGCTCGTCGGTCGCGCTCTTGCCATCGTAGGCACCCAGGTTCACACCGGTCAGCACCACCTCGGGCACGCCGGCCTCCTGGGCCTCGCGAACTTGCTCGAGCACGGACTCGACGGGCACGGAGCGCTCGGGGCCGCGCGCCTTCCACACAATGCAATAGGTGCAGCGATGGTTGCAGCCATCCTGAATCTTCACGCCCAGGCGAGAGCGACCGAGCGCATCGACCACCTCGCCATCGCTGCAGGCGGGAACGCTATCGGACTCAACACCCAGCACCTCGCAAACACGTTCGGCGACATCTATCTTGGACGGCTCGGCAATCACGCGATCCGAAAGCTCCGACAGCTCCTCGGGATGCAAATTGACCACGCATCCGGTCACGACCACATAGGGCTCGTTTGGATGGGCCAGCGCATGACGGACGGCCTTACGGGTCTTAGCCTCGGCCTCGCCCGTAACGGCACAAGTGTTAATGACGATCAGATCGGCATCCTGGGGCTCCACAATAGCAAAGCCCAAGCGCATAAGATCGGCAGTGATACGGTCAGACTCAACCCGGTTGACACGGCAGCCGAGGTTGACGACGGAAATATGGGGTGCGAGCACGCGGGCTCCTTAATCGAGGATATCGTCGAGGGCACTCTTGATACGGTCGGTCACCGACTTCTTACCAGAAGCGACGTCATCGCCCATCTCATCGGCAAAAGCACGGAGCAGCTCGCGCTGCTTATTGGAAAGATTGGTGGGAACGACCACGCGCAGTTGCACGATCAGGCGGCCACGCGAACCGCCACCGCCAATGCGCGGCATGCCGTAATTATTGACGCTCACGGTGTCGCCGTACTGGGCGCCGGCGGGAACCGTCACCTTAACGACCTCGTCGGGCATAATGCCCTCGACCTCAATCTCGCAGCCGAGCGCAGCCTGCGCAATCGAGATATCGCTCACCAGGTACAGGTCATCACCGTTGCGCTTAAAGCGCTCATGGTCGGCGACGCGCACGTTGACAATCAGGTCGCCCGAAGGCTCGCCGCGAAGGCCGGCCTCGCCAAAGCCGCTCACACGAAGCTGGCGACCGGTCGAAACGCCGGCGGGAATATCGATGTCGATCTTTTCGTGCGAAGGCGTGCGGCCTTGACCGTCGCAGGTCTCGCAGGGATGATCGATAACCGTGCCCTCGCCATGGCAGTCGGGGCAAGGCGAGGAAGACTGAACCTGGCCCAAAAACGATCGCTGAACCGTCGTGACGTAGCCCGTACCGTGGCAGCGGCCGCACTGCTTTTCCTGTGCGCCCTCTGCCCTACCGGTGCCATTGCAGTCCTCGCAAGGAGCAAGGCGGTCATAGCTGATTGTCTTTTTGCAGCCGAGCGCCGCCTCCTCGAGCGTCACCGAAAGCGAGATGGCCATATCACGTCCGCGACGACGCTCACGACGGCTGCGGGCGCCACCGCCGGCACCGCCGCCAAAGAACGACGAGAACAAGTCGTCCATGCCCATGCCACCAAAGATATCGTTGATATCGACGTAGCCGGAGCCACCGGGGCCGTCGGCAGTGCCGTAACGGTCGTAGTTAGCACGCTTCTGCTCATCGGAAAGAACGGAATATGCCTCGTTGAGCTCTTTGAACTTAGCCTCGGCCTCGGGGTCGTCCGAAACGTCCGGGTGTACGGTACGGGCCTTCTTTAGAAACGCGCGCTTAATCGTCCGCGCGTCGGCATCCTTGTCGACGCCAAGCACCTCGTAGTAATCCCTATTTTCCGACACGACCGAATCCTTCCGACTTTCATTATTGTCACAGTGCGTCCTATACCCAAGCTGGGCCGGCCGCAAACAGAGGGTTTGATGTTATTGCATTGCGTAGGGCGAAAGCATGGCACGTTGCGAGCAGCTCGCAAACCAAACCGACACGAGCGCAAACATAAATCCGTTGGCAAAACCGTTGGCAAACTGCATCGCGCCGCGCTTCCACCACAGCAGGCTGCGGTGCAGCACGCCGTCCGAGAGCACCATGAACAGGCCCATGGCAAACGGAATAAAGCACATCACGGCAAAGGCCGAGAACACGCCCGAGATGGCCGATAGCACCAAAAACGGCGCCACGATGCCCATCAGGTAAAAACCGGTACGGGCCTTGCCTTCCAGGCGCTCGGCCTCAACATGGGCCCGACCGACCAGATCACCGCCAGAGGCGCCGTTGGTGCCGGCGTGACCCATGCCGCCAATACGGACCTCGTCGCCATCGTGCGTGCCGGCGGGAAACTCAATCGTCTGCTCGGAGGTCACACGGGTTCGCCCGCTGCCGCCGCAATCGGGACAGGGGTCGGCGACGACCTTACCGGAGCCACCGCACTCAGGGCAGACAGACTGGAACGTGCCGGCACCAAACAGAAAGGACAGGTCGACATCGATGTGGCCGCGACCGCCGCAGCTCGGACAGGTATGTGCATGCTCGGACGAAACAGAGCCCGAACCGCCGCAGTGACCACAGGTATCGAAGCGCGTATAGCGGACGGTCTTGCGGGCACCGCCCTTGGCCTCCTTGGCGTCGAGCTTAATATCGACGACCACGTTGGCGCCGTTCTCGGGATTATAGGCAGCCTGCCCGCGACGCGGCTGACCCCAGGCGCCACCAAAGGGAAAGCCGCCCTCAAAGGGATTGCCGTAGCCCGCGCTGCCGGCGTAACCGCCGCCATAGGGCGAAGCCGTGGGAGCGCCGGCAAAGGGATTGCCCGAGCGCATGGCGTCGTAGCGCGCACGCTTCTGCTCGTCCGAAAGCACAGCATAGGCCTCGGAAACCTCTTTGAACTTTTCCTCGGCATCCGGTTCTTTGTTGACGTCCGGATGGAGCTTGCGGGCCTTTTGCTGGAAGGCTTTCTGTATATCACGCGAGGTGGCGTCCTTGGAGACACCCAAAATCTCGTAGTAATCTTTTTCGTTCATCGTCGCCATGCGCGGCAACCTCCTGCTCACAGCAGCGTATATATTGCGGTAATTCTACCCGAGCGGCCTAGGCTAGACCCCAAAACAGCTCGAACAGCACATTTCCATCGAGCCAGCCCAAGTGAGTGGGCGCTAAACGAGCACGGACGCGACCTGCGATAACGTCTTTCGAGGTGACGCGCCCCGCATGTCCTTCAATATGATCGGGCACCCAGGTGGCAAGGCCCAACTCGACCGCACGGTCGCAGGCCGCCGCCAACTCATCTGCAGCGATCACGCTTGCCGAGCGAACCAACAGATCGGGCCCAATGCCACGCGTCATGCGACAGGCAAGCATCAAATCCTCGGCCGCCGCCTCGCGCTGCGACAGATACTCGGCATCAAACGTCGTCGCGGCATCGTCGCGTTGCACCAAGCGCACGCGATACGCATCGCCGCGAGCAAGCACGTCGGGAAACAGCCCGGCCAAGCGATCGAAATCCTCGGCGTCGAGCATACCGGCGGCAGAGCGGCCCAAACCCAGATAGCCCTGTCCGGTCCAATAGGCAATGTTGTGGGCGCACTCATGGCCGTCGAGCGCGTAGCTTGCCACCTCATACGGGTGATAGCCGGCCGCATTCAGGCGCTCACGCGCCGCATCCATGCATGCAGCCTGAAAATCCTCGTCGGGCTCGAGCGACTCGTCGCGACACGCCATGCGATAGAGCGGCGTGCCCTCCTCGAGCGTGAGCGGGTACACCGACACATGATGCGGCGCCGCCGCCAACACGCCATCGAGTGTGCGCTGCCAGCTTAGGTCGGTCTGCCCGGGAAGGCCGCACATCAGGTCGCACGACACGACAAGCCCAGCGTCCTTGACCGTCGTGATGGCAGCGAGCGCCCGATCGGCATCGTGAATGCGGCCGATGGCGGTAAGTTCGGCGTTATCGAGCGTTTGCACGCCCAGAGAGACGCGCGTGACACCCACCCCGGCAAGCGCAGTGGCAAGCTCTGCGGTCAGCGATTCGGGATTGGCCTCGCAGGTAAACTCAACAGGCTTGCACCACGCAGAGATACGCCGGGCAAATTCTACCAAACGCTCCCCCGCCAGCGACGGCGTGCCGCCGCCAACATAGACGGTGCGGATCTGTGCAAGCGCGCCTGCGTCGCCAAAAGCATCGAGGCGCGCATACAACTGCTCAAAATAGGTATCGAGCGCAACGCTCATGTTGCACGGAGCAAAACTGCGTGAGTCAAAGTCACAGTACCGGCATTTTTGGGCGCAAAACGGCACATGCACGTACAGCGCGGTAACGGCCACCGTTAGGCCTCCAACGGATGAGCGGGCACCGACTCGCCGGCGGCAAGTGCGGCCTCACAGGCCACCACATCGTGCTCGATATCATCGACCAGTGCCATGAACTCCTCGTATGTGGAGCAACGCACCACCTGAGCGCGCCAGGCGGCAGCATGGGGCATGCCCTTTAGATACCAGCTTGCGTACGTGCGGGCACGCGATATGAGCGGCAACAGCTCGTGCGTGAGCGTCAGGTGCTCGCGCAGGGCATCCAGGCGCTCAACCGAGGAGCGAGAAGGAACCGGCGTGCCATCGAGTGCAAGGGCTCGGGCATCGCCGAACACCCATGGATTGCCGTAGATGCCGCGCGCGATAAACACCGCGCTGGCACCCGAGCTTTGCAGATGCTCAGCAGCGTCCTCTGCCGAGAACACATCGCCCGAACCGATAACGGGAATCTCGACGGCGTC
>DBFNYT010000151.1:0-18836 GCA_048425625.1 Collinsella sp. | reverse complement strand
GCCGCCGGCGGCCTGGGCGCCGCGCTGCTAGCGCTCGCTGCGGAGCTGCGCTCGGGCGTGGAGACGGTGCTTGATCTGATTGAGTTTGACGAGCACGTGCGCGATGTCGACCTGGTCATAACGGGCGAGGGCAATATGGACGAGCAATCCGCTGCCGGTAAGGCGCCGGTGGGCGTGGCCCGTCGTGCGAAACGCTATGGCAAGCCGGTTGTTGCCGTCGTGGGCGGTCGTGCCGACAACCTGGATGCGGTGTATGGGCAGGGCGTCGACCTGGTTTTGCCGGTCTGCCGCAAGCCCATGGGCCTTGAGCTGGCGCTCGATCCCCAGGAAGCCACAACCAACCTCATCTGCGCCGGCGAAGCGGCCGCCCAAGCCTACGACCTTGGCCGCATCTAAAAGTAGTCAAAAAAGCCCCGTCCCAAATTAGCTACCTTGCCCCATCGGGCGGGAGCGGGTAAGATATATCGAGCGCCTAGCGCGTTCGATGGGTTCGGATGACGACATGTTCCGAATCTGGTCAGGTCCGGAAGGAAGCAGCCATAAGGAGCCTCTGTCGGGCATCCGAATCCATCGAGCGCACGGGCGCTTTTTGGTGCCGGGCCATGTCGTCCAAAAATCACCCGTAAGGGCGCGTTTATCTGAACAATTCAATCCCGTGCTTTGTGGAACTCGCTGGCTTTGCCAAAGCATTGGCGGCTACGGGCCTTGGGTGCTAGTGACCGTTGCCCTTACATCTGTAACGAGTTGCTTACGCATCTCCAGGGTTCTCCGTACTATCATGAATCAGATTGAATAGAGATGATGATAGGGAGCGCCTTTTTATGATTGAGCTGCTCAGGCGTTTTGGCGGTAAGTATCGCCGGTATATGGTGATCGGCCCTGCGTGCAAGTTGATCGAAGTGATCTTTGACTTGCTTACGCCGCTGGTGATTGCCCAGATGATCGATAAAGGTATCGGTGCACACGACGTGAGTGCCGTCGTCCACTATGGCATGGTGCTCGCCGCCATGGCCGTGATTGGCATCTCGTTTACGCTCGTCTGCCAAAAGATGGCGGCGCTCACCTCGCAGGGCATGGGTACTGACATTCGCGGCGCACTCTACCAGCACATCAACAAGCTGAGCTATGCTGAACTCGATCGCTTTGGCACGCCGTCGCTCATCACGCGCATTACCAACGACGTCAACCAGGTGCAGCTTGCCGTGGCGCTGGGCGTGCGCATGCTCATCCGCTGGCCTTTCCTGGCGGTGGGCTCCATGGTCGCGGCCCTTGCCATCGACCTTAAGCTCGGCATGATCTTCTTGATTTGCACGCCCGCCATCGGCCTGGTGTTTTGGTTTGTTATGGCGCGCTGCATCCCGTACTACAAGCAGCTGCAGGCAAAGCTCGACCGCATCGCGCTTATTTGTCGCGAGGGACTTTCGGGCGCTCGTGTGGTCCGGGCGTTTGTGCGCGAGGGTCACGAGCGTGAGCGTTTTGCCCAGGCGGCCGATGGCCAGGCGTGTGTCGCAATTGCGGTGGGCAAGCTCTCGTCGATCCTTAACCCCGTAACGTTTCTGGTGATGAACCTGGGCGTGTGCGCCATCCTGTGGGTGGGCGGCATTCAGGTCAACGTGGGCGAGCTCACGCAGGGCCAGGTCATGGCGTTCGTCAACTACATGACGCAGACCCTGACCTCCATCGTGTATGTCGCCAACCTGGTCGTGGTCTTTACCAAGGCGAGCGCCAGTGCGTCGCGTCTCAACGAGGTGCTCAATTGCGTGCCGAGCATCACCGACGAGGGCAACCAGCCGGTCGCGCTGCCCGAGCCGAGCGCAGTGGGCAACGCTGTTCCGGTCCCCGCGCTGAGCTTGAGCCATGCGAGCTTCTCCTTTGGCGCGGGCGCCGCCAACGCCGTCAATGACGTGACCCTGGAGCTGCCGGTGGGCAAAACCCTCGGCATTATCGGCGGTACGGGCAGCGGCAAGTCCACGCTCGTCTCGCTTATCCCGCGCCTGTACGATGCGTCGGCGGGAACGGTTCGCGTTTTCGGCCGTGACGTGCGCTCGTGGAATCTTGACCAACTGAGGGAGGTTATTGGCATGGTCCCCCAGCGGGCGACCCTCATGAGCGGCACGATTCGTTCCAATCTGGCATGGCGTCAAAGGACGTGCTTTATGGATGACGTGCTTTGGGATGCGCTCGAGACGGCCCAGGCGGACGATTTTGTACGTAACCTGCCGGACGGCCTCGATGCTCCCGTCGAGGCAGGCGGCAAAAATTTTAGCGGCGGACAACGTCAGCGTCTGACTATCGCGCGTGCTCTGGTGGAATACCCGCAGATTCTCGTTATGGACGATTCGGCATCGGCGCTCGATGTAAAGACGGATGCGGCTCTGCGCCGTGCGGTGCGCGAACTCGCAGGAAGAGCCCCGGTGTTTTCGAGGGGTGTCCCCATGACCACGGTGATCGTGAGCCAGCGCGTCTCGACCGTGCGCGATGCCGACATGATCTGCGTGCTCGACCACGGATCGGTCGCGGGCCTGGGCACGCACGATGAGCTGTATGCGACCTGCCAGCTCTATCGCGAGATTTGCCAGTCGCAGCTGCGTCGCGAGGAGCTCGAGGGCCAGCAGGGGAACGCGACGCCCGTGTCCGCCCCGATCGCCTCCGCATCCGTCTGCGCAAAGGAGGGCTGCTAAATGAATCCGTACACTTCCTCCGGTTCGGTCGCCACGATGACGGCCAACGTGTCCGGTAACGATAGCCTCAACGACCTGGGCGACGGCCCGCGCCAGCCTGGCGACCCCGAGCGCTATCCCGTGGGTGCGGTGACCCGCCGCCTGCTGGGCTATGTTCGCCCGCACCGCGTCTCGTTTACGGCATCGTTTGTGAGCGCCGCAATCTCGGTGATCTTGCAACTCTATACGCCCATCCTCATTGGCGAGGGCATCGACCTTATCGTCGCCGCCGGACAGGTGGACTTCGATGCGCTGCTGCCGCTTGTCACCAAGCTCGCGATTGTCGTCGTAGGTGCTGCGGCCTTCCAGTGGCTGCAGGGCTACTGCGTTAACCGTCTGTCCTACGAGACGGTGCGCGACATGCGCGTTGAGGCGAGCGACAAGCTCAGCCGCATGCCGCTCAGCTTTATCGACGGCCATGCCCACGGCGACCTCATGAGCCGCGTGGTCAATGACGTCGATCAGGTGGGTGACGGCCTGCTGCAGGGCTTTACGCAGCTCTTTACCGGCGTCATCACCATCGTGGGCACGCTCGCGTTTATGCTCTCCATCAACCTGACCATGACGCTTGTGGTGGTGCTCGTCACGCCGCTTTCCGTCTTTGCGGCCGGTGCCATCGCCAAGCTCTCCAATAAAAGCTTTACGGCCCAGCAGCGTATTCAGGGTCAGCTGGGCGGTCATATCGAGGAGTATGTGGGCGAGCAAAAGCTGGTTGATGCGTTTGCCTACGGCTCGAACGCCCAAGCGCGCTTCGACGTACTCAACGCCGAGCTCTATACGGCAGGCGAGCGCGCGCAGTTTATGGGTTCGCTCTCCAACCCCGGCACGCGCTTTATCAACAACATCATCTACGCCGTGGTCGCCGTGATCGGCTGCGTGGGCGTGATCACGGGCGTGCCGGCGGCGCTTACGGTGGGCGGCGTGCAGATCTTCCTGTCCTACGCCAACCAGTACACCAAGCCGTTCAACGAGGTCACGCACGTCATCACGCAAATCCAGACGGCGTATGCCTCGGCACGCCGCATGTTCGCGTTGCTCGATGCGCGCGAGCAGGAGCCCGACGCTGTGGATGCCATTGAGCTCACTGCCCCGAAGGGCGAGGTTTCGTTTGAGCATGTGTACTTTAGCTATGTGCCCGACCGCAAACTGCTGCAGGATATCTGCATCGATGCCAAGCCCGGCATGCGCTTTGCCCTCGTCGGTCCCACGGGCTGTGGCAAGACGACGCTCATCAACCTGCTGCTGCGCTTTTACGATATCGATGCTGGGCGCATCGTGGTCGACGGTCGCCCCTCGCGTGACTACACGCGCTCGAGCCTGCGCCGTGCCTTTGGCATGGTGCTGCAGGACACATGGCTGTTCGAGGGCACGGTGGCCCAGAACATTGCCTACGGTTGCCCCGATGCCACGCGCGAGCAGATTGTCGAGGCCGCCAAGCGCGCGCATGCGCATAAGTTTATCGTGCAGCTGCCAGGCGGCTACGATACGGTGATCGGCGAGGACGGCGGCACGTTTAGCCAGGGTCAAAAACAGCTGCTGTGCATCGCGCGCGTCATGCTCACCGATCCGGCTATCTTGCTGCTGGACGAGGCGACTTCGAGTATTGATACGCGTACCGAGCTGCAGGTGCAGGCGGCATTTGATGAGCTCATGGCCGGCCGTACGAGCTTTGTGGTGGCGCATCGCCTGAGCACCATCCGCAACGCCGACTGCATCCTGGTGATGCGCGACGGCCAGATTATCGAGCGCGGCACGCACGACGAGCTGCTAGCGGCAGGCGGCTTCTACGCCGAGCTCTACCGCAGTCAATTCGCCCAGTGAGCAAGACGTGGGGCAAATTAATCAGGCTTGTTTGTCCCGCGTCTTAAGTATTTGGGGGCTTGAGCTGCGGACGTTTTGCCCCCATCGGTGTCGCCCATGTCGCCAATCGGCAGAAGGTGGTTTACATCTGTCACGTTAGTACTAAGATATTCATCTAATAAATTGCATTAGTGGCTTTAGTTTTGGGGGAAACGAGCAACGTGACTATGACATGCTCTTTGGTGGTCAACAGCAAGAGCGGTAATACAAGGATGGTTTCGGGCGCAATCAAGCGTGCCCTGCAGGCTGCAGGCGTCGAGTTTATTCACGCTGCCGCACTGAGCGACGATGCGGATGCAGATCAAGTTGCGCGCGAGGCGCAGGGTGCCTGTGCTGCCGATACGGTGCTCGTTGGCTTTTGGTGCGACAAGGGCGCGTGCACGCCTTCGGTCGCGGCGTTGCTTTCCGCCTTGCACGGCAAGCGCGTGTTCCTGTTTGGCACCTGCGGCTTTGGGGCCGACCAGAGCTACTATCAGCAGATTATCGATCGTGTGGCCTCCAATTTGGCCGATGATGCCGAGCTGGTGGGCTGGGCAATGTGCCAGGGCAAGATGGGCCCCGCGGTCAAACAGCGCTACGAGGCAATGCTCGAGCAAGATCCCGATAGCGCCCGCGCTAAGATGCTGCTCGATAACTGGGTCGCCGCAAAGGATCACCCCACCAAGGAAGATCTGGACAACATGGCTGCAGCCGCCAAAAAGGCCGTGCTGGGGGAGTAGCTCCCATCGCTGACGGCGGTCGGTCCATCTTTCTAAATGAAACGTCCTCCCGGGCGTCGGGGCACGAAGTTCCCTGCTCTACAGTCCTGCGCAAGACGAAGGCCACATTAAGTGGCCTTCTTTGCGTGCGGAACTCGCGATGAACTTCGTGCCCCGCCGTCCGGGAGGACGCCTCTTTATTGATGGGAGGCCTGATAGGTCGATGGTTCCGTGCCCGGATGCGTCCAAAGTGGGACGGGCTTTCCGGATGGGCAGGCTTTCGGAAAATGCGTCCCAGAATCGACGCTTGAAATGGGATGCAGTTTCCCGATGAGGCACTCGATGGAAAATACATCCCAGAAATGGCCTTTGAGCTGGGATAAGATTTCCGCGGCATCTCGGATTCTCAAAAATGAGACACGCCGTTGGCGAAAATGAGACACGTGATATCGGGCGTCGGACGTATCGTTTGCAAAAATGAGCCGACTCCACTCGAGTAAAGCGAGGTCCCCCATGCACGTTCCACACCCCCACATTCGCCGGTTGTCGAAAATCCCGCTTGCCGGGACGGCGGCGCTTGCTGCGTTGATTGCAACGAGTGTCGCCTGTTTTATGGCCACGCCCCAGGTTGCCCAGGCGGCAGACGCGCCCGCAATCACCGATATGACCGAGCAGGACTATAGCGATTTGGGCCTGGGCACGAGCGAGGACATTCCGGCCGATACCGTTGGCCCCTACTCCACCACCACTCCCACGACGTTTGCCACGCGCAGCGAGGTCTATATGGCAGCTAACGGTAGCCATGGCAATCGCTACACTCTGCGCGACAAGCTCGAGAACGTCGAGCGCGGTGACATTGGCGGCAGCAGCAAACTCACCGATGGCTATGGAAGTGTGTGGGGCGCCGCAAAGTTCTGGCAAAACGTCAACAACTTCGATACGAACAGCGATCTCTACAAGCATAGCGACTACGGTGGCGGCACCTGGTCGTACCTAAGCAACAATGGGTCATCAACAGTGCTTGCCAACGAGAACAGCGACTTCTCGGGCATTCACGCCACGAGCGTCGAGTTCTGCAGCGACGCCAAAACGGGCAAAAAGAGCCGCGTCGCCGAGCTTCGCGCCTATGGCGACAGCTCCTCTACCACGATCGACGGCAAGTCGTACTCCGGAAAGATCGAGCTGGTCCTCTTTTCGTTTGCCAACGGGCGCACGCGCAAGCTCGATACACGCCTGCCGGTGACGGTCAACACTAATATGATGTACGAAGGCCGTTTTAAGTACCTGGATGCCGGTTACCTGCAAGAGCACGACGCCGTCTTTGATGTCGAGGCGGGCGATGTCGATGGCGACGGCGTCGACGAGCTTTTTGTCTACGCGGGCTGCTATGTCGACGAGAACGGCGTGCGCAAGGCCGTAGTCGACATGTACGACCTGGAGGGCGGCAACTGGAAGCAGAGCGTCGTTAAGATCGATGCCGGTAACGCCGCTGACTACACCACGCACAACAAGGGCGGGAACGGTTCCTGGACGCAGCTTCAGTCAGCTCCTGTCGTTTCGCTGGCGGCCGGCGACCTCGATCGCGATTTTTGCGATGACCTCGCCATCGTGGTCTCGGCACCCTACGGCAAAAAGAATATTGATAAGTCGACGCATTGCGAGCTGTTCTCGTGGGATGCATCCAAGGGTGCGCTCGTCCATGTCGATGCTCTGGGTGACGCGGGCGCAATCTCCCTCTCCGCGAACGGCAAGACCATGGTTGCCGCGAATGCGACATTCGGCACGTTTGCCGCCTACGATGAAGAAGGAAAGAAGACGGGTGAAACCGTCACGGGCCTTATTCTTGCGGGCTATGACTGGCAAAGCAGCACTTTTGATTACGGCGCCTCTGACGGCAGCAAGGGGCTGTACGGCGCGCTGTACCGCTACGCGTATTTTGACTCGGAGTCTGGCGAGTTCAAACTTTCCGATTGCAAGGAATACAGAGACGGGCTCCTCGCCTCCTATGGACTGATGCATGTGCCCAACAGCGCATGGAAGGATAGTGCTCAGGATAAGCGCTATCCGTGCACCTTGGCACCTATTGCCCTTGCCACTGCCAACCTTGACGGTCTGTCCGAGCAGCCGGCGGTCGACGAGGTGCTCGTGGGCGGCGATGTGTTCCGCGACTTTGCCTGCAACACGGCGCAGAGCGGGGCCCAGGGCTTGGGTTCCATGGTCGGAACCATGAGCATGAGCGGTCAGCAATACAACAGCAGCAACAAGCATGACCACAAGGGTATAGAGCAGGTGTGGATCAGCGACGTCAAGGCGGGCAGCGTCTCGGGTTCGGACCGCTATAACGAGAGCTTTATCGCCGTGGTGGGCAAGCACCGCGACGAGGACCTGCGCAAGAACGATGACTACTATTGGATGACTGCCTCGCATTTTTCGCTCGACGAGAACGGAAAGGTGCGCCGCGGCGAGGAGCAGGTGATTAGCGAGAGCAACCGTCGTGGCACTACCTACGGCACATTTATCTCGCTCGCGCTGCCCGATGTCGACAACGACAGCGTCAAGATCACGTACAAGGACCGCTACAAGGTCTATACCAACCCGCGCGTGCTTGCCGTGCTGCAGGATGCGCCCTATGTTGAGGATCTGGAGCAGGCATACGGCTATCTGGTGTTGGGCGGCACGTCATACGGAGAGGAAAAGGGCACGGGGACATCCCAGGGCTATACCATTGGCGCCGAGTTGGGCGTTGCCGTCGAGGTGCAGACCGGTCCGCCCCTGGTCGCGATGAATGCTTCAGTCGATTTTGCCGCCGAGGGATGCTATGACTACCGGAGCGAGCGCACGGTCAGCGCAAGCGTAAGCTATGAGTCGCATGCCGGCGAGGGTGACAAGGCCGTGCTCTACACAATTCCGATGGTCTATTACGAGTATGAGATCGAAAATGAGGAAACTGGTGGCAAGGGCGTGATGGCGGCGCCCGTGTCGCTCGGCGCTCAGACCTCGGTCGTTAATGTCGAGGCCTATGACCGCATTGCCAAACAGCACAATATGACGCCGCTCAGCTACTTTTTGACCAACCGGTCGGGAGAACCCGGAACCTATCAAACGACGCTCAACGGCGAGACTCCCGTTGGGGATTCCTTTGGCCTGGGCAAGCCTGGCGTAACGCGCGCCTACACGCACGATGGGTTTAACGGCGCCGCCGCGCAGTCGGGGGCGAGCATTGAGCAGACCATCGAAGTCGAGGAGGGCAGGGAGCAGGAGCTCGAGCTCGGCTTGACGCTGAACGGCAGCGTTGTCATGGGCGCGAAGCTCGCAAAGCACGAGTTGTTTGGCGGCCTGTGCTTTGGTGCCAACGCCGGCTTTACTACGGGTAACTCCTCGAGTGAATCGACCGAATACGGCGGCACCGTCGACAACCTGCCCGAGGCCGCGCAGGGCAAGTACGGTTTTGTGTGGCGTCTGGGCGTCAACGCGGTGGATGTCGACAAGTTCGAGGCAGACTCGGGCGACAAGCTCGGCACCAAGGACACCGACCAGTTCTGGATCGTGGGCTATGACGTTAAGGACGTCGAGATGCCCGACGCGCCGGCCGTGACGGGCTTTACGGCAAACGCCGTCGATTCGACCAGCGTTACGTTTAGCTGGGACGATGTACTCGCAAACAAGAGTGGCTTTAGCTACGGCGTGGGCATGCTGCAGAGCAATGCGGCGGATGCGGTCGTCAATAGCTGGAAGATTGCCGACAACACGCAGACCTCGCTCAAGTGGGATGGGCTGCAGCCCAATACGGAGTATCGATTCGCCATCGCCGCCGTTAAGAATGGATCCACGACCGAAACAGGTATTCGCTCGGCAATCATCACGGTCAAGACCATGCCCGATGGCATGACGATGACCGTGAGCGGACCTGCGGCGTATGCTGCGGAGGGGTTGGATCTTGGATACGACTCTTCGGTTGAGCGCACGGCGGGAAGCCACCTGACGCTCTCGGCGATTGGCCATGTGAAGCAACTCGGTGCCGACGATAGCGAAACAGGGCTGGCACCGACCTATATGTGGTACCGCAAGGGCCGCGGCGAGACAGAGTTTAAGCTCGTGGGTGCCGATGGCAACCTCGCGGCTGGAACGGCTTCAAAGCTCGAGATTGACCTGACCGCAGACGATGACGGTGCGCAGTATTACTGCCACGTGGGATACAACGACGTGGGCCTCGACACCGGCACGACGCTCGTGAATATCGAGGCCGAGGAGACGGCGCCCACAACGGTGAACGCCACCCCGATCCGCACGCGCCGCCTGTTCTCACAGGCAAGTGCGGGCGCCAAAAAGTTCCTGGACCATACGCTGGTAAACACCGCCGGCCCAACCGATTCCGAAGGCTCAAAGGACCCCGAGACTCCTGAGACCCCGACGAACCCGGACAAGCCCAAGTCCGACAACGGAGCTAAGACCGACACCAAGGTCAAGACTACGACCACAGCGAAGAACCTCGCAAACACCGGCGACCAAACATTCGCCCTAGTCGCCACCGCAGCAGCAGCGGGAGCAACGCTCGTAGTGATAGCCCTCATCATGCTGATCAAGCGCCGCAAGACCCACTAGTAGCCAGTCGAACATATCGACAACCCAAAAACCCGGGTAGCCAAAAAACAGGCCACCCGGGTTTTCTGTTGAGTGGAGACTCCGCAAGCGGAAACTGCATCCCACAATTAGCGCCCGGAACGGGACACATTTTCCGTCAAGCCCTCATCCGGAAAATCCATCCCAGTTTGAGCGCCCAGACCGGGACGCACTTTCCCAAAGGGTCCTCAACGGGAAACTGCGTCCCATTCCAGACAAGAATTCCGGGACACACTTTCCGCAAACAAAGAAGGCCACATAACGTGGCCTTCAACTTATATATGTTCGGCGATACACCCAAGACAAGCCGCGCTTCAACAACAGGGCGTCTGTCCGGGCGGAGGTATGTAAGGTTCATCGCGAGTTCCGCACGCAAAGGAGGCCACTTAATGTGGCCTTCGTCTTGCGCAGGACTGTCCGAGCAGGGAACCTTATATGCCTCCGCCTGGACAGACGTTTCAGTTGTGGCTCAGCAGCTAGCAGCTACTTAATCTTGGTCGTGCCCGGCGCCAGGTTGGGGTCGGTTTCGTTGGCCTCGGTCTGGAAGTGCTCGGTGTACACGTTCTTGCCGTCGCGGAACATCTCGTAGTACTGCATCTTGGCGTAATCCTCGCGCGCCTTGGTGGCAGCGGCGGCAACGGCGTCGTCACCGGTGACGTTGGAGGAGAGCGCCCAGCGCAGGCTGGCGTCCTCGTAGCCCACGGAGTTGATGGCGGGCAGCGACTCGCGCAGCGTCATGTGCGCCTTCTGGTAGTCAGTGAGCGGCGCGCCGATCAGCTGCATGAGCTGGGTGGACAGGTAGTTGGTGGACAGGTCGTCGACCTCGCTTGTCTGGTCGCAGCCGGCAACGTCGTAGTTGGCCCAGATGATGTAGTCGGTCTGCCACAGACGTTCCTGGTGCGTGGCATCGTCCTCGCCGGTAAACCACTTATCGTTGAACTTGGACGGGAAGAACGGCTGGTGGTCGCCCCAGAACACCACGACCACCTTGCGATCGAGTTTGCTCAGGGCGTTGAGGAAGTAGCGAAGCGCCTGGTCGGACTGCTCGATGCACGAGACGTACTCGTCGACATCGGACAGCGTGCCGTCCTCAACGGTCTTGGCGTCCAGGTCGGTTGTGTCGATGTTGAGATGCATCTGCTTGTCGACCGGCAGCAGGCCCGTGTCGTAGCCCGAGTGGTTCTGCATGGTCACGTCGAAGATAAACTGCGGATCGGCGTTCTGGTCGAGCAACTCGAGAATCTTGTCGTAGGTAGCCTGGTCGGTCACCATGCCGCGCAGGGTGTCGGCTCCCTGGAAGTCGTTGATGGACAGGAACTGGTCAAAGCCAAAGTCCTTGTAGACGTTCTCGCGGTTCCAGTTGGTCGCGTGGTTGGGGTGCATGGCTGTGGTGGAATATCCGAGCGACTTGAACTGCTCTGCCAGGTTCCCGGTCGTTTCCATGTTGTAGATGGTGTAGGGGTACACACCCGAGCCCAGGTTGGCCATGGAGTTGCCGGTCATAAACTCAAACTCGGTATTGGCGGTACCGCCGCCGTAGGCGCTCACGTAGAGCTTGCCGCGGCTGAGGCAGTTGGACAGGCTCTTAAAGTACTGCGGGCCCTCGTAGCCGGCGCGCATATTCTGGTAGATGGATAGATCCGAGAAGGTCTCGTTCATGATGGCGATGACCGTGGGCTTCTCGCTGTCGAACTGCTCCTTTGCGGCGGCGCGCTCGTCGCTCTTGGCCGCGTCGGACTTGTCGTAGGCCTTGGCGTACTTTTTGAGCGTGGCCTTGGCATCGTCGACGGAGTAGTCGGCGGGTTTGGGCGGCTTGATGGACTGCGCCGCACTAATAAAGGCGGGCAGGTAGCCCTCGCGCCAGTAGCTCTCGAGCGGGCGCCAGGTGTAGACGGTGATGCCGAGGGTGTTGTAGTAGTCGATGAGCGTGACATGCGCGGTTACGCCGCCCAGGCACAGCACTGCCACGAGCAGGTTGGTGAGCAGCATACGCTTGGCGTTGGCGGCACCCTTCTGACGGTGCGGTGCCACCAGGCCGGCGTACTCGCACAGCAGCATGGCGATGGCGGTAAAGCCCATGGACAGCACGCAGAACAGCGAGATCGAGAAGGTGTAGCCGTTGCCGGCGACCGCGGCGGCGGTGGAGATGGCCGAAAGGTCGCCCGGCTGGATGGGCATGGATTTAAACGTGATGACGAAGAACTCGGCAATGCCCAGGACAAAGAGGGCAAAGGCCAGGACCGCGGGAGCTGCGCCGTGGCGCTGGAATAGGAAGAACAAGCCGGTCATGAGCACGGTGATGATGGCCCACTCGAGCAGGATGCACAGGGGGTAGACCCAGGTAAAGTCGTGGTTGGACGAGACTTCCATTCCCAGCAGCGCAAAGACGCCGGCGAGCAGCAGGCACAAGACAGCGGCGACGAGCGGTTTGCCCACAAAGGCGCCGCGCAGGCGGGCGAGCTTGCCGGTGGGGGCGGGGGCGTCGGGCGCGGCGAACGCAAAGACGCGCGGGGCGATGCGGTCGCGTGCGATGCTGGCCCAAGCGCAGCCGGTGAGGATGGCGTTGGTTAGGATGAGCATCACAAAGGCGAGCGGCTCGTTTTGGGCGACGAGGCCAATGGCGCCCCAAATGGTCAAAAAGAGCTGGAACAGGCCGAAGGCGACGCTCCACCCAAGAGCGCTTTTGGCAACGGTGCCCGACTGAGCGCGAATGGCCTTGGCCTCGCGCAAGACAAGGTAGACGGTCGCCGCAAGACCGACGAGCGAGATGGCGGCAGCGAACATGCTGAGACTCCTCACAAACTAAAACCTACGAAAGCGGGGGTTTACCCGATTGTTACCAAGATATGCGCTGCAATTGGTGGCTGCGCACAACAACCAGCCATATTAACGCGCACGTGTGGCGGTGTGGCGCAATGGAGTGGCGACCTGCGCGATAATGGACGGGAATTACACGGAAACGTAAAGGCTTCTTAAAGAATTAGCGAGGATGAGGCGATGAACGAGCAGGTTTGCAAGGCGGACATGGGCGGCGGCGGAGCTGCGGGCGTGGATACGTGCGGCTATCCGGTCGAGACTACGGGCAACACGGTGCTGGACATCTTGGAGCGCCGTTCGTCCACGCGCGCTTTTGCGCGCGATGACAATGACCGTCCCGTGGCGGTGACCGACGAGCAGCGTGCAGCGATTCTGCATGCGGCGAGTCGCGCGCCGTCGGCGGGCGCCATGATGATGTATTCCATCATCAGTATTCGCGAGCAGGCTACGCTCGATCGCTTGGCCGACCTGTGCGACCACCAGCCCATGATCGCCAAGGCACCCTGGGCACTAATATTTGTGGTCGATTATGCCAAGTGGATCGATCTGTTTGAGCACGTGGGCTGCTTTGAGCCCGAGTTTGTCGAGCGCACGGGCAAGGCGCCCCGCCGTGCGCCGGGTTTGGGCGACTTTGCCATCGCGGCCCAGGACGCCGTGATCGCCGCGCAAAACGCCGTGGTTGCCGCCGAGGCTCTGGGCCTGGGGAGCTGCTATATCGGTGATATCGTCGAGAATGCCGAGGAAGTTGCCGAGCTGCTCGATCTGCCGCCCTATACCATGCCGCTGTCGATGCTCATCATCGGCACGCCCCGCAAGGAGCGCCCGGCTATTGCGCATCCCGTGGTGAACCTGGTGCACGAGGAGCGCTACTGCCGCGCCGGCGCCACGACCATGGACGCGCAGGTGGCCGAGATGGACGCGATGTTCCGTCCGCATGCCCGCGAGGTGGGCGAGCGCGTGGTGGATATCTACACCCGCAAGCACACGAGCCCCTTTATGGCCGAGATGAGCCGTTCCATGGAGTGGTGGTTCAAAAACTGGCTCGGCAAGTAACGAATGCGGCGATGTGACAAAGGGACAGTCCCTTTGTCACATTCCATATCGCCGAGGTGGCCTAAAGGCCGTATAAATGTTTATTTAGCTGGGAAAACAGTGCCATTCAAACATGGGCCGATTACCTATAATTCCTTCGAACATTAAAGTTGGGAGGAAACCGGCTTATGGAACAAAAGGCCAAGGAGGCAGCCTCGCACGCTGCGATTCCTGTGAGCATCTCGGCGATGCTCGTCACGCTGGGCGTGGTGTACGGCGATATCGGCACCAGCCCTATGTATGTAACCAAGGCGCTCGTTGCCGGCAACGGCGGCATCGGAAGTGTGACGGAGGAGTTCGTGCTTGGCGCGCTCTCCCTTGTCGTGTGGACGGTCACGCTGCTGACCACCATCAAGTATGTGCTCATCTCGCTGCGCGCCGATAACCATGGTGAGGGCGGCATCTTTGCCCTGTACAGCCTGGTCAAGCGCTGCGGCAAGTGGCTTATCATCCCCGCCATGCTGGGTGGCGCCGCGCTGCTCGCCGACGGCATCCTGACGCCGGCCGTTACCGTTACCACGGCCATCGAGGGCCTGCGCACCATCCCGGCGGTCCATGCCGTGCTGGGCGATGACCAAGGCCGCGTCGTCGCCATTACGCTCGCCATCATCATCGTGCTCTTCTTGGTACAGCGCATCGGTACGGCCAAAATCGGTCACGCCTTTGGCCCCATCATGACGCTGTGGTTCCTGTTCCTGGGCGGCACGGGTCTGTTCTTTGTCTTCCAGCACCCCGCCGTGCTGCTGTGCCTCAACCCGGTGCGCGGCATCGCCTTTTTGCTGAGCCCCAACAACCACGCGGGCATCATGATCCTGGGCAGCTGCTTCCTCGCCACCACCGGTGCCGAGGCGCTCTACTCCGACATGGGCCACGTCGGCCGCGGCAACATCTACGCTACCTGGCCGTTCGTTAAGTGCTGCCTGCTGCTTTCCTATATGGGCCAGGGCGCTTGGCTTATGAACAACGCTGCCAACCCCGAGCTCATGGGCATTGCCGATCTCAACCCGTTCTACCAGATGCTCGCCCCGGGCCTGCGCCCGTTTGCCGTAGGCCTTTCCACCGTCGCGGCCATCATTGCCTCGCAGGCGCTCATCACCGGCGCATTCTCGCTGGTGTCCGAGGCCAGCCGTCTGGACCTCATGCCGCACATGCAGGTCTTCTACCCTGCCGAGACCAAGGGCCAGCTCTACATCCCCATGGTCAACAACGTCATGCTTGTCGGCTGCGTCATCGTGGTGCTGCTGTTCCAGAACTCGGCGCATATGGAAGCCGCCTACGGCCTTGCCATTACGCTGACTATGATGTGCACCACGCTGCTGCTCTTCTTCTACCTGCACGAGGAGCGCAAGCTCAAGGTTGCTCCGTGGATCTTCGCGGCCTTCTTCCTTTTGCTCGAAGGCTTCTTCTTCGTGAGCTCACTCACCAAGTTCTTCCACGGCGGCTACTTCACCATCCTCATGGCCGCGCTCATCATGGGCATCATGGTGTGCTGGTACAACGGTACGGCTGTTGAGCAGCGCCAGTTTACGCTGCTGCCGCTGCGCAGCTACCTGCCGCAGCTCAAGCGCCTGCGCGATGACGATCGCTACGAGCGCCTGAGCGACAACATCGTGTACCTGACCAAGGACACCCATACCGATTACATCGACCGTGATATCGTCTACTCGATCTTGGACAAGCATCCCAAGCGCGCTCGCGCCTGGTGGTTCGTGAATGTCGAGACCATGGACGAGCCGCATACCTTTGCCTATTCGGTCGAGACGTTCGGCACCGACTACGTGTTCCGCGTGCATCTGTACCTGGGCTACAAGATCAACCAGCGCGTCAATGCCTACCTGCGTCAGGTCGTTCAGGACCTGGCTGCCACCGGCGAGCTGCCGGCGCAGACGCATGACTACTCGGTCTACAAGGATCCGGGCAACATCGGTACGTTCAAGTTCGTCCTGATTCGTAAGCTTCTGGCGCCTGAAAGCGATGTGGAGCCGAGCGAGCGTACGGCCATCACGCTCAAGTACATCATCCGCCGCGCCGCCGGCACGCCTGCACGCTGGTACGGCCTGGAGAACTCCAACGTGAGCTTTGAGTACGTGCCGCTGTTCACCAAGTTCAAAGCCGTGAATAAGATGCAGCGCCTGGCTCCCAACGAGCGGCCGTAGACGTCGGCGGCTACACGGAGTTGGCTTTTTGATGGATAAGCATGAGGCCGGGGAGGTAAACATGGATACAAAGGCGCTCGATGGCCATGAGGCGGTGGTCGAAATGGTGCGTGAGGCGCGCGTCGACGCCGCCGAAGATCGGTTCTTTACGAATCGTGCCAACATGGATATGGCCGATCGCGTAATTTCGATCGTGGCGCTGGTATTTGGAGCGGTGTGCGTGTGTGCCCTGCTCGCGCACGTGCTGTTTGTCTAGCGACCGCAGGCTGCAAAGGCTTTACACTTGGAACCACCACAAGGGAAACCACCACAAAGGTGCCTGTCCCTTTGTGGTGGTTTTTGTTTTTGAGAGAGGGGCGGGGCACTGATGGACGTCCGTACGGACGGCGATATTGCCGATAGCTTTTGGTGGCGGCGCACAACGCTGACGCGCCGCACTCCTCTGTATGACGCCTGCGTATCGGTGGGGCTGCTGGTCGCGGCGACGATTGTGGGCGCGCTGCTCGACCATCCGGGTCTCGCGCCGAGCATCATGATCGTCTATGTGTTCGCCGTTCAGCTGTGCGCATTCTTTACCTGGAGTCGCCTGTATTGCTTGCTGAGCTCGGCTGCCGCCGTGGCGCTCTACAACTTCTTGTTTGTCGACCCGCGCTACTCGCTGTCGCTTATCGACCGCGGCTATCCCGGCATGTTCTTCATCATGTTCGTGGTCTCGCTTGTGTCGAGCTCGATTGCGTTGGCCCTGCGCCGCGCCTTGGCACAGGCTGCCGCCAGCGACCGCCGCACGCATATGGTGCTCGAGACCAACCGCATGCTGCAGCGGTGCGCCGACGAGCAGCAGATCGTTCACGCCATGGCAACGCAGCTGGCGCGCCTTTCGGGCTGTCCGGTCGTGTGGTACAGCGCCGATGCCGAGGGCGATGACCTGCTGCCGCGTGCGACATACACGGCCGTGGGCGATGCCGCACCGGTGCACGAACTGGCGCCGCAGATGCCGCCGCGGCTCTCGGCGTCCGCCTATGTGGGAACGCCGCTCGACGCCACGTTTGGCGGCTCGGCGTTTTATGGTATCTACCTGACGGTTCGCACAGGCGACGGCTTCGTGCGCTCGGGCGACCCCGCCTCGGTGGTGGGCGTGCTGGCCATCGTTGCCGAGCCCGACGTGCTGACGCACGAGGAGCGGACACTTGCCGACGCCATCGTGAGCGAAGGCGAGCTGGCGCTCGACCGCGCCCGCGCCATGGAGGCCCGCGAGGAGGCGGCGGTGCTCGCCAAAAACGAACAGCTGCGCGCCAACCTGCTGCGTTCCATCTCGCACGACCTGCGCACACCGCTCACCAGTATTTCGGGTAATGCCGACGTGCTGCTCGACCAGGGCTCGACCGGCACCGCCGTGCTCGACGCCCAGACGCGCCGCGGCCTGCTCCTGTCCATTCGCTCGGATGCGCAATGGCTCAACGCTACCATCGAGAACCTGCTCGCCATCACCAAGCTCGAGGGCGGCGGCATGCATCTGTCGACTACGCTCGAGCTCATGGATGATATCGTCGAGGAGGCGCTGCGCCACGTAAGTCCGGCCGTGCGCGAGCACGACCTTAAGGTGGTGGCGTGCGATGAGCCGGCGCTCGTCAACGTCGACGCGCGCCTGATGGTGCAGCTGGTGGTCAATCTGGTGAACAACGCCGTCACCTATACGCCCGCAGGCTCGCATATCGTGATTTCGATTGGCGTTGACGATGGGCACGTGACGTGCTCAGTGGCCGATGACGGCCCGGGCATCGCGCCCGAGGATCGCGAGCGGATCTTTGAGTCGTTCTACACCGCCAACCACGGTTTGGCCGACAGCCACCGCAGCGTGGGCCTGGGACTTTCGCTCTGCCGCTCCATTGCGTTAGCGCATGGCGGTAGCATAGAGGTTGCCGCGGCGGACCCGCACGGCTCGGTCTTTACGATTGAGCTTCCCGTCGCTGACGTTTCGTTTGATAAGGAGTAGCGCCGTGCCGAACTCTGCCGTAAAACCGCTCATCTTGGTCGTTGAGGACGACCCAGCTGTTCGCAACCTTATCGTTGCTGCGCTCGAGGCGCACGGCTTGCGTCATATGGCCGTGGAGACCGCCCATGCCGCCATCGCCGCCGCCTCATCGCAGACGCCGAGCATCGTGCTTCTCGATTTGGGCCTGCCCGATATGGACGGCGTCAAGGTGGTGGAGTCGGTGCGTACATGGTCGGGCATGCCGATCATTGTGGTCTCGGCGCGCAGCGAGGACGCGGACAAGATTCGCGCGCTCGATGCCGGCGCCGACGACTACCTGACCAAGCCGTTTTCGGTCGAGGAGCTGCTCGCGCGCATTCGCACGACGCTCAGGCGTCTCTCGTATGCGCAAACGGGCGGCGTTGCCTCCGAGGGCTCGTTCGATACCGGTGAGCTGCATATCGATTTTGATGCCGGCATCGCCACGATGGATGGCGAGGAGCTGCATCTGACGCCGATCGAGTACAAGCTCCTGTGCCTGCTGGCGCATAACGCCGACAAAGTGCTGACGCACCAGTTTATCCTGCACGAGATTTGGGGCACGGCAACTAAGAGCGACCTGGCGAGCCTGCGTGTCTTTATGGGCACGCTGCGCAAGAAGATCGAGTCCGACCCCGCGCATCCGCGCTATATTCAAACGCATGTGGGTATCGGTTACCGATTGGTCACCCAAGGCTAGATCGCCAGCCACCATCCCAATATGAGTTGCGGTGAAATACGGTCTTAATTTGCCTCATTCCAGGCAAAACAGTCCGTATTCCACCGCAACTTTGTTATTTGCCCTTGGGCTTGCTGGCGTAGAACTTCTTCTTTTTGGGCTTGCCGGCGGGGGAGGGTTTGC
>DBFNYT010000150.1:0-12406 GCA_048425625.1 Collinsella sp. | reverse complement strand
ACCACGACGTCTGCCCCGGCGCGCAGGCACGCTTCGGCGGTCGCGAGCCCTATGCCCGACGTGCCGCCCGTGACGAGCACGCA
Organism: Collinsella sp.; assembly: GCA_048425625.1. GTDB lineage: Bacteria > Actinomycetota > Coriobacteriia > Coriobacteriales > Coriobacteriaceae > Collinsella. Next base: position 12,323 of record DBFNYT010000150.1, on the reverse strand, counting down.
CCTCCCCGCGAGGAGCTCGCTCCCACCTCGCAGCGTCTGCTCAACGCGCACGGGGCGCCCGAGGTTGGAGAGGACGAAGCGCCCGGCGCGCTTGGCCTTTGCCTTGAGTCCCACGTTGCCCCCTATCCCAGCTTGACGCCGAACTTGCCGGCGATCTTCACTGCCGTCTCTTTGCCAATTGTTTTTTTCACGATGTCCTTGGCCGCGCGGGTAGCGTCGGAGACAGCATCGTGCGGTCGAGAGAGGTCGTAGAAGTCGTAGATGTCCTTAGAGTCCTCGCTCATCTCGGAGAAGCACTCGAGGAGCACGGGCCTGTCAGACTCTTCCGCCATGAACTCCGGAAGGGCAGCCTCGAACGATGCCTTGTCGTCCGCTCTGAGGTATTTGAACCCGCACGACCCGGCCCAGGGGCCGGCGACGGCGTTGTGCCTGGCAGCGGTGTGCAGGTCGCTCGACGCGTTCTGCCAGATGCCGTTGTAGTAGAACTCCTCGCCACCGTGGTTGTTGCAGAGCAGGATGCGCACGTTCGGGCCGACATGCCTGATGCGCAGGGAGTTCATGTCGTAGAAGAACGCGAGGTCGCCGGTGACGAGGAAGGCGAGGCCCTCGGTCGCCTGGGACTGCCCCATGAGCGACGACATGCAGCCGTCAATGCCGTGCGTGCCGATGTTTGCAAAGACGCGGATGTCGGGCTGCAGCTCGAAGAAGTTCGTTATGCGGATGGAGTCGTTGATGCTGAGGTGAAGCACGGAACCCGATGGGACTCGCTCGACGACGTTTTTTATCGCATAGATGTTGCCCCACCCGAAGTCGGGGTGCACGACGGAGGCCGCGTACGCCGCAATGGCGTCGTGGTAGGCCAGATCGTTTGACGCCTTCTCGCCCGCCAAATCGCTCATGCGGCGGAAGAAGAACTCCGGCGAGCACTCGAATACCGTGGTTATACATCCGAAAGCGTCGCAGACGACGCCACCCTCGTCGATGAGCCAATGCTCGACGCCTGACTTCGAGCCGCGCAGCATCTCCTTGAGCCCCTGCATGATGTTCCCGCCATAGCTGATGACGATCTCGGGGGCGAACTCAGCGAACTTCTTCGGCGTGACATAACGGCTGTCGAAGCAGACGGATGTGTTTACGGCACCCTCGACTAGCGCGTTGGACATGTACTCGACCGCTATGGCGCTGTTGAACCGCCTGAAGAACTCCCCCAGGGCCTCCTTGAGACCGTCTGTGGGCTGACCCTGTCCGCAGGCCACGAGGACGCGCGAGCAAGACCGGAGCCTCGCTGCGCGGGCAAGCCATTCCGCATCGGGGGACTCGTGCTCGACGCGAGCGATCCTCCTGACCTTAGGGAGCTCGGAGGTTGTAAAGGATGTGCTGTACCAGCGCGATGGAACGTTGACCTGGACCGGGCCGCCCCCGTGGTGGTCGAGCTCGAGCAGGGCCTCGTTGACGAGCCGCCAGCAGTGGCGGAAGTCACCGTCGTCGCGGACGATAGGCAGATTCACCGACTTCCGGACGTGTCGGTCGTACATACCAACCTGGTCGATCATCTGATCCTCGAGCTGGCCAAGCTTCGCCGGGTCGCGGTCGCTCGTGAGCACGACGAGCGGGACGTTCTGGTAGAAGGCCTCTGCCACCGGAGGCCAGTAGTTGCAGGTCGCGGTGGACGAGGTGCAGGAGATGACGACCGGCTCGCCCGCCTGCTGAGCGAGGCCGAGGGCGAAATAGCCCGCGCTGCGCTCGTCAACGACCGAGTAGCACTCGAACCAGGGGTCCTCCTCAACGGAATGGACGAAGGGGAGGTTGCGCGACCCTGCCGAGAGCACGCACTTCCGGATGCCGTACTCCTTGAGCAGGGCGATGATTATTTGGTATGACTTGAGTTCGGTGTACACGTCACTCACTCCAATCTGTGTCGGGTGCTGTTTTATCGTAGGGTGACGATTCGGACGGGTCTTCTACCGGGAGAAGGGAGACTACCTGGCGCACGACCTCACGGTCTATCTCCCTAAGGGACCATTTCTCCAGTTGGAAATCTGCTATGGTTACGCTCTCGCCGATGGGCTCGACATCTACGCCCAGCCTCTCGGCATACTGGGCAGTTTTCTCCCGCGCGAGGCGGACAACGTGCTCGCGCTTCTCCTCCACGGTCGGAGGCACGAATTCGCAGATAAGGTCAAAGCGCGTTAGTAGTTCGGGCGCGATCCTCTCTTGCAGCTCCTTCTCGTCTTTCACGTTCGATGTGAACACGACAACATAGCCGTCCATGTCGTGCTCCACGCCCATTCGATCGGTGTAGGCCCCATCCTCAAGCAGCTCCAAGAAGAAAGCCCTCACGTCTTGTTTGGTTTTCTCGAACTCATCGCAGAGGAGCACCTTCGCCTTGGCCTTCTCGACCTTGTCGTTGAGCTCTCCGCCCTCGCAGCCCACATAGCCGGAGGGGCTCCCGATGAGGCTGTTGAGAGAATCCTGCGAGCTGTACGCCTCGAAGTTAATCTTCGCAAGATAACGCTCTCCATCCGAGACCAACTCGCTAAGTACGCGTGCGGTCTCGGTCTTACCGATGCCGCTGCCTCCGAAAAGGAACATCGAGAAAATCCGCTGATCCCCCAGCGCATGCGCTAGTCTAAAATTAGTGAGGCGCTCATGAAGGTAGCACTTAAAGTTGGCGTGTCCCGTGAGCCTCTCATCGAACTCGGCCATAGTCCTAACGAACTCTCCGTCATTGAGGTCGCAAACGGAACGAGGTCCTTCCATTCCCGTCGTCATCTCTTTGGGACATTCGGGAAGCAAATCCGCCACGTCGCGGATCTCGTCGAAAAGCGACGGGAAGTTCTCAAACACCTTTGCGGAGCGGGCCTCGCTCACGAGGAAATGAGGGACGTTTGGCGCCGAAGCGAGAGGCTCTATGGATAGAAGCCTCGCGTCGGCGAGAGCCGCCTCGGAGGTGAGGTCGATGAACACCTCTATCTCGGAGTTCTCGAGCGCTGCAGAGAACTCCGAGGTCCTCTGGGAAAGTCCTTGGAGCGTAAAGACCTGATAACCGGAGCCATCGGATGCGAGCCGCGCGAGGCGGTCATACTCAGCTCTGTTAGAGAACGTGTAGAGCGGACAGCGCCTGGGCGCGAAACGACACCCCCTCTCCTCGGCCACCAAGGGCAACGCCGCCTCGAAGAGCAGCGGAAAGGTGTCAATCGCCGACTGTGCGAGCGAGTCACGGATGAGCAGGAAAGCCTCACCGTCTGCACAGGAGAGAGTCTCCTCGACGTTGAGCATAAGGTGCTGGTTTGCCGGTAGAAGTGCCACGACGTAAGACAGGTCGGAATAGAGGCGTCCCCCCTCAAAGAAAGCAGCCTTTGTGCCTCCCGTGACGTCAAACGGGACATATGAGTAGCCCTTCGACTCCAAACGGAGGGTCTCCTCGCGACATTCCTTGCCCGAGCGATAAGTATGTAGCGTAAGGCTATCCACAGAGCATCGCCTTCAGTCGGGCGAAGAAGCAAGGCTTCGCTTCCCCGGAGTCGGAAAGAACGACACCCGCGTCATCGGGGGAACCTCCGGCCACCGACGTGCCTCTGCCGGCCAGCTCATCCGCAGCCAAATCCTCGCCGACGGAATCCGCCACCTTGACGTCTTGGACAATCGCTATGAGATCGATGTAGTGGACTGGGCCGAGGAATCCCTGCGAGGCCTCTTTGGCTGGCTGCTTCGACTCCGGAGCGGGCAATGCACTCTTGATGACACGGCCTTCCCCTTCAGCGCCCTGGCTCAACCCCTTTCGTTGCAGGTCTCCGAACGTCGTGTTAGTCAGCACATCCACGTCGACGAGACCCTTATAGACACCGATGAGACTGACCTCGCCGAGGAGCAGATCGCGCATCCTGTACTTGCTCTCGAACTCGTTATCGTTCTCCGAGGGTATCTTGATTGTGAGCCATACGGGATCGTCTGTTCCGGGGAGCTTCTCCATTGCCGTGAGGACATATGCGTAGTCCTCCAGCATTGAGGAGACGATGTTGTTGACGTCTACGCCCTCGACCCTCATGCCCTTCAGCGCGTCGTGCCTCAGAACCTGCATCTGGGTAATCTCCTCCCAGTTGCAGGGCCAGAGCCTGACGTCATCCACGCGGACGAGGTCGCCGGGGGCGCAGTTCTGGATATTTGCGCACGAGGGCAGCATTTTAGCCCGCTCGAGGATGAGCTTGAGGTACGTCGACTTAGTGTGCTTCACCTCGTAGGTGTCCGCCACCTTAAAAGACTCGCTGTCGCTCAAGGTCGTCCCGAGACTCGCCCCCACGGTCGCCTTCAGGGCGGCAAGGTTTGTAGAAGCGTCCCCCTTCAACTCGGTTTTTAGAGTGTCGGAAGCCTCGGCGGTCGTCTCGACACTACTGCTCTTGCGGACCACGTTATCCATGGTCATGCAGAGTTCTATCGCCTTGGGATAGTTGAGGTAGTAGATTATGAAGTTGAGATCGTCGTTGCTCAGCGCCATGCCTCACTCCACGAACTCGGTCGGAAGCGCACCGCGCAAGAAGCATAGCGCCCGTTCGCGCTCACGCGCCAGGGCGATACGAGCTTGCGCGAAGTCTATATCCCCAGCCGCGAGGGCAACGTCGCGATAGTCCGAAAGAAGCCGGCCCTCCAGCCCGGTCATGGCAAGGAGGTTTCCGATGCGCCCTGAGAAGCGCTCCGGGGCAATCGCCACAAAGGGCTTCTCCAGGTTGACGGAGAACGCCGTGCCGTGGAAGGAGTCGGTGACCACAATCGAGGCATTAAGGAAGAGCGAGAGAAAGCGCCCGACGCTCGGGCACACGACGGCCTCCTCACCCCGACGACGCTCGTGGACCCCATAGGCGGGGCGCAGAACCCTGAGCCCCGCCGCAGCAGCGACGTCCTGCACGTACGCGTCGAACTCGGGGTTGCGGTTAAGCTGGTACACGAGCAGGTATGGGAAATCGGGCACCCAGCCGTCAGAGAGGGCCCCCCACTCGGGACGGCCGAGCATGAGCGTGGGATCCACGACGGGGACGGCACCGGGCACTCCGATGGAGTCGAGAAGCTCCGCCGCCTCGGGCTCGCGGACCGAGATGGCGTCGTAGCGCAGCAGCGCCTCGCGCATGAGGGGCTTCTCCCAATCGTCGAGCGTCGACTTGCCGATGCTGGCGGCATAGGCGATCTTCTCGGCGCCCTCTGGAGCATAGGAGAGGTAAAATGCTCGCTCGAACCCACAGTTCCACGTGCTGTTCCACACTTGGTCGCTGCCCGTAACGTAGACGTCGGCCCTGGGAGGATCGGCCTCGAGCTCCTCCGCCGAGTAGTACTTGCGCGGCGTGAGGTTCAGCATCTCGCGCCTGAACGCGTCGAGCGGGGCGCGACGGCGCGCGACCATGCGTGAAACGGGAACGCGAGCGAGCGACTTGACACCCGGCAACCCCAAGATGGGAAGCTTCTTGGCAAGCTGTCCGTTAAGTGCGCGCTCGGTCTCGTTCTCCGGGATCGCATCGTGTCGGTAGTAGTCGACCACTGTGGGTGCGACTCCCAGCGACTCGAAGACGCGCTGCGTCGCATAGGTCTGCAGGCAAGAGCCATAGTTCGGCGAGTTGTGGAGAGTGATAATTGCTGCAGTCGCGGTCACTCCGCATCTCCCCCTTTCCGGAGAATCCTTGTGTATACGAGCCCGCGAAGGGCGTTGGGCATGAGGCAGACAACTGCCTGGGGAACAAACGAGATGAAGTAGTCGGCAGCGCTGAAATACCCACATGCCAGCTGCGCCCGCTTGAAGCGCCGCGCGTGCGACAGATAGCCTCGACCTCCTCTGCGAGCGTAGAAGTCTGGGCTCACGCGCATTGCCACAAGGGCCTCGTGCACGTTGGCCGCACGGCAGCCCGAGGCAAGCATCCGGTTGAAGAGATCCCAGTCTTCGAAGTAGGGGAAGTCGGCGTTGTAACTCCCAGCGGCGAGCACCTTCGAGCGCCGGAAGGTCATGGGCGGGTGCCGGAAGGGGTTGCGGCGCTTGGAATAGGCGACGATCTCGTCGTGGGTTATGGGCAGGTCCGTCGTTGCCACGGGCTTGTCCCAGGCCTCGATAAACTCCGTCACATTGCTGCCCACCATGTCGAGTCCCTGCTCGGACATGAGAGCAAGCTGGCGCTCCATGCGCCCCGAAAGGGCGTGGTCATCGGTGTCCATGCGGGCTATGACCTCATTTGAGCACGCCTCAATGCCCCGGGCAAGCGCGTAGCCGAGGCCTCTGTTCTCGGGGTAGGAAACGAAACTGAACAGGCCGTGGTTGGCCGCGTCGTACTCGGAGAGGACGTCCTCGAGCTCGTCAGTCAGCGGGCCGTCCTTCACGACGACGACCTCCGCCGGGGGCACCGTCTGGTCGAGCATCGAGTCCAGCGCCTCGCGCAGGTACTCTGCGCGCTCCTTGGCATAGAGACTCATGAGCACGCTGTAGGGAGGGAAAGTCTGGGAATCCATACCTACCTCCCCGTCTTGTTCTTGCCGAACATCACAGAGAAGGTCTTGAAGAAGACCCGCCAGTCGGCCTTGAGGTTCGCGCCGCGCGCGTAGGCGAGCTCGAACTCCTGGCGCAGGCCGTTCTCGAAGGTCGCGAGGTTGCGCGGGCCCGACTGCCAGGCACCGGTGATGCCCTGGGGGACGGCAAGAACCTGCACTTGCTGCTCGTGTGTGAAATTCCCGAGCTCCTCGTAGGTGATGGCCCGGGGCCCGATTACGGATAGCTGCCCAACAAGCACGTTGAAGAACTGGGGCAGCTCGTCCAGGGACGTCTTGCGCAGGACGCGGCCTAGCTTGGTGATTCGGGGATCGTTTGTGACCTTGCGCTCGCGGTGCCACTCCTCAATCTGTGCCGGCGTGAGGTACTTCTCCACGTCGTCGGCATCGGCGACCATGGAGCGGAACTTGAGCACGTGGATGGGGCGGCCGAAGCGCCCCGCACGCTCGTGCGCGTAGAGGGGAGCGCCCTTAGTGTCCGCCGCGATGAATGCGCAGAGCACCGCACCGGGGATGAGCCCCACGGCACAGACGCAGAAACTGAGGCCTATGTCGAAGGTGCGCTTCACGAAGCGATAACCGAACGACCTCGTGTCGAGCGCACGGGACTCTGCGGCGAACTCGCGCGAGCCCGGGAGGCTCACCGTCCCCGTGTCTACCTCAGCGCCGACCCCAGCACCCGCCGCGTCCTCGCGCCGGTCCATGGTCTGAGCAATGAGCGCCGCGCCTTCGGGCGCATTGCTCTCTGTTATTTCTTTAGCAGCCACAGTCATACTTACGTTCCTGTCCCCCAGGGATTCCCCAATCGATGAATTCAAAATGCGAATGAATTGCCAGCGCGACGTCCCCTTACGTTTTGCTGGGAACGTCCAACGGGAGCAGCTCCCTAAAAGCGGAGTCGCCTTCGCCCACGTCTACCAGGCACCAGCGCTTATGACGGTCGATCTTCTTTACACGGGCCTCTTGCCCCACCAAGGGCCCTTGCTCTATATGCAGCACGCCGTTTTCTATGCGGGCCACGCTGTTGCGCACCACGCCGTCGTCGTCGAGCACGCTGCGGTACCAGTCCTGCGTATCGTCCGGCATGGGCGCATAGGCCCGCTCCCTGCTGCCAGCAATGCGGCAGCCAAAGCTCAACTGGGCCAAAGCCCTATCGAGCAGGGCGGCATCTCGCGTGGCGACGAAGAAGTATTCCTTGTACATAGGTTTGGTTTGGAGCGACCATGCGCCGTCCCGCTTAAACCAGAACTCCTTTTGCATCACAAAAGCGTCCTGCATAAGGTTGTGCGGGATAATACAGCGAACCTTTTCGCAGGTCTCGCGCTCTTTTCCATTGGGGGTGTGAACCAGATACCAGCGGACGCGGCCGTGCTGGCTGTTGGTGGTGACGCCGTTAAATGCGCCCGGCAGCTGCTCTTGGCGCCGTGCCGTCTGTTCCATGTTCTCGCCCCCCCCTTTTTGGCTTTGCGATGCACGCAAATGCAGGGGCGTTTAGAACAGGCTTCTCGCTCGCAGCTAGGCGCAGTCGCAAAAGTACAGGTTTTTGTAGAGGGCTATGGAGATGTATCTACCGGCAGGACATTTTGCGTAATCTGGGCAATCGTTGATTAATTGCTCGTATAATTGCCTATGTCGAAAGATACAAAAACCTGTACCTTTTTGTGCAACAAAAAAAGCCGCTCAACCAGCGGCTTTTCTTATTTTGGGTAAGAAAAAGGCGACCGCCCTTTATGGACGATCGCCTTTGTTAATTGTTGTGAAGCTTACCTTAGGCGCGAGTCTTGATCTCCTCGAGCACCTTCGCAACAAACTCGTCAACGCCCATCTGAACGGTCTCGTTGGAGCGATCGCGGACGGAGATGTTGCCGGCCTCGACCTCCTTCTCGCCCAGAATGAGCATATAGGGCACGCGGTCGATGCTGCGGGCCTCGCGGATCTTGTAGCCGATCTTCTCGTCGCGATCGTCGCAGACCACGCGAATGCCGGCCTCCACCAGCTTGGCGCACACCTCGTGGGCGTAGTCGCGGCTCTTCTCGGAAACGGGAAGCGCCTTGACCTGCACGGGAGCAAGCCAGGTGGGGAACTTGCCCGCAAAGTGCTCAATCAGAATACCGATGAAGCGCTCGATGGAGCCAAAGCATACGCGGTGCAGCATGATGGGGCGCTTCTTGGTGCCGTCGGCGTCCACGTACTCCAGATCAAAGTTGAGCGGCATCTGGAAGTCGAGCTGGACGGTGCCGCACTGCCAGGTACGACCGAGCGAGTCCTCCAGGTGGAAGTCGATCTTGGGGCCGTAGAAGGCGCCGTCGCCCTCGTTGACCTCGTAGTCCATGTGCAGCTTCTCCAGAGCGGTGCGCAGGCCCTCCTCAGCGCGAGCCCAGTCCTCGTCGGAACCCATGGAGTCCTCGGGGCGGGTGGAAAGCTCAACGTGGTACTTAAAGCCGAACTTTTGGTACACGGAGTCGATGAGGTTAACCACGCCCACGATCTCGTCAGTCAGCTGATCGGGACGCACAAACAGGTGGGCGTCGTCCTGGTTAAAGCAGCGCACGCGGAACAGACCGTGCAGGGCGCCGCGCAGCTCGTGGCGGTGCACCAGGCCAATCTCGCCGGCGCGGATGGGCAGCTCGCGGTAGGAGTGCGGCTTAGAGGCGTACACCAGCACGCCGCCCGGGCAGTTCATGGGCTTAATGCAGTACTCTTCGTCGTCGATGACGGTGGAGTACATGTTGTCCTTGTAGTGGTCCCAGTGGCCCGAGGTCTTCCACAGCTGCTTGTTCATGATGAGCGGCGTGGAGATCTCCACGTAGCCGGCCTTGTGGTGGATCTCGCGCCAGTAGTCCAGCAGCGTGTTCTTAAGGATCATGCCGTTGGGCAGGAAGAACGGGAAGCCGGGGGCCTCGTCGCGCATCATAAAGAGGTCCATCTCGCGGCCGATCTTGCGGTGGTCGCGCTTCTTGGCCTCCTCCAGCATGTGCATGTGCTCGTCAAGCTCTTCCTTGGTGGCAAAGGCGACGCCGTTGATGCGGGTGAGCATCTTGTTGTCCTTGTCGCCCTTCCAGTAGGCGCCCGAGACGCCGGTGAGCTTAAAGGCCTTGAGGGCCTTGGTGTAGCAGATGTGGGGGCCGACGCACATATCGATGTAGTCGCCCTGCTGGTAGAAGGTGATGCGGGCGTCGTCGTCCAGGTCGCCAATGTGCTCGACCTTGTACTTCTCGCCGCGCTCCTCCATAAGGGCGATGGCCTCGGCGCGGGGCTTCTCGTACACGGTGAACTTGAGGTTCTCCTTGACGATCTTCTTCATCTCGGCCTCGATCGCGGGGAAGTCGTCCTCGCTGATCTTGACGCCCTCGGGCAGGTCGACGTCGTAGTAGAAGCCGTTGTCGGTCGCGGGACCGTAGGCAAAGTCGGCCTCGGGGTACAGGCGCTTGATGGCCTGCGCCATGATGTGCGCGGCGGAGTGGCGGATGACGTGCGTGACTTCGTCCTGCGGGAGCTCGGCCACCGAACCGTCATTGTAAAGTGCCTTCATGGGTATGTTTTCTCCTCTCGGATGCCTGATGCAAGTGCGTGCGATGCGCTCGGCGTTTTTGACTTGCATCATTATAGGCAGGTTGCCTTGGTATACAAGCGCCCGCCGCACCTTAATGGCACGGCGGGCGATTTTCTACGCATGCTTCATCGTGTGGGGCGGGTTGCGCGTGTGGCTTACGCGGGACGCGCGGTGCCCGTGGCTTGTGGCCGGCCCGGCGATGGATGCGTTACTGGATGCGAGTTCGGCAGTAGGGGCAGACCTTCCAGTGCGCATCGAGCGGGCGATGGCAGCTGGGGCACACGTTGCGAACCTGGGTATCGCACACCGGGCAGACGACGAAGTCCTTCTCGATGGGCGCGCCGCACTGCGGGCAGGTGCCGTACTGGGCAAGCTGGCGCTCGCGCAGGGCCATGTCCAGCTCCTGCTCCTCGCGGTCGGACGCGTAGGAGTGCGGGCGCAGGACCAGGTAGGCAATGAGACCTACAAACGGGATGAGGGCGATGATGCCCCATGCCACGTAGGCGCTGGCGCCGCGGCGGCGAGCGTCGATGAACACATAGACGACCGACAGCACATACAGGGCGATGATAAAGCCAACGAAGGCATAGACGACGCCCATAAGCTGCGGCGACATGAGCTCGGAGATGTACTTGGACATTACGGGTACCTTTCGGAATATTAACAGTCCAGCCAAGTTTACCACGGGGTTTGTTTATATGGGACTACGGCTGGGTACGGGGCCGGCGCGGACACAAACACCTCAATCTGTAACAGGTGGAAGCGGAATCCGGGTCTAGATGTTACAGATCGAGACAAACGGAGGGGCCGCCTGGCAAACGTCTCGATCTGTAACAACTGGGACCCAAATCCTCGTCTAACTGTTACAAATCGAGGCGAACGGTTGTCGCAGTTGTCGGCAGACGAGATTGTCGACGTTGCCGGGTCTCCTCTCGCCTGCCGTTGGCGGGTGTTGCGGGGCTGTTCGCCGCATTGCCGCTGCGCTGGAGGTGTGTAGACCGTAGGATAGTCTTATTGACGGCCTGTCAACTCGTCTGGGAGGCACTGTGACAGAAACGTTTGATATCGCAATTGTGGGCGCGGGCATCACCGGATGCGGCATCGCGCGGCAGCTCGCGCGCTACAACTTGTCCATTTGCGTGGTCGAGGCGGCCAACGATATCGCGATGGGCGCGTCGAAGGCCAACGGCGGCCTGGTGCACGCCGGCTACGATCCGGCGCCGGACACGGTTAAGGCACAGGTCAACGCCCGTGGCTGCGAGTTGTATGGCACCTGGGCCCAGGAGCTCGGATTTTTGTTTTGCCGCACCGGTTCGATGGTGCTGGGGTTTAACGACGAAGATCACGCGCACCTGGAGAAGCTGCGCCAGAATGGCCTGGCCAACGGCGTACCCGAGCTGTCGATTATCCGTCCCGACCACATCCACGAGCTGGAACCGCGCGCGAGCGATAAGGCGACGTGCGCGTTGTGGTGCCCCTCGACTGGGTTTGTCGACCCGTTTGAGGTTGCCATCGCCGCGCTGGAAAACGCCGTGGCCAACGGGGTGACGTTTATGCGCTCCTCACCGGTGGAGGCCATTGAGGTCGCCGACTCGGATGACGGAGCCGTGCGCTTTACGCTGGCGACCCCCGCTGGCAACGTGCGCTGCCGCTACCTGATCAACACCGCGGGCAACGGCGCCGCGGACATCTCGCACATGGCCGGCGCCGAGGAGTTCCAGATGGTCTGGCGCCAGGGCAACATCGTGGTGCTTGACAAAGAGCCGCGCACGCTCATGCCGCTCTACCCCGTGCCGACGCCGATATCGAAGGGCGTTATCGTCACGGGCACCGTGCATGGCAACACCGTGATCACCGCAACCGCCGCTGTGCGCGAGCCAGGCGACACGCAGACCTATGCAAACGACGTCAACGCGCTGCTGAGCGGCGCGCGCAAACTGGTGCCCGATCTGGATACGCGCCACGTGGTGCGCACGTTTGCCGGCGGGCGTCCGGTCATTAAGGGGACAAACGATTTCTTTATTGGACAGTCGGCCGTGGTGCCGGGGCTTTTCCAGGCGGCGGGCATTCAGTCGCCAGGTGTGGCAAGCGCGCCGGCCATTGCCGAGCGCATGGAGCTTGTGATGCGTGAGGCGGGCGTGGAGCTGCACGAGCGGGAGAACTGGAACCCAATTCGCCGCGCGCCTGACGACTTTGAACGCGCTCCGCTTGCGCGCAAGGAAGAGCTCATTGAGTCCGACCCCGCGTGGGG
>DBFNYT010000149.1:0-5815 GCA_048425625.1 Collinsella sp. | reverse complement strand
AAAGTAGCTCCCTCGCGGCGGTTTTTGGCGTTTGCCCAGATAAAACCTGCCAAAATAAACCTGTCCCTTTTTGGCAGGTTATCGCTTCCAAAAGTGGAGGATGAGCGTCGTGCGGTTTTGCTGTTCGGTTTTGACCAGGATGTTGTGGATGTTGGTCTTGACGGTGCCCACGGCAAGGAATAGCTCGTCAGCGATCTCTTGGTTCGATTTGCCCAGTACGACCAGACGCATAACTTCGGTCTCACGGTTGGAGAGCTTGTAGGCGTTGCGATAGAAGGGCATCTGCTCTTCGATGTGTCGATCAAGATCGCTGACGTTCTTTTCCTCGGGCGCCTCCTGCATGCGGATTGAAAGCACGTGGTAGGAGTAGATGATCAGCAGAATCGCAAAGTAGCAGGCAAAGACGTTTTCGCTAAAGTTGAGCTCGGACAGATATAGTTGCAGCCAAGAGGGCGCCAGACTCATGGGGACAATCAGAATGTTGTAGAAATCCTCGGCAACGATGCAACCGACCAGAATAGCGCCGATAATCAGGTGCTTTCGTTGGTTGTTAACGCGTGCCTTCAGCTCGACTTGCGTGCTCTTGCGTGCCGTCCAAAAGATATATAGCCCCACGAAAACAAGGAATACCTGACGCATCGTGTAGTAGAGCCATTGATGAATGGGGCCGTAGGGGACAGCGACGATAATCAGCAGCTCGCTCAGCAAGAACGTTGCGACGGGAATGACAAACTGCTTTTTTGAATGCTTGTCGAGCAAATCCATGGCAATGAGCCAAATAAAAGCCTGCGAAGCGGTCGCCACAAAGGTCCGCAACACAGGCATGGTAATTGAGTAATAGTCGCTGGCTGGAAAACTCTGGTTTTGCAGCGTGTATTCAAAAAAGAAAATCTCGGTCATCTCGATGGCATAGCAGATAAATACGCCGCTGCCATAGATAAAGAAGCGTCGACGAGACGAGGCATAGGCGGCAAGCGAGAGCACCGCCGTCACAATACAGATCACGAGTATCGCTAGGGTATAGAAGAACATCAGGGTGTTCATCTGTCACCGTCCCATCTCATTTATTCTATGGCCGAGCTCTGTATACCTTGTGGGATATAGACGTCTCAACCCTTCGTTTCATTGCGGATTAGGCGCCGAGATACAGCATAGCCGTATACCGTTCGCGGTTCTAGATGGTAAACCCCCTGTAAACTCTTGACCTGCGGGTTTATATTGGTTTAGAGGGGGTGTAACTCCATGAACGGTCTTTAATCCCGAATAAACTAGGTAAAAATTGCATACGGGTGAATGATGGTCTTGTCAACACGAGGCGTGATGTTCGAGCGCCTCATAGTAATAGTCGGCAAGACCGGCGGAAAGGAAATCGACATGGCACTGCCTAAGGATTTCATCGACACCAACGACTTCACCAAAGAGCAGATCCTGGCTATCGAGGATCTTGGTCTGGCAATGAAGAAGGCCATCAAGGTTGACGGTTATTATCCGCACCTGCTCCGCAACAAGAGCCTTGGCATGATCTTCCAGCAGGTCTCCACCCGCACTCGTCTTTCCTTCGAGACCGCTATGACCGACCTCGGCGGCCATGCTCAGTTCTATGGCCCTGGCACCATCCAGCTCGGCGGTCACGAGTCCCTGGGCGACACTGCTCGCGTTATGGGCTCGCTGCTCGACATCATGATGGCTCGCGTTGACCGTCACAAGGACGTCGTCGGCCTCGCCGAGGGCTCCGCTGTGCCCGTCATCAACGGCATGTCCGAGTTCAACCATCCCACGCAGGAGATGGGCGACCTCATGACCATGCTCGAGAACCTCCCCGAGGGCAAGAAGATCGAGGACTGCACCCTGGCCTTCATCGGCGACGCCACCCAGGTCTGCGTCTCCCTCATGTTCATCGCCTCCAAGGTCGGCATGAAGTTTGTCCAGTTTGGACCTAAGGGCCACCAGATCCCCGACGGCGGCCTGCACGTTGGCACCGTCGAGGAGCGCGCCGAGTTCGGCAAGCAGATGATGGCCATCGCCGAGGAGAACTGCAAGGTCTCCGGCGGCTCTGTCGTCATCTCCGACGACATCGAGTGCATCAAGGGCGCCGACTTCATCTACACCGACGTGTGGTATGGCCTGTACGACGAGGAGGTCTCGGGCGAGAACTACATGGACGTGTTCTATCCCAAGTATCAGGTCACCATGGACATGATGAACTTTGCCGGCCCCAACTCCAAGTTCATGCACTGCCTGCCGGCCACCCGCAACGAGGAGGTCGTCGACGAAGTCATGGACGATCCCGAGCGCTCCCTGTGCTGGGTCGAGGCCGAGAACCGCAAGCACTCCATCCGTGCTCTCCTTGCCGCCCTGGGCAAGCGCACCCCGCTCAACGACGAGGGTGTCGAGTACTCCGCCAAGGCTGAGCTCCACGCCGCTCTCGAGGCTCTCGAGCAGCTCTAAGCCTCAAGGCTTCTAAAAGCACGTTTGCGGGCGGCGGATGCTCGTCTCCTGTCGCCCGCTCACCGAGGCTTGGCAATTGTCTTAATATCTTAAGGGTCTCGATTTGTCCAAGACTGAGCGAAGGAGCTCATCATGAGCGACGGAAAGAAGAAGCTTTCCTTCTTGACGGTCATTTCGACCATCATCTGCGTCGTCTTCGTTTGCGAGGCCGCCGCTCCCGCTGCTGCCATTGGCAACCAGCAGTTCTTCTGGTGGATCTTCCTGATCCTGACCTTCCTGCTCCCTTATGGCATGGTCGTTGCCGAGCTCGGCACCACCTATGACGGCGAGGGCGGCATTTACGACTGGGTACGTGATGGCCTGGGCGACAAGTGGGGCGCCCGCATCTCGTACTACTACTGGGTTAACTACCCGCTGTGGATCGCCTCGCTGGCTACCATGTTCCCCGACATTCTGGGCATGGTCTTTGGCGTCGAGTTCAATCTGATCGCCAAGTTGGGTATCGATCTTGCCTTTGTGTGGATCGTCTACCTCATGGGTCGCTCCAAGGCGGCCGACTCCGAGTGGGTCCTGAACGGCGGCGCCATCATCAAGGTTGCCGTTGCCGTTATCGTTGGCGCTTTGGGCATTTGGTATGCCATGGAGAACGGTTTTGCGAACGACATGTCCGCTGCCACCTTCCTGCCCGAGCTCACCAACACCAACGCTCTCGGCTACCTGTCGATCATCATCTTTAACTTCATGGGCTTCGAGGTCATCTGCACCATGACCGACGACATGGCCGATCCCGCTCGCGATATCCCCAAGGCTATCATCGTCGGTGGCCTGTCCATCGCCGTGATCTACCTGTTCGCTGGCTTTGGCATCGGCGCCGCCGTGCCGGCCGACTCCATCGATCCCGACTACGGCATGATCGTCGCAGTCCAGACCATGGTGGGCGACTCCATGATCTTTAAGGTCATCTGCATCGCCTTCCTGATCACCCTGTTCGCCAACATGGCCGCTTGGTCCTTCGGCGTTAACTCCGTTGCTCGCTACGCTGCCGAGCACGGCAACATGCCCAAGGTCTTCGCCTCGATGATCTCGGATGACGACATGCCCAACGGCGCCAACCTGGTCAACGCTGTCGTTGCCTCCCTGGTGCTGTGCCTGCAGCTCGTTCCCATCGACGCCATCTCCAACGGTGTCTTCTGGATGCTCTTTGGCACCTCTGTCGTCTTCCTGCTGTTGACCTACATCCCGATGTTCCCGGCGTTCCTCAACCTTCGTAAGAACGACCCCAACCGTGAGCGCATCTTCACGTTCCCGTTTAAGGGCGCCATGATGAAGGTCATGCTGGCCATCCCCTGCATCGAGCTGGTTCTTGCCATCGTTGCCACGCTGATCCCGTTCTCCGCTGCTGAAATTGGCGACAAGGTCCCGATGATCGTTATCTTCATCGTGCTCGTGCTCATCGGCGAGGTCGTCCGCGTCGTCAGCGCTAAGGGCCGCGAGACCGAGTACAAGGGTCTGACCCCTGAGCTCGCAGCCCAGCGTCTCGCTGAGGAGGCCGCCGAGGCCGAGGAGAACTAGAGCACCCGGTTCTGGGGCTCCAACCCTCCTCGTGTACCAACGCGCGCTTCGTCGGGCTTGTCGCTCCCGACTCCGGGCACTCTAGCCTCTTCGGAGGCGTGTCCAAGCGACAGGTTTGCTAACCATTCCCCCGGGGTGGGTGTGAGCGATAGCTCCGGTAACCACCGCCCACCCCAATCTCTCTTCCGTATCCTTCGTGCGTTTTGTCTCCGCGCACTTGGTTACGTCGTCGCTTGCCGGTGCGATTCCGTGAAAACCGGCACCGGGCGCCCCGACCTTTGCCGGGGAACGGGCGCCTACCATCTCTTGGTTTTAGGCTGCGGGTAACCCGCCCGCAGCAAGCGATCGTTCGATTTGGAGGAAATCTTATGCGTACGATCACCGAGTCCGAGTCCACCCCCAAGGCCGACGGCTTCTTCATGCCCGCCGAGTTCGCCCCGCAGGATCGCGTGTGGATGGGCTGGCCCCACCGCACCGACACCTGGGCCCACGGCGCCAAGCCGGCCCAGAAGCAGTATGCCGCCATCGCCCGCGCCATCTCCGAGTTCACCCCGGTCTATATGTGCGCCAACCAGGTCGACTACGCCAACTGCAAGGCCGTCTTCGAGAACGACGAGAACGTCACCGTCATCGAGATGACCACCGACGACGCCTGGTTCCGCGACACTGCCGCCACCTACGTCATCAACGGCAAGGGCGAGAAGCGCGCCAACCACTGGCACTTCAACGCCTACGGCGGCCTCGTCGACGGCCTGTACTTCCCGTGGGACAAGGACGAGCAGATCGCCCTCAAGATGGCTGAGCTCTCCGGCTGCCGCCGCTATCGTCCCGACGACATGATCCTCGAGGGCGGCTCCATCACCGTCGACGGCGAGGGCACCCTTGTCGTGACCGACCAGTGCCTGCTTTCCCCGGGCCGCACCTGCTCTGCGGTTCTGGAGGAGGAAGAGGATCCCGAGTCCATCTGGCCCAAGTACCGCAAGAAGTTTGAGCCCTGGAGCGAGGAGCTTCGCGCCTACATGGACGAGCACCTCAAGGATTACCTGGGTGTCGAGAAGGTCATCTGGGTCAAGGAGGGCATCGACCCCGAGGAGACCAACGGCCACATCGACGACGTCGCCACGTTCATCGCGCCGGGCGTCATGGCCTGCATTTGGACCGACGATCCCGAGTATCCGTTCTACGAGCAGTGCCACGCTGCCTACGAGACCCTCTCCAACGCCGTCGACGCCAAGGGCCGCAAGATGAAGGTCTACAAGCTCTGCATGCCCGTGAACCCGCTGTTCATGGACCAGGCTTCCTGCGACACCATCGACGCCGACGAGAACGCCGAGCCGCGCGTCCCCGACGAGCCGCTGATCGCCTCCTACATGAACTACCTCGTGACCAACCACGGCGTTATCGTCCCGCAGTACGGCGACGAGAACGACCAGCTGGCCGTCGACACGCTCCAGAAGATCTACGACGAGGTCTGGGGCGAGGGCGTCTACAAGTGCGTCGGCGTTCAGTCCGAGCAGGTCGTCTTCGGTGGCGGCAACATCCACTGCATTACTCAGCAGGAGCCGTCCGCGTAATTGTCTGTCTTCCCGAGGCACGGCACCTTGCCCTTCAATCGTCGGGCATGACCCTTAAGGTCTATGCCCTCCTCTTTCAGGGCAATCTGCCGCACCTCAGAAACCCAGCCGGTCAAGCGGACCGACGTAGCTAGTTACCGCATTAGTCATTGTTGCCAACCTTGGCAACAATGCAGGTCGAAAAAACGTCAGCGAAAACCCGCCAGAGCGAGCAAGGTGCC
>DBFNYT010000148.1:0-5566 GCA_048425625.1 Collinsella sp. | reverse complement strand
GGCCGAAGCCCCAGATTGGGCTTCGGCCTTTTTGCTTGGGATTGAATTGCGCTGCAGACTGACACGCCTCTAGAGTTGACGTAAGCCTTCCTCGAGGCCGGTCTTGCTGTCGGTCTTCTCGTCGCGCATCTTGATGACGCGGGCGGGGATACCGGCCACGACGGCACCGGCGGGGACGTCCTCGACACATACGGCACCGGCGGCCACGACGGCGCCCTTGCCCACGCGTACGCCCTCCAGGACCACGGCATTGGCGCCAATCATGACATCATCCTCGATGATGACGGGCGTGGCGCTCGCGGGCTCAACGACGCCCGCCAGCACGGTGCCAGCGCCGATGTGGCAGTTCTTGCCCACGGTGGCGCGGCCGCCCAGCACGGCGCCCATATCGATCATGGAGCCCTCGCCGATAACGGAGCCGATGTTGATAATGGCGCCCATCATAATGACGGCACGGTCGCCGATCTCGACACGGTCGCGGATAATCGCGCCCGGCTCGATGCGGGCGTTGATGCCCTTAAGGTCGAGCATGGGGACGGCGGAGTTGCGGCAGTCGTTCTCGACGTCGTAGTAGTCGATGGAATCGGCATTGGCGTCGAGGATGGCCTTGAGCTCATCCCAGTCGCCAAAGACGGTCTTGCCGTGGCGATCGCCGTAGGCATGCGCGTCGCCCCACTGGATTTCCGCATCGGGCTTCTCGCGCACATACAGCTTGACGGGCGTCTTTTTGGGCGTGGTGGCGATGTAGCTGATAATCTCCTGTGCATCCATCTCGGCTGCGTTGCTCATATGTTTTCTCTCCTTTGGGTGAATACGGTTGAGGCCTGGTTAGGCAAACATAACCTGGTCGAAGGTGTAGAAGTCGGGGTCGCGGGTGACAAGTTTCTGGGCGGCGGCCAAGGCGCCGTTGACGAAGATCTGGCGGCTCGTGGCGCGGTGGGTGAGCGTGACCTCCTCATCCTGGCCGAAGAAGCTCACCTCGTGCACGCCGGCGACGGTGCCGCCGCGTAGCGAATGCATGCCGATCTCCTTGGGGTCGCGCGCGCCGCACATGCCCTCGCGGCCGTGGACGGGGTGATAGCCGGCCTCGGGCTCGGCCTCGACCACGGCGTCGAGCAGTAGCTTGGCGGTGCCGCTGGGGGCATCGACCTTTTGGTTGTGGTGCGTCTCGACGATCTCGCAGTCAAAGCCGGGCAGCTCGCGCGTGGCCTGGGCCACCAGATGGCGCAGAGCGGCGATGCCGATTGAGTAGTTGCCCGAGTGCATGACGCGGGCGTTCTGGCCCAGCTCGCGCAGGCGGTCCATCTGCTCAGGCGTGTAGCCCGTGGTGCCGGAAACGAGTGCGGCGCCCGTACGCTCGACATAGGCAACGACGGCATCAAAGGTCGCGACGTTCGAGAAGTCGATGATCACATCGGCAGCCGGAGCGCTCTCGAGCTCGGCCAGGTCTAAGCCGATCTGGGCGACGATGTCGAAAACGGGTTGACCGGCGGCACCAACGATGCTTTCGGCGGTGGTGCGGATGAGCGAGCCCATGCGGCCCGTTCCCATAATGACGGTCTTAATCAAGCAGACCAGCTCCCTTCAGAGCATCGGTAAGTGCGGTGCGCGTGTCGTCTGCCATGGGGCACAGCGGCATGCGATAGTTGGCCTCGATCATACCCATCTGGGCGAGCGCTTCCTTAACGGGGATGGGGTTGACTTCGCTAAAGAGGGCGTTGATGAGCGGCTGGCCGGCAATCTGGATCTCGCGGGCGCGCTCCACGTCACCGTCCAGGTAGGCACGGCACATGTCGTGCACGAGTTGCGGCTGCACGTCGGCCCAAACGCTGATGGTGCCCGAGGAGCCCAGGCTCATGAGCGGCACGGTGAGCGCGTCCTCGCCCGAATACATGCGGAAGTCGTTGGACAGCAGGTGCGCGATCTTGGCGGCATAGGCGACGTTGCCCGAGGCCTCCTTGATGCCCATGATGTTGGGGTGTGCGGCCAGGCGCTCGACATTGCGCTCGCTGATGCCGCATCCGCAGCGACCGGGGATGTTGTACAGGATGCAGGGGATGTCCACGGCATCTGCCACGGTCTTAAAGTGCTGGTAGATACCCTCTTCGTTGGACTTGTTGTAGTAGGGGGTGATGAGCAGTAAGCCGTCGGCGCCCAGACCCTGGTAGGTGAGCGACTTGGTGAGCATCGTCTGCGTGGAGTTGGAGCCCGACCCGGCGATGACGGGGATGCGGCCTGCGACCTGCTTGACCACGGCGGCAACGACGGAGTTGTCCTCGTCATCGGTCATCGTGGCGCTTTCGCCGGTGGTACCCAAGGTGAGGATGGCGTCGGTGCCATTCTGCAGGTGGAAATCAATAAGGCGCTCGAGCGCATCAAAGTCAACGCTGCCATCCTTCTTATACGGGGTGACGAGGGCGACGATCGAGCCCTCGAGGTTGCGGACATCCATATTCTTCTCCTTGGCTTCTGCGATCTGGATGCGTTTGTTCCATTGGGCGGCGACGGCCAAGCGCTCGTCCTGGGCGCGACGGCGGGCACTTTCGGCTCGCGACTTGGCCAATAGCTCGCGGCCGCACGGCAGCACGTCGAGCGTGGCGAAGTAGTCTCCCGGGCGCTCTGCGCGGCGAATGAGATCGGCCGAGCCATCGGGGCGCAGCAGCACCTCTGCGGAGCGCAGGCGGCCGTTATAGTTGTAGCCCATGGAGTAGCCGTGCGCGCCGGTATCGTGGATCACGAGCAAGTCGCCCATATCGATCTGCGGCAGTTCGCGGTCGATGGCGAACTTGTCGTTGTTCTCACACAGGTTGCCCGTGATGTCGTACGTGTTCGTGACCGGTGCCGCAGTCTTGTCGGGGCTACCCGGCTGGCCCATCACCGTAACGTGGTGGTAGGCGCCATACATGGCAGGGCGAATGAGGTCGACGGCACTTGCGTCCACGCCGATATAGTCCTTGTAGATCTGCTTTTCGTGAATGGTCTTGGTGACCAGGCACCCATAGGGGCCCATCATAAAGCGGCCCATCTCGGTACAGATCGCCACATCGCCCATGCCGGCGGGAGCCAGAATCTCGTCGTAGGCTGCGTGTACACCCTCGCCGATGGCGTGGATGTCGTTCGCCTGTTGCTCGGGCAGGTAGGGGATACCCACGCCGCCGGATAGGTTAATGAAGGCGACATGCGCACCAGTCTCGCGCTCCAGACGCACGGCAAGCTCAAAGAGGATGCGCGCGAGCTTGGGGTAGTAGTCGTTGGTGACGGTGTTGCTGGCAAGGAAGGCATGAATGCCAAAATTCTCGGCGCCCTTGGCCTTGAGCATGCGGAAGGCCTCAAAGAGCTGCTCGGTGGTCATGCCATATTTTGAGTCGCCCGGGTTGTCCATGATGCCGTTGGAAAGCTGGAACAAGCCGCCCGGGTTAAATCGGCAGCTGACCGTCTTGGGGATGGGGCCTGCGACGCGCTCGTAGAACTCGATGTGGCTGATGTCGTCGAAGTTGACGATGGCGCCCAGTTTATCGGCAAGGGCAAAGTCCGCCGCCGGCGTGTCGTTGGACGAGAACATGATGTCGTGGCCGGTGATACCCAGCGAGCGGGCGATCATGAGCTCGGTATAGCTTGAGCAATCGCAACCGCAGCCGTATTCGTTGAGAATGGAGATGAGTGCCGGGTTGGGATTGGCCTTGACGGCAAAATACTCCTTAAACCCCGGATTCCACGCAAAGGCGTCGCGCACCTCTTGCATGTTGCGGCGGATGCCCGCCTCGTCGTATAGGTGAAACGGCGTAGGGAACTGCTCGACGATGTGCTCGAGCGTCTCCTTGTCCACAAACGGCTGCTTTGCCGCATATGCCTCGTTGGGGGTCAATGCCATGTCCCGTAAACCTCGCTATCCAGACGGCGCCATCGGCGCATCGAATCCGCATAGCGTGGACCCAATGTCCGGATAGCGCTCCCGCATTGCTGCAGACAGTCCTGTGGGTGTTTCCCACAGGCCCACCAGGCTGTTCGTGCCCGAAAAGCCCAGTTCGGCGGGTTTCGCCTCCTCGCGGGGTCAAAGTCTGCCGACTCGCCCGCGGATCTTCGTGCCCGCGCCTCTATCAAGTGGTAAAGACCCTACCACGTTGCACTTTACCAAACAAGAGTATTCGTATATAACGTTTAAAAAATGCAGCATCATGCTAGAAACAAGGGCGCCACAATCCTGCGTCACAATAGGGGACAACAAGTTGTCCCATGAAAGGAATCCCTATGACCGAGCTCCAAGAACTCCGTCGTTATCGTCGCGACCTGCATCGCATTCCGGAGCTCGACTTCGATCTTGCGCAAACCATTGACTATATCGAGGGTGTGCTCGCTCCGCTTGCCTGCGAGGTGATCCACCCCTGTCCGAGCTGCGTCTGCGCCTTCTTCTATGCCGGTGTGGGCGCTACGCATGCCACGGCGATTCGCGCCGATATGGACGCCCTGCCCATCGCGGAGTCAACGGGCGCGGCCTTTGCCTCGACGCATCCCGGCAAGATGCATGCGTGCGGCCACGACGGCCACATGGCCATGGCGCTCGCGGCAGCGACTTTTGTCGACCGTACGATCCGTGAGCAGCCAGGTTTCATCAAGCGCAACGTGCTCTTTGTGTTTCAGCCAGCCGAGGAGACGACCGGTGGTGCTAAGACGGTGTGCGAGAGCGGCGTGTTTGAGCGCTACGGGGCAGACCGCATCTTCGGCTTCCACGTATGGCCCGATTTGCCCGCCGGCACGTTGGCGAGCTGCTTCGGTCCGCTGCTGGCGCGCTCGAGCGAGACACACATTCATATCCATGGCACGAGCACCCATATCGCCAAGACCTACGGCGTTCCGGTCGAGGAATCGCACGATGCCGCGCTGGCGGCGGCCAAGTTCTTGGTTGCCGAACGCGAGCTGATGGACGAGCTGGGTGCCGACGAGCCCTGCATCGGCAAGTTCGGTCTGCTCCAGGCAGGCACCGTCTGCAATGCCGTGGCGGGGGAGGCCCATGTTGCCGGTAGCCTGCGCGTGTTTACGGACGACATGTTCGACCGTGCGCGCGAGGGCGTACGCCGTGTACTCGACGAGGCGTGCACCGCAACGGGCTGCACGTATGATCTCGACTTTGCCGAGGGCTATCCACCGGTCGATAACGACCCCGAGCTGTTTGCCAACATCACGCCTGCCTTGCCCGGGCTGCAGCTTGTAGAGGAGCCGCTGTTAATTGCCGAGGACTTTGCTTTCTATCAGCGCCATCTGCCGGGCGTGTTCTTCTTGCTGGGCACGGGTATGCCAGAGGACCAAGACAACCCGAGTGATTCGGATGGCTGCCCCGCCTATGCCACAAGCGCTCTGCATACCGATAGCATGCTCTTCGACGAGGAAATCCTACTCAAAGGCCTCGATGTCTACAAACGATTACTTTCGCTTGACTAAGGCGTGAAGGACTATTTGTTCTAGAAAACACGAACAAACGTACGATATAATAGAGATGTAAGTCTATAGAAACGTTTGACGTTACTAACGTAAGGCGATACTATGATTGCATCGTAATGAGCGCTATCGG
>DBFNYT010000147.1:0-13057 GCA_048425625.1 Collinsella sp. | reverse complement strand
GCCTGCGGGCCATGGCTTTACGCACAAGTTGTAAGTATATCTTTTGTACACAGGCTGTATAAACAACATCCGTTTACCATCGGCGAACGGTTGTCCTAGAAAATCGTTTTACCAATACCTACAGAGAAGGGGCGCCCGGTTGGAGCGCCCCTTGCTTAGGGTTTGATGAGGTTTTGGATCGTCTGTGGGCTAGCGACGCTTGCGGGTGGCCGTTGCCTTGCGGACGGAGGTCTTTTTGGTCGGAGCCTTTTCCTCGGTCGCGGCGGCGGGGGAGACCGGGGCCTTCTTGGCAGGCTCGGCCTTAGGCTCGGCCTTTGCCTTAGCCTTCGGAGCGGTCTTGACCTCAGCGGGCTTCGGTGCCGGCTTGGCCTTTACTGCGGGCTTGGGCTCCTCTTTGACAGCGGCGGCCTTAGCCTCTGCCTTGGGAGCGGCAGCCTTGGCCGTGGTCTTTTTGGCCGTCGTCGTTGCGCGCTTGCGCGTGGTGGTCTTGGCGGTCGGCTTGGCCTCGACTGCTGCCTCGGCCTTGGGTTCGGCGGCTGCCTCCTCGACCTTGACGGCGGGCTTTGCGGCAGCCTTCGGAGCGGCCTTGGTCGCAGTAGCCTTAGCGGCCGTCGACTTCGTTGCCGTGGTCTTCTTGGCAGCTGTTGCCTTCTTGGCGGTTGTGGTCGTCTTCTTGGCAGCGGTCTTTGCCGGAGCCTTGGCGGCCGGCTTGGCCTCTGCGACCTCGGCCTTTACCTCGGGAGCAGCCTCGGCCTCGGCGACCTTCTTGGCAGCGGCGGTCGTGCGCTTGCGCGTGGTCGTTGCCTTGGCAGCCGTGGTTTTAGTCGCGGCGGCCTTGGTCGTCGTAACCTTCTTGGCGGTCGTCTTGCGGGCCGCGGCCTTCTTAGCTGCGGGCTTTGCAGCAGGCTTGACCTCGGCCTCTGCCTCAGGAGCAACTTCAGCCTTCACCTCAGGCTCAGCCTTTGCGGTCTCAGCCTCAACCGGCTTCTCCTCGGCCTTGGGCTCCTCAGCGGACGCCGGCTCAGCAACAGCCTCAGGCTCGTCGACAACAGCCGCCGGTCTCTCAATCTCCGGATGCATAAAGAAATACAGGTCCAGATACTTGTCTGCCGAGCGCGTCCAGCTAAAGTCCTGGCTCATGGCCTGCGTGACCAGCTGGTTCCAGGCATCGCGGTTGTCCCAGAACAGACGCGCCGCGCGGAACACCGCATCGCCCATCTCGTCGCCGTTAAAGTTGCTAAACGAGAAGCCCGTGCCCTCGCCGGTAAACTCGTTGTACGGAATCACAGTGTCCTTCAGACCACCGGTCTCGCGCACGATGGGCAGGGTACCGTAGCGCATGGCGATGATCTGCGACAGGCCACAGGGCTCAAACTTCGAAGGCATCAGGAACATGTCGGCGGCAGCGTACATGCGCTGCGACAGCGCAGGATCGAACTCGATGCGCGCGGCCATGGTGCCGGGGTACTTGTCCTGGAAGTAGCGCAGGCCGTCCTCGTAGTCGCGGTCACCGGTGCCCAGCACCGCCACCTGCACGCCGCCGGCCAGAATGCGGTCGAGCGCGTACATGACCAGGTCCATGCCCTTCTGACGCGTCAGGCGCGTGACCATCACCATCAGCGGACGGTCGTCGCGGACCTCGAGGCCCAGCTCCTCCTTCAGCTTGGCCTTGCAAACGGCCTTGCCGGAGCGGTCCTCAACGGTGTAGTTGGCGGCAATGCGCTTGTCGGTCGCCGGGTCAAAGCCCGCGACGTCAATGCCATTCAGAATGCCCTGCAGCGCGTAAGAGCGCTCGCGCAGCACGCCGTCCAGGCCCTCGCCAAACTCGGGCGTCTGGATCTCGCCCGCATAGGTGGGGCTCACCGTGGTAATAGCGTCGGCATAGCGCAGCGCGCCCAGCATGTAGTTGATGCTGCAGGCGTCGCAACGTAGCTGCGAGGCGGCAGCCGGAATGTGCGCCACACCCAGGATGTCCTCCATCACGGTGTCGCTAAACTGGCCCTGGAACGCCACGTTGTGGATCGAGAACACGGTCTTGACGCGGTCGTACAGCGGCAGGCCCTGGTAGAACTCGCGCAGGAACACGGGCGCCAGTGCCGTCTGCCAGTCGTTGCAGTGCAGAATATCGCACTCAAAGCCGGCCGGCAGGTGCTGCAGGCTCTCGGTGATGGCCTTGGAGAAGAACGCGAAACGCTCGCCGTCGTCAAAGAAGCCGTACGGATAGTCGCGCGCAAAGTAGCGCTCGTTATCGATGAACATATAGGTGACGCCGTCGTGCTCGAGCTTTTCCAGGCCGCAATACTCGTTGCGCCAGCCCAGGCTCACGTAAAAGTCGGCAAAGTGCTCCATCTGCGCCTTGTACTCGTCCTTGATGGTGGCGTACTTGGGCACCATTACGATGACTTCGGCGCCGGCGCGCACGAGCGCCGAGGGCAGCGAGCCTGCCACGTCGCCCAGGCCACCGGTCTTAACAAACGGTGCGCACTCGGCCGAGGCAAACACGATCTGCATCTTTTTGCTGGTTTCTGCCATATTGTCTCCCATGTTGCAATTCGAGAATAGCCGCCAGGCACTAACCGGGCGGCTATTCTTCAGTTTACGTGCGATTATGCGACGCCAATGTTAACGAGCGATGGTGGTATCGGAAGTTAACGGGGCCTTGCCCAGCACCAGGATGTTCTCGGGCGTGCCGCGAAGCTCGGTGTTGACGGGCACCATGTTGTTCTTGTCCAGGATGGCGTTCTCAACACGAGCGCCGCTCTTGATGACGCAGCTCTGGTTGATAATCGAGTTGGTCACCGAGGCGCCTTCCTCAACCACAACGCCGCGCGACAGGATCGAGTTGCGCACGGTGCCCTTGATGATGCAGCCGGCCGAGATGATCGAGTTGCAGGCGTGGCTGCCGGTCGCGTAGCGCGAAGGCGGCACGTCGTGAGCCTTGGTCAGGATCGGGCGCTCGGGATCGAAGAGCTGGTCGGCGACGGTCTGGTCGAGCAGGTCCATGCTGCGGCGATACAGCGACTTCTCGCTAAACACGCCCACGACCTCGCCCTTGTACTCGTAGCTGCACACGTCGATGTTGCCAAAGTCGCCCTGGAGCGCCTCGAGCAGGTCCAGATAGTCGGCGGCCTGGTAGTGGTCGATAATCTCGAGCAGCGTCTCGCGGTTGACGATGCAGCAGTCCATAGACGCGTTGTCGCCATACACGACGCCGGCGCTCACGCCCGTCAGGCGGCCGTTCTCGTTAATCTCGAGCTTGGTCTCGTCATCAACATTGCGCGTAGCCTTGCAGTACACCACGGTCATCTGGGCGCCAGAGTTCTCGTGCGCCTCGATGATGGTGTTGAGGTCCATGTTAAAGATGATGTTGGTGCCCATCATCACGACATAGGGCTTGTCCGAGCGCTGGAACAGCGTCTTGTTGGAGATGATGTCGCGCAGCAAGAAGCGCATGCCGCCCTTGGTGGTGCCATACGCGTTGCCGGGCACCATGAACAGACCGCCCTTCTTGCGGTCCAGGCCCCAGTCCTTGCCCGAGCCCACGTGGTCGATCAGCGAGCGGTAGTTGCCCGGCATGACGACGCCGACGGTCTTGATGCCGGCATTCATCATGTTGGACAGCGGAAAGTCGATCAGGCGGTAGCGGCCCAAAAACGGGACGGACGCGATGGGGCGGTCCTTGAGCAGCACGCTGCCGTAGGTCGAAGAGTAGTTAGCGGTGATGTAACCGATGGCTTTGCGATTGATCATCGGATCATTCCCCCTTCCCGATAACGACGTCATTTCCAACGACGGCCGTATCCTTGGTGGTATCGACAGAGCCGAGCTTCACGCCCTCTTCGACCGTGGAGTTCTCGCCCAAAATAGCGCGGCAGATGTGCGCGCCGCTCTTAACGTGCGCACCCGGCAGCAACACGGAGTCCTCGACTACGGCGCGCTCCTCGATGATGACATCGGTCGAAAGGATCGAGTGGCGAGCGGTGCCGTAGATCTTGCAGCCGTTGGAGACCAGGCAGTCGTCCAGGCGGCCGTCGGGACCAATATAGTGCGGCGGACGCGTGGTGATGTTGGACATGATGGGGAAGTGCTTGTCGAACAGGTCGAACTCGGGGTTGTTGCCCAGCAGGTCCATCGAGGTCTCGTGGAAGCTGGCGATGGTGCCGACGTCCTTCCAGAAGCCGTGGAACTCGTAGCTGTACAGACGCTTTTCCTCGCCGAGCAGCTTGGGGATGATGTCCTTGCCAAAGTCGTGGCTCGAACGCTGGTCCAGAGCGTCCTCCTCGAGGGCCTCGATCAGAACGTCGGCCGAGAAGATGTAGATGCCCATGGAAGCGAGGTTCGAATCGGGCTTCTCGGGCTTCTCGGTAAACTTGGTGATGCGGCCGTCCTCGGGGTCGGTGGTCAGGATGCCAAAGCGGCTGGCCTCCTCCCACGGCACGGGCATAACGCTCACCGTAAGATCGGCGTTGTTCTCAATGTGCGTCTTGAGCATCTTGCGGTAGTCCATGCGATACAGGTGGTCGCCCGAAAGAATCAGGACGTACTTGGGGTCGTTGGCCTTGATGTAGTCGAGGTTCTGCGTAATGGCGTCGGCCGTGCCCGCATACCAGGCGCCGCCGGTCTGCGTCTCGTACGGCGGCAGGATCGACACGCCGCCGTCGCGGCTGTCCAGATCCCAAGCCTCGCCGGAGCCCACATAGGCATGCAGCAGGTAGGGGCGATACTGCGTCAGAACGCCCACCGTGTCGATGCCCGAGTTGGAGCAGTTGGACAGCGAAAAGTCGATAATGCGGAACTTGCCACCAAAGCTAACCGCCGGCTTAGCGATCTTTTGGGTGAGTGCCCCCAATCGGCTGCCCTGTCCTCCTGCGAGGAGCATCGCGATGCATTCTTTCTTACTCATCGATTTCTCCTTCTGTCATCGATGTTTCTAAACCCATTAGCGACGGGCGCGGCGCTCGGTCGCGCCCGTCGAGTAATGCCGTGCTGGCAAAGGGAGCTCGCGCGCTTATGCGTGCCAGATCTCGTCGCGGTACTCGCGAATGGTGCGGTCGCTCGAGAACCAGCCGCTCGAGGCGGTGTTGAGCAGCGCCTTGCGGTTCCAGGTCTCCTGGTCGCCGTAGCTGCCCGTGAGCTTCTCCCACGCATCCACATAGCTGCGGAAATCGGCCATGACCAGGTCGGGGTCGTTGTTGTTCATGAGCTCGTTGTAGATGCTCTCGAAGTTGCCCGAAAGACCCGCAAAGGTGTTGTCCTTGAGCTCGTCCATCACGCGGCCCAGACGTTCGCGGTCGCCGTTGAGGGTATCCCACGCAAAGTAGCTGTTGGATGCCCAGAGCTGCTCGACCTCGGGAGCGGTCAGGCCAAAGATGGCCTCGTTTTCGCGGCCAGCCAGGTCGGCGATCTCGATGTTGGCGCCGTCGAGGGTGCCCAGCGTAATGGCGCCGTTCATCATGAGCTTCATGTTGGACGTGCCCGAGGCCTCTTTGCCGGCTGTGGAGATCTGCTCCGAGATCTCGGCGGCGGGGTAGATGAGCTGGGCGTTGCTCACGCGGAAGTTGGGGATAAAGCAGACCTTCATGACCTCGTTGACGCGCGGGTCGTTGTTGATAACGTCGGCCACGGAGTTAATGAGGCGGATGGTCTCCTTGGCGAAGGTGTAGCTCGAGGCCGCCTTGCCGCTAAAGATGAAGGTCGTCGGCGTCACATGGAAGTTGGGATCGGCGATGCGACGGTTGTAGATGTCCATCACCTTCATGATGTTCATGAGCTGGCGCTTGTAGGCGTGGAAACGCTTCACCTGAACGTCGAAGACGGTGTTGGGGTCAATGACCAGACCGGTCTCGGCCTTTACGTAGGCAGCCAGACGCTCCTTGTTGGCGCGCTTGGAGGCGCCCACGGCCTTGAGGAACTCGGTGTCGTTCTGGAACTCCTTGAGTTTTTCCAGCTCAAAGGCGTCCTTGAGCCAGCCGTCGCCAATGGCCTCGGTCACGAGCTTGGCGTAGGTGGGGTTGGCCTCGGCAAAGAAGCGACGGTGCGAGATGCCGTTGGTCTTGTTGTTGAACTTCTCGGGCGTCAGGGCATAGAAGTCCTTGAGCACGATGTTCTTGATGATGTCGGAGTGGATCTTGGCCACGCCGTTGACGCTGTGGCTGCAGATCACGGACAGGTTGGCCATGCGGATCTCGCCGTCCCACAGAATGGCGGTCTGGCGCAGACGCTCCTGCCAGCCCTCCTGCGTGGTGTCGAACGACTCGTGCCAACGACGGCTGATCTCGTCGATGATCTGGTACACGCGGGGGAGGAGCTTGGAGAACGTGCCGATGGGCCACTTCTCCAGAGCCTCGGGCAGGATGGTGTGGTTGGTGTAGCTCACGACCTGCGTCACGATGTTCCAGGCGTCGTCCCACTCGAGCTTCTTTTCGTCGATCAGGATGCGCATGAGCTCGGGGCCGCACATGGCCGGGTGCGTGTCGTTGGTGTGGATGGCAACAAACTGCGGCAGCAGATCCCAGTTCTCGCCGTGCTCCTTCTCAAAGGTGTCGAGTAGGCTGTAGATGCCGGCCGAGACAAACAGGTACTCCTGCTTCAGGCGCAGCAGACGGCCGTGCTCGCCGGCGTCGTTGGGGTAGAGGATGGCGCTGATGGCTTCGGCCTCGGCGCGCTCGGCGTCGGCCAGGGCATAGTCGCCGCGGTTGAAGGCCTCCAGGTCAAAGTGCTCCTCGACCGGCTCAGCGGCCCAAACGCGCAGTTTGTTGACGGTCTCGCCGGCATAGCCCACCACGGGGATGTCATAGGGAACGGCCAGGATATCCTGCGTGTCCACCGTGCGGTAGAACGTGCGGCCGTTCTCCTCAAAGCCCTCAACATGGCCACCAAACTTAATGGTCACGGCCTTGTCCTGACGGCGGACCTCCCAGGGATAGCCGTGGGTGAGCCACTCGTCGGTGGCCTCGACCTGGCTGCCGTTGACGATCTCCTGCTTAAACAGGCCGTAGCGGTAGCGCATGCCGTTGCCGTAGCCGGCGATTCCCTCGGCGGCCATGGAATCAAGGAAGCATGCGGCCAGACGGCCCAGGCCACCGTTGCCCAGAGCCGGATCGGGCTCCTGGTTCTCGATGACGGACAGGTCAAAACCCATATCGTCGAGCGCCTCGGCGACCATGTCGCGCACGCCAAAGTTGAGCAGGTAGTTGTCGAGCAGGCGGCCGATCAAAAACTCGATCGAGAAGTAGTACACGCGCTTTTTGCCCTCGGCGGCCGCACGGGCGTCACTCTTGGTGGCAACGGTGCGTGCCTTCTCGGCCACGAGCTTGGCCAGGGCGTTAAAGCGGTCGAGGTCGCTGGCGGCCTCAACACTCTTGCCACTGATGCTCATGACGGCATCGCGATAGAGCTCGGTAAACTCCTGCTTGTTGTCGAAGATCTTATTCATACGTTCCTTTCCCCCGGGGATATCTCCCGGAACGGTTATGACTTACATCCTACGCCCCGGTGGGGCGGGTAATTACAGCGGTAACGGCTTTGTTACGCTTTCTTGGCAGGAGCCTTAACAGCAGCTGCCTTGGCCTTGGGAGCAGCCTTTTTTATGGCTGCCTTCTTGGCCGTGGCGGACTTGGCCGAAGCCTTGGCAGCGGGCTTGGCAGCCTTCGCCTTAGCCGGAGCCTTCTTAGCAGCCGCGGCCTTGGGCTTCACCGAGGACGCTCGCTTGTGCGTTGCCTTCTTGGGCTCCTCGACCACGGGCGGCTTATAGCTGCTGGGACCGCGGCGCTTAAGCACCACGCCAGCCAGACCGGGCACCTTAATCTCGATGGAGTCCATCTGCCCGTTCCAGGGATAGGGCTCGCTCGAGCAGGTGTAGGGCTCCTCGCCGGCATAGCCGCTGCCGCCAAACTCGGGACGGTCGGAATCAAAGATGACCTCCCAGTCACCCTCGCGCGGCACGCCCACGCGGAAGCTCTCGTAGCTCGCCGGATCAAAGTTGATCAGGATCACCAGGTCGTCATTGACGTCCTCGCCCTGACGCACAAAGCTCACGATGGACTGCTTGGAGTTATCCGCGTCAATCCAGGTAAAGCCGTCGTCGGTGTAGCCGCGCTCGTACAGGGCGGGCTCGGCGGTGTACAGGTGGTTGAGCGCCTTGATAAACGCCTGATGATGACGGTGGGTCTCGTACTCTTCGGTCAGGAACCACTGGATGGACTCGTAGTAGCGCCACTCAATAAACTGGCCGATCTCGTTGCCCATAAAGTTGAGCTTGGCACCGGGATGCGTCATCTGGTAGAAGGCCAGCGTGCGCAGGCCGGCAAACTGGCGCCACCAGTCGCCCGGCATGCGGCCGATCAGCGAGCACTTGCCGTGCACGACCTCGTCGTGGCTCAGCGGGCAGATGAAGTTCTCGGTAAAGGCATACATGATGGAGAACGTAAGCAGCCCGTGGTTGCCGGGGCGCCACGGAAAATCGGTCTGCATGTAGTGCAGGGTGTCGTTCATCCAGCCCATGTCCCACTTGTAGTGGAAGCCCAGGCCGCCGTCCTGCGGGGGATAGGTCACGAGCGGCCACGCGGTGGACTCCTCGGCCATCATCATCACGTCGGGGTAGTACGCCTCCACAGCGCAGTTGACCTGGCGGATAAACGCGCTGGCGTCCAGGTCCTCCTCGGTTCCGTACTTGTTGAACTTCTTTTGGCCGGGATCATCGATGCCAAAGTTGAGGTACAGCATACTGGACACGCCGTCCATGCGAATGCCGTCAACGTGGAAGTTCTCGAGCCAATACAGCACGTTGGAGACCAGGAAGGAGCGGACCTCGCCACGGGCGAAGTCGAACTTATGCGTGCCCCAGTTGGGGTGAATCTCGTGCTCAAACAGCATGTGGCCGTTAAAGGTGGCTAGGCCGTGGGAGTCGGCGCAAAAACCGCCGGGCACCCAGTCCATGATTACGCCGATGCCGGCCTCGTGGCACGCATCGATAAAGTGCATGAGCTGCTGCGGGTTGCCGTAGCGCGACGTGGCGGCATAGTAGCCGGTCGTCTGGTAGCCCCAGGAGCCGTCGAAAGGATGCTCCATCAGCGGCATGACCTCGATATGCGTGTAGCCCATGTCGCGCACGTAGTCCACGAGCTCCACCGACAGGTCGTCGTAGGTATAGAACTCGCCGCGCTGCGCTGGGAAGGGATCCATGGGACCGGGGTAGTTGCCGTACTCGTCCGGCTCGCCCTGTGGCGCGTCGCCGTGGCGCTTCCACGAGCCAACATGCACCTCGTAGATGTTGAGCGGCTGCGACATGTGGTTGTGGTCGGCGCGGCGCTTGAGCCACCCGGCGTCGTTCCACTTGTAGCCATCGAGTGTCCACAGCACGCTCGCGGTACCCGGAGGGCACTCGGCCTTAAAGGCATAAGGATCGGCCTTGTAGAGCTTCTCGCCCTCGTTGGTCTCAATGAGGTATTTATAGAGCTGGCCCTGCTCGGCGCCAGGAATAAAGCCTTCCCAGATAGCGCTCGTATGCATGGGCACCAGCGGGTTGGCTTGCTCATCCCAGTCGTTAAATTCGCCAATGACATGGACGCTCTTAACGTCGGGCGCCCAAACGCAAAAGCGCCAGCCGCGCGTACGGTTCTGCGTGTCGGGGTGCGCGCCCATCTTTTCCCAGCTGCGCTCCCACGTACCGATGCCAAATAGGTAGACATCGTCCTTGGTGAGCTCCGGTGCGTGCGGGGCGGCTTTACGGGTAGCGGGCTTTTTGGTTGCTGGCTTTAGCTTTGTATCGCTCACGTTTGATCCCATCATGACGCGGCAGCGTGTTGCCTTGGTGACTAGATGCGAAAGGTCCAAGGCTGCACGAATCGAAGGGACGGCGATAGTTCTATGATTCGTTCCACCTCGCGTGCTCGGTGGAACTTTCGGCAGAAACTACGATAACACCTGTACGTTAGTTTTATGGACGAAAGCGGATTTGCGGGGGCGTTTAATCGGTAAGCGACATGTTTATACCACTGGCAGAATTGCCGTGGTAAAACCCTTGACAGTTTTACCAATTAGGGTTTTTAGATTGTACGATTGACGTTTGGTAAAACGCTTTTAGCAGGATGTTTACCATTTGACATCGAAAGGTTCGTTTATGTCCCAGACCGCAGCCCCCAACGTTGCTTTTATTTTCGATTGCGACGGCACGTTGGTTAATAGCACCCCCGTTTGGAGCTACGCCCAGCCCGAGTTATTGCGCCGCCACGGGGTGGACGTGAAGCCCGAGGACTTTGCCGATTTTGGCCCATTGTCGCTTGAGGATGAGTGCCAGGCCTACCACGATCTGTGGGGTGTTAAGGAAGAAGGTCCCGAGCTGTACGAAGAGCTGTGTGGGATTTTGCTCGAGGGATACTCGAAGGTCGCACCGATTGCCGGGTTGCTGCCGTTTTTGCAGCAGGCCCAGGAGGCCGGTGTTGCCATGTGCGTGGCAACGTCTACCACGGCCGAGCTTGTGCAGGCAGCACTGGATGGCTCCGGCGTTGCGCCGTACATGGACTTTATTACCACCACGGGCGAGGCAGGCCGCTCCAAGCATTTTCCGGATGTGTATGAGCTGGCGCTGCGTCGTTTGGAAGAACGCCGTGGGCATGCATTTGATATCGCATGGGTTTTTGAGGACGCTGCCTTTGGCCTTAAGAGCTCCGGGACCGCGGGCTTTAAGCGCGTAGGCATTTACGACCCGCTGGGGCACACGGATCGAGATGACGTTCGCGACAACTGTGAGATCTTCATCGACAGCTATGAAGAGCTGGACCTTGCGCGCGTTCTTGAGTTTGAGGGCTAGGCGAGGGCGTTGTCCGAGAAAGTATTAATAGTATGCGGCTCACCGATGGTGGCGAGTGCGGAGCTTCTGAGCCGACTGACAGGGGAGTGCGACCACGTTGTTGCCGTAGACCGCGGCCTGGATGCTCTGCTGGGCGCAGGACTGCGCTGCGACGTATACGTTGGTGACGGCGACACGGTAAGCGATGAAGGCCGCGCCTTGGTCGATGCCGCCAAAGACTTCGAAGTCGAACGCCACAACCCCTACAAGAACTACACCGATCTGGCCCTAGCCCTAGACACCATCCGCCGCCGCTGGCCAGCCAGCGAACTGGTAACAACCTGCGCCACCGGAGGCCGCCCCGATATGGCGTTGAGCGTGCTGGGCCTACTAGCCAATTACAAAGACGCCCCCGTCTGGATCTGCGAAGACGAAACCACAGCGAGGATTCTCCACGCAGGCGAATCCTGGACCATAGAAGGCGCCAACGGCAAGACCTTCTCCATCATCGCCATCGCCCCCAACACCGAGGTCAGCGAACACGGCCTAGAGTGGGAGCTTGATCACGCCCCATTAGCCCCACTAGCCGACACCGGCATCAGCAACATAGTAAGAAGAACAGCCAAGATCGAGGTCCACGCCGGCACTGCCATCGGTTACCTCTACAAGTAAGGGCCATCGCATCAGGGTTTTATCGGGACGGCGGATAGAAATAATCGCTCGTAGAGTGATTATTTCTGCCCCGTCCCAGGAAAACCCGTAAGGCGGAGAATCAATCCAAAATTCCCCCTTGCACCCAACCCTAACTTCCCCTATAGTAACTCTCTGTCACGGGGGCGTAGCTCAGCTGGGAGAGCGCTTGACTGGCAGTCAAGAGGTCAGGGGTTCGATCCCCCTCGTCTCCACCATCGTGAATGCTAGGCCACTCAATCGAGTGGCCTTTTTATTTGCAATATCTTTTGATCCCCATTTAGGGAATGACCCCAAATGAGGATGTTCCAAAACCGCCAGATTGAAACCTGTCCCTTAATACGAGGTTGTCCGCTAGCCTCTTCATCTACTCCAAAAAGTTCATAACCAGAGAGACCATAGATTCCTTTTCTTCAGGTCTCGACTCAGCAATCATGAGCGCGACAGCAACAAGCGTGCTGTCTGCGATTCGTTTGTCTAGGCCTCGAAAAAGCAGTCTGTTGCGATCTAGATAGTAGAGAAAGAGACTGCATCCGATGCGCTTGTTTCCGTCGAGAAATGAATGGTTTTTGATGATGAAGTACAACAGATTTGCTGCCTTTTCCTGTACGGATGGGTAGAGGTCTTGGCCTCCAAACGACTGATTGATTATCGAGATGCTGCTGCGGAAGGACTCGTCTTTTTCTAGGCCAAACAGGTCGCTCGCAAAACGTCCGCGCATTTGGGAGATTAAATTCATGCACAGCTCGTATTCAAGTGTATATATCCCCGTTTGCCCTTTGGGTCGATCGATAGATTCACGGTCGTATTCATCGAGCAGTTTAAAGACATCTATATAGCTCTCAACGATATCGAGTATCTCACGAGAGCCGAGGTCCTCGGGCGGACGTTCGATAATCTGAGCGACTGTCCCTAGTTGCTCGAGTCTACGTTCGTTTTCAACGTGTCCTTCAATAATTAACTTGTGGAGCACATTGGTTGCCCAGCGACGGAATTCAACACCGCGTTGAGATTTAACGCGGTATCCAATGGACAATATCATGTCTAAGCTGTAATGATCAGTTTGATATCTTTTGCCGTCAGCAGCAGTTGTCGCAAATTTTGCGACAACTGAATCATCGTCGCTTAATTCCTCCTTTAAAGCATTGTTGATATGCTTGCCGATTGTTTTGACATCCCTATCAAACAGCGCTGCCATCTCATTTCGGGTCAGCCATACAGTTTCGCTTCCTTTGTCAATTACAACAGGAATCGTGACCTCTCGGTCGTTGGATTCAAAGAGAACAATCTGATTGCCATTCATCTTCGCGCTCCACATCAATCCATTGGGCACATGCATGTCCAATTCGATACTCGATTGTCTGCCGAACTTTATGGGTGTCGGCCAGCAGGGGCGCATACCTGCCTAAGGGCTCTGAGTGACGGTTGCTGTGAATAAAGCATCCATCTCGCCGATACGTACCATTGGGGGCCTCCGTACCGGCTCACGTTGCCCATATACCTTTGATTCTATTCTATCAGATATAGAACGCATGTTCTATATTATCTTCCATTTCGGTGAACCTCGCACTGGGAGAC
>DBFNYT010000146.1:0-6841 GCA_048425625.1 Collinsella sp. | reverse complement strand
GTGACCTCAGAAATGTCGCGAACCACGGCTTCGACCTCTACGAGATTGGAGGTAAGGGCATCAACTGCCGTCTTGCTCGACTTAAGCAGCGGCTCCATCTGGGCAAGCGCCGGCGTAAGCTCATCGACAGCGCCATCGAGCTTTGCCACCACAGGCTGAGCCTCGGCGATGGTGTTGTTGAGGTCGTTAACGGTCTTATCGAGCGAGTCGACAACGGTGCGGGTCTTGCGCAGGGTAAGCGCGAGCTCAACGATGGCCCACACGCCGGCAACAGCGAGCAGCAGCAGGGCGATTTGAATGGGACTCATACAAGCCTCCCAAAGGAATCGATATACAGACGGTTTCCATGGTACCCCAAAGGGGACCGAACATGCCATGAGCAGCAACGTGGGACAAAATTATCAGCAGCTACTTCGGTGCATTCCCGCTGCGGTCGCGTTCACTTTGCTCTACGCGCCATTCTTCCCAACCGCGGCCGGCAGGCTGCCAAAATGCACCGCGTTCCAAGCCTTCGGGCAAATAGCGCTGGTCGACCCAGCCTTCGGGATAATCGTGCGGATACTTATACACACCGTATTCATCGCTGCCCGGGCGATGGCGATCGCGCAGATAACTCGGCACCTCGCGAAGCCCACTAGAATGGATATCGGCTAGCGCCGCATCGATCGAGGCCTCGCACGCATTGGACTTGGGCGCCAAGCACACATAGAGCGCAGCTTGTGCAAGGTTAATGCGACATTCAGGATAGCCAATAACTTCAGCAGATTTAAACGCGGCATGCGCCACCAAAAGCGCCTGCGGGTCGGCGTTGCCAACATCCTCAGAAGCGTGAATCATAATACGGCGAGCGATAAACTTAGGATCCTCCCCGGCATCGATCATGCGCGCGAGCCAATAGATCGTGGCATCGGGGTCACTACCGCGCATAGACTTAATAAACGCACTGATGATGTCGTAGTGCATGTCGCCGTTTTTGTCGTATGTAAAGCCGCGACGCGGGTTGGCGATCTTTACGTCATCCACGGTGATGGGATAGCGCTCCCCCGCCGCGGGCGCTGGCGTTCCCTCGGTATCGGGACGCGTGACGGCAATCTCGCTCGCAAGCTCGAGCGTCGTGAGCGCCGAGCGAGCGTCACCCGCTGCCAGCGTGCAGATGGTCTTGACCGTATCCTCATCGGCCGAGAACTTACCGTTCAAGCCCTGCGGTGCCTCAAGCGCACGTTCAATAAGCGTGGCGATATCCTCATCCTTCAGATGCTCAAGCTCCACCACACGCCCACGCGACAACAGTGCCGAGTTGACCTCGAAGTACGGATTCTCCGTCGTGGCGCCAATCATAATGACGGTACGGTTCTCAACTGCATGCAGCAGGGCATCCTGCTGCGACTTAGAGAAGCGGTGAATCTCATCGATGAATAGAATGGTGCGGCGGTCGTAGGTATTCAGGCGCGTCTTGGCCTCATCAATCACGCGGCGCAAGTCCTTCACGGTGCCCGTCACAGCGCTGACCTCGACAAACTCGCTCTTAGTATGGTTGGCGATAATATGGGCCAGCGTCGTCTTACCCGTACCGGCCGGCCCATACAAAATCACACTGGAAAGCACGTCGTGTTCGATCGCGGCACGCAACCATGAGCCCTTACCGACGGCCTTTTGCTGGCCCACATACTCGTCGAGCGAATTGGGGCGCATACGCACCGCAAGCGGCGCATTCTGAAAGGAACGCTCGCGCGTCGAAGCAGAAAAAAGGTCGTCCATAGCCATCCCGTGTATCAATCAAAAACGTTTTCCACTAACAGTATACCGAATATATACGAACTACCGTTCGTTAATATAGGTACGGTGCGGAAACTCCAGACCGGGGAACAGCTTGCTCGTCAGTTCGCAGAAATAACCGTCCGTCATGCTCGCGATATAATCCACCACGGCTTGATCCTTGTCGTCCTGCCAGGCATAGGTGCGATCGTAGTAGGAAAGCTGCTGCTCAATGCGCGAAATATGGTGCTTAAAGATGTACGAGGACTCGTCACCACTGTTTAGATCCCGCAGGCAACGGTCGTAGAGCTTTTCGAACGCCTCGCGCAGCTCCACCTCGGAATCGCCTTCGATACCGCCCTTGCTATAGATCTTCTCGTAGTTCTCGCGCTTGGCTCGGCGGATTTCCTCAAACAGGTCCTCGCTCATCTCGATGCGCGGCTTACCATAGCTGTGCTCAACGATATCGATGGAGGCATGCGTGAGGATCCAACTGTTGTAGGCACCGCCCCGGCCATCATCAAAAGCATCGGGTGACAGCAGGCCCGCCGCGATCGCATCCTGACGGTCACGACCGACGTAGGCAAGAATATCCGAGATGCGAACGACGCAGCCCTCGAGCGTCATGGGACGCAGATGCCCAATTGCGCTATAGCCCGTGGCAATGCAATCCTCAACCGTCTGGTCAAACTGGTCAAAGGAGCTCATGTCCGAGAGCTCAAACACACGCTGCTCGTACTCGCCGTTATGGCATAGCACGCCGTCGAGCGTCTGGAGCGACACGTTGCGGCCGTACAGTGTGTCGAGCACGCGGACCGACTGCACGTTATGGAAAAAATAACGCCCCGTACGCTCATGATAGATATCGTTGAGGAAACGCTCGCCGGCATGGCCGAAAGGCGTGTGTCCCAAGTCGTGACCCAGGCCAATCGCCTCGATCAGATCGCAATTGAGCCCCAGGGCGCGACCGATATCGCGCGCAATGCGGGAGACGAGCTGCACGTGCAAACCGCGGCGTGACAGATCGTCATTGCTACGGAAGCTAAAGACCTGCGTTTTGCCTGCATAACGGGTGTACGCCGGAAGATGAAGTATCTTTTCGGTATCGCGCATAAACGCCGGACGCATAAGCGTACCTTTGTCGGCGGCGCGATCAATACGACGAATGACCTGATCGTCGTTGCAACGATACGGGTTGACATAGCCCGAAGCACGATCGGCGGCAATGCGCTCGACAAGTTCGGACGACAACGCCGAGGGAATACGGTCCATGCGCGCCTTAATGACGGCCGTTTCTTGATTAGTTGCCATGGCATGCTCCTTAAGAAGGATGCGCAATCGGTTACAAAGTGCAGCCCACAACCTCGATTATGGCAAAAATCGGCACCAAAAACGGGAGCAATGGCAGGGAGCGCGATTTCGTGATGAGGCAGGAGAGGGCCAGGGCCAGGAGCGCGACGGCAAATGCCACGATGCCGCCCATAGGGTCGAGCGTGCAAAGCGCGAAAAGTGCCTTAGCATCTCCCATGCCGATGCCCGGGGTTTGGCGAAGACGACGCCAGAAGGACCCAGTCAGCACGAGAGCAAGATACACGATGACGGCAAGACCTGCGTGGCCAAGCGCCGTGTTAACGCCTTTGTCGAGCCAAACGCCCACTAACGCCGTCACCGCACACGCACCGGCAAGCTCATTGGGAAAACGTCGCTGACGGGCATCAATCGCCGCGCCGGCAAAGATGCAAATCCAAAACGGAATATAAAACATCGTGCACCTCCTCAAGCTGCATCGCAAAAGCAAAAACCACCACAAAGGTGCACTGTCCCCTTTGCGGTGGTTTTGGTGGTGGTTATTTGGCGCCTTGCATGACCTCGTCGAGGGTGACGTTTACGGCATGCTGGGTAGGAACCCAGTCGACCTTCAGGAACAGCGCGGCCACCGTGATGGGGATATAGCTGAACATAAAGATCGGGAAGGTAAACAGGTTAGTCACCAGACGCCACTTTTGCGCGCAGTGAATGTGCTTGTACTCAAAGATAGTCGTGAGCAGCGCCAGGATAAAGAACGTCTGATACATCATGGCGAAGGTCATAATGAGCGAAGCGGCGCACGCCTGCATCTCGACTTCGGTAGCCAAGAAACCATGCGAAAGACCGCCCACGATCAGGAACGTCGCGTTGGCGAGCATGGAGATCAGGGACAGCAGCATGCCCGGAGCGATGGTCATAAACATGTCGTACGCGGCAAAGCGATGATAGCGGAACGTCGATTTGACAAGATGCTTGCCATAGGTAAAAAAGACCTGGTAGAAGCCCTTGGTCCAGCGCATACGCTGCTTCCAGGATGCCTTGAACGTCACGGGTTGCTCGTCAAAGAACTCCGCAGGCGCATAGCCAATGCGAATACCGTGAATAGCGCAGAACGTAGTGAACTGAATGTCCTCGGTCAGCGTGTGGAACTGCCAGCCGTGCATGCCCTCAATAACACTGGCGGAGATGAGGTAGCCCGAACCCGAGACGGCGCAAGACGTCTTACAGATATTACGCGCATTGTTAAGGAAGCGCGCCTCGCGCAAATACCAGGTAGCATTAGCTGCCGAGATCCACGAGCTGCCAAAATTCTTGGAGTTACGATAGCTCGTGACCACATGGAAGCCCTGGTCAAAGGCATCGTTCATCTTGGAGACGTAATCGCGGGAGATGACGTTATCGGCATCGAAGATAAAGTAGCCCTCAAACGTGTCGGGATACTCGTTGAGAATGCGATCGAAACCAAAGTCCATGACCCAGCTCTTGCCCTTTCGGGCCAGGTCATTGCGCTCGTAAACAATGGCACCGGCCTCGCGTGCGAGCTGCGCGGTGTTGTCGGTGCAGGCGTCGGCAACGACAAAGACCTCGATAAGCTCGGACGGATAGTCCTGGTCCTTGATGGAGCGTACGAGATTGGCAATTACGGCTTCCTCGTTATGCGCAGCAATGAAGAAGGCATAGCGGTGAAGTTTTTTGGCCTTGGGAGGCGCGACCTCGCCACGAAGAGCGCCAATGACAAAGAAGACCACCTGGTACAGAAAGCAGACCGTGAGCAGCATGACAACAATCTGGTTGAAGATCACGATGGGTGTGTTGGTTTGTAAAAAGGCGAGCATGCAGGCTCCCGAGAACGCGTTACGTAAACAACCGTATATCTTACCGCAGGCTTACCGAGTTCAAGAAACCACCTAATACTGGCTAGGCTTCGAGCAGACCGAGCTGCGGAACGATTTCGTCGCCGGCAGCGGTGCGGCCAAGCGAGCGCGGGGCCAGGTCGTCAAGAACCGCGGCGAGATCCCACGGTAGCTCGTCGCGGCACTCAATGCGCTCCCCCGTCACGGGATGGTCGAATGCAACACGCCAGGAATGAAGGAATTGCCTGGTCAGACCCTGATCGGCGCGTGCATCGCACTTGCCGTAGAGCGGATCGCCCACGCAGGCGTGGTTGATATGGCGCATATGCACGCGAATCTGATGTGTGCGGCCCGTAAACAGGTGGCACTCGACGAGCGTATAGCCGTCGTCAAAACGCGTGGAATCAAAGCGCTCGAGGACCTTAAAGGTCGTAATGGCCTGACGGGCAAAGGGGTCATCGGAAACCGCCATCTTGACGCGGTCGCGCGTGGAACGGGCAATACCGGTGTTGATAGTGCCCTCGTCCATGGCGATGTGCCCGTGAACGAGCGTGATATAGCGACGGTCGAGCGTGCGCGTGCGGATGAGATTTTGAAGCGCGCGCTGCGTGTCGTCGTCCTTTGCCGCAAGCATGAGACCCGAGGTATCGCGATCCAAACGATGCACGATCCCGGGGCGGTCCTCACCCTGTACGGTACCAAGATGGTCGATGCCGCAGTGGTAGACCAGAGCGTTCGCAAGGGTGCCGCTCTCGTGGCCATGGGCGGGATGGCACACCAGCCCGCGCTGCTTGGAGAGCACAATGAGATAGTCGTCCTCATAGCGAATGTCGAGCGGGATGGCCTCGGGAATCACATCGGTGGGATCGTGCGGCTCGGGCAAGTCGACCGAGATGCGATCGCCGGCGCGTACGGCGTACTTTTTAGAGAAACAAGTCTCACCGTTGACGGCAACGGCGCCTCCCTCGATCAGATGCGCGCAGGCAGAGCGCGTGGGACAGCCATCGTTGGCGCCCAAATAGGCGTCAAGACGCTGACCAGCGGAATCGTCGGCAACAAGAATATGGATGTCGGCCATTAACGCTCATTCCTTTCGCGAATCTTGCGGGCACGCTCCCCACGCTGCTTGGCTTTGCGCTTAGCGCGGGCCTCATCACGGGCATTGAGCTCGGCAGTCGCATCAACCTCGCGGGCCGCGGGACTCAAGAACATGTAGCCGAAGAGGGCGAGCACAACGCCCACGGTAATGCCGATATCGGCCACATTGAAGACGGGAAAGTCGATGAAGGTGGTGGCAATAAAATCGGTCACAAAGCCAAAAGCCAGACGGTCGATCGCGTTGCCAATGGCGCCGCCCGCGACCATAGCCATGCCCACAACCTCCAAGCGAGCAAGCTGGGGCGCGCGAAGCAAGTACACGGCAATGGCGACAATGACCGCAAGCGCCAGCAAAGCAAACGCAACGCCATGCCCCTCGCCCATGCTAAAGGCAGCACCGATATTGCGGACAAATAGAAAGTCGATCACACCGGGGATAACAGTCACATGCAAAGCGTCGCCCACGGCACGAACCGCAAGTTTGGTCAGCTGATCAAAAAGCAGCACAACCAGCGCCACCCCACCAGCAACACACAACCGCCAACGCAAAGGCGGCGTCATATCCCCAGTACGACCCAACTCAATCCCCTACCCTCAAGAACATCGAATTCCGTTTAACGCAATTAACCATCTTATATTGCCACACGCAGAGCGCACGACATATCCACCAACACAAGCGAAATAACCAGCATAAAAAGAAAGCGGCATTCCGAAAAACAGAATGCCGCTTGAATATGACACAGGTAGTCGTTGGGGACGTTCTTGTTTGACTAGTCGTTTAAGAACGTCCCCAACGACTAGGTCCATAGAAACGCCGCATTACCGTC
>DBFNYT010000145.1:0-5446 GCA_048425625.1 Collinsella sp. | reverse complement strand
AGCCAGGTGAGGGCGGCGTCCATATTGGGAACCAGCGAGAAGTACATCTCGATGCTGGAGAGGGGCCAAAGGGAGCTCAAGCCCATAAGGAGGGCCTACGAGGCGTGGGTCGAGGCGGGCCTCATGCGCGAGGACGTTTTCAAAACCAAGCCCGGCCCCGGCCGGAAGGACCACAGACGCTACAGGTTCTTGACACCCATCGCGCGCATG
Organism: Collinsella sp.; assembly: GCA_048425625.1. Taxonomy (GTDB): domain Bacteria; phylum Actinomycetota; class Coriobacteriia; order Coriobacteriales; family Coriobacteriaceae; genus Collinsella. The sequence goes on along the minus strand of DBFNYT010000145.1, from coordinate 5,236 downwards.
GCGTTCAGGATGGCGATGATCGCCACGCCTACGTCGCCGAACACGGCAAGCCACATATTGGCGATACCCAGCGCTGCCAGCACAAGGATCAGCAGCTTGATACCCAGCGCAAAGATGATGTTCTGCCAAACAATCGCCATGGTCTTGCGCGCCACACGGATGGCACGGGCGATGTTGGACGGCTTGTCATCCATCAGCACGACGTCCGCCGCCTCGATAGCAGCGTCGGAGCCCATGGCACCCATGGCAATGCCCACATCGGCGCGGGTGAGCACGGGCGCATCATTGATGCCGTCGCCGACAAAAGCGAGCTTGCCCTTGCCGTTCTCGCTCGCAAGCAACGCCTCAACACGCTCGACCTTATCGCCCGGCAGCAGCTGCGCGTGGAACTCGTCGAGACTGAGTTGCTTGGCCACAGACGCCGCAACCTCCTCGCGGTCGCCCGTGAGCATGACGGTGCGCTTGACGCCGGCGGCGTGCAGGTCGCTGATCGTCTGCTCGGCATCGGCCTTGACGGTGTCGGCAATTACAATGTGGCCGGCATAGATGCCATCGACCAGCACGTGAAGGATCGTACCGACGACCTCGCAATTGGGCGCTTCGACGCCGGTCGCTGCGAGCATCTTAGCGTTGCCGACGACGACGTGCCTGCCGTCGATGTTCGCCGTCACGCCATGGCCCGCGTCGTTGGTGGAGTCGCTTACGCGCTTGGGGTCGACCTCGCCCTGGTAGGCGACACGCACGGACTGCGCGATGGGGTGATCGGAGAACGACTCCGCAAGGGCTGCGACCTCGAGCAACGACTGCTCGGTATAGCCAGCCTCGGGGTGCACCGCGACCACCGAGAACGTGCCGTTGGTGAGCGTGCCGGTCTTGTCAAAGACGACGGTGTCCACATCGGCGAGCGTCTCGAGGTAGTTAGAACCCTTGATGAGGACGCCCAGCTTGGAGGCGCCGCCAATGCCGCCAAAGAAGCTGAGCGGGACGCTAATCACGAGCGCGCACGGGCAGCTGACGACCAGGAAGGTCAGGCCGCGCAGGATCCAGTCGGACCAGGCGCCGGTGACCAAGCCGCCGCCGAGCGCGAGTACCGCGGCAGCGCCGGTGATGGCGGGCGTGTAGACGCGGGCGAAGCGCGTGATAAAGTTCTCGGTGCGCGCCTTCTTTTCGCTGGCATTTTCCACGAGCTCCAGGACGCGTGCGACGGTGGACTCGCCAAAGGGCTTGGTGGTGCGCACGTGGATGAGGCCCGTCATGTTGATGCAGCCGCTGATGATGTCGTCGCCGGACTTGGCGGGGCGGGGGATTGACTCGCCCGTGAGAGCGGCGGTGTCGAGCTGGGTTTCGCCCTCGACGATGACGCCGTCGATAGGCACGCGCTCACCGGGCTTGACCACGATCACGGTGCCGACGGCGATGTCATCGGGGAAGACCTGCTCGAGTGTGCCGTCGGGCTGCTCGACGTTAGCGTAGTCGGGCGCGATGTCCATCATGGCACTGATCGACTTGCGGCTCTTGCCCACGGCGTACGCCTGAAACAGCTCGCCGACCTGGTAGAACAGCATGACGGCGGCGCCTTCGGCCATGTGCGGGTCGGTATCGGGGAAGAGCACCATGGCAAACGCGCCGATGGTCGCGACGGCCATGAGGAAGCTCTCGTCGAAGGCCTTGCCGCGGCGGATGTTATTGAATGCCTTTTGCAGTACGTCGTAGCCGGCAATCAAAAACGGCACGAGGAACAGCACAAAGCTGGCGTAGATGTCGCCCGGGGTGCCGAATGCGGCAGTGAGGGTGCCGAGCTCATCGAGGGCGTACACCACGGCAAAAATGCCCAGCGCTACCAGGATGCGGTTGCGCTTATGCTCGAGTGATTCTTTTTTCTTGCGCTTCTTCTTTTTCTTTTTGGGGTCGGCGGTGGCCATGACTCGTATCCTCCCATTTGAATGAATGAACACTCGCTCATATAATTTCGCGAGCAAAGGCCGCGGCAAGCGCGGCCTTGCAGGTTGGCGTAAACCTGGGCTAGAGAATGATCTCGCAGTCCGGCTCGGCGTCGGCCGTAAACTCAACAACGCGGTTGAGCACCTCGTCGAACTCGGCGTCATCGGCCTCGAGCGTCAACTTCTGGGTCATAAAGTTGACCGAAACGGATTTGACGCCCTCGAGCTTGGCCAACTCGTCCTGAAGCTCGCGCGCACAGTTGGCGCAATCGATCTCATCGAGCTTGTACTGCTTTTTCATGGTGGGTTCCTTTCCCGTTTTTGCGGCTTGGGTGCAGGCCGCGCTGGTACCGTGGTTGGTTGCTATTCGCAGATATGGCTCATGCCCTGGTTGAGCATGGTGTAGACGTGGTCGTCGGCGAGCGAGTAGAGGATATTGCGCCCGTCGCGCCGGAATTTAACCAGGTGCGACTGCTTGAGTGTGCGCAGCTGGTGCGACACCGCGGACTGCGAGGTTTCGGTCGCTTCGGCGATGTCTGCCACGCAGAGCTCGCGGCCCATGAGGGCGTAAAGGATCTTGATACGCGTGGTGTCGCTGAAGACCTTGAACAGGTCGGCGAGGTCGTAGAGAAGCTCCTCGTCGGGAAGGTCCTCGGGCGAGCAGGTGGTGGGGATCACTGGCTCGGTGGCCTCGGTGTCGGGTTTCGTTTCATCAACGCGGATGCTCATTGCAATATCCTTTCATATGAACATGCGCTCATATAACTTGCTTCCAATTATATGAGTGTATGTTCATATGTCAATGACGTTCAGGTAATTCGTTGCACAAAATGATGGGGAATAGTGGACGAGATCCCGGAGTGAGCGGTTTTGATAGCCGATGCCGGGGTGGGTGCCCCTGAGCCGTGCAAAAATTGGAGTATTCTGTAACGATAGGGGGTCCGTTAATTTATTGCAGGCCATATAATGCAGTTCAAGAGTTATCTTAGGGTGTTAATCCGATGAGTTCTTCCTCAAATGTTGCCTAACGCTCTCACGCAAGAGTGATTTCGCTTCACATTTGGATCCACTCGAGGGTGATAGACACCCGGCTCTGCTGAATACTCGCAATTTTGCACGTCGCTAAGGTGCCCACCTTGTTAGCCGGTCTAGCTTCCGGCCCCGAAGATCCTGCCCTCGGGCGCGAGGCTGCTTGTTTGGGCAAATGATGGGCTGTCGGATTCGACTGTCTGCATGTCATCGATTGCCGGAACTTCATTAATTGTCGGGTCATCCAGCGTGATGCCTTCGAGTGTTGCTTTTTCGAGGTCGATTCGTTGACGATCTTCGGAATCCTGGCGGAGCTGCTTCTGAATTCGCTTTTTCTCTTCTATAAACCTTCTGAGCACAAACTGTCTCAGGTCCTCTTGCATGATTTGAAAGTCTTTTGGCAGACGCGAGGGGCGTATGCTCTCTTTTCGTTGGATCGCCTCCATGACCCTAACAAAAGAGCTGGCATGCATAAAGGAATAACGGCTGACGGTGATGATTCCGTACCCCATGGACGCAAGTGCATTCTTGCGCTCCTCATCGATGGCGCGGTCTTCTTCCGCGTCATGATAAAAACCGTTGTATTCAATGTTTGTGCGAGATTTCTTTAGATACGCATCCATAAAAAACTTTTTGCGTCTCGTGAGATTCTTTGCGGCAGCGGTGACCTGCACCTCGTAATCGGTCTCAATTCCCTTAATACCAAGCCCTCCTTCGCTTTTGGGCAGCGTTAGCATCATGACAAATGCCGTTTCCATGGGAGACCGGCATCCGTCGCGTACACATTGGATCGCCTTTCGGGCAAGGGCCAAACCGTCGCATCTGGTAATGGAATTAAAGAACTGCTTTAACCTCTCGGTCGAGGTGAGCGCGAAACGCTCGGTATAGGAGGTGGAAGAGTCGGTTCCAAGGGAATAAGCGCCGCACAGTTCAAAGTAGTACTCCACTAGTTCGCGAAAAGAAAGATAGGTGGCGGCCTGAAGTGCGCAAAGCTCAACGCCAACAATGAAGATGCCATCTTTGAGCTCTATAAAGCGTGAGTTCGAGAATCGTTTTGAAGATACGTGGCATTGACAGTTCATTGCATAGCGCGCATTCCTGCGATCAAACACCATCACCTCGAGAGAACCATTTGCGTCGAGGGAAACATCATGTTTGGTGAGCCATTCTGCGGCTGCGTCAAGGAGCGTTCCGGTGGGACATGATCCGTAAATCGCGGCAGGGTTACAGGACTCGATGCCTTTCGCAGACACCGAATGCGCGGCCTGGTAGACCGCTTTTGCAGTGGTATGTGACAATACGATACTCATGCTATATATCGTGTCAGCTAATGCCGTGTTGATGGCGCTGAGTGGAAAAGCCGTTTTAGAGGTCTAACCAAATGCTGTCCAAAAGCTTGACGCAATTATGGGTTGGTATGCCCTAAATAAAAGTTTTCGCAGCTTAGCTATGGCATATAAATACTCAATTGCTGCACATTTGATACCGATGCATCACCATCCGACAACGAATTACGTGTCGGGAATTGGCCGATTCGTTCAAAATGGGGGTTCAGAATTTGTGATGGCAGATCTATCTGTGGAACGTAGGGCGGCCCCGCTGCGGTGTTTCCCGCTGCGAGGCCGCTCGTGATCTACGTCGGAGTTTGTCGTAGACGTTTCTACTTGGCAAACAGGTTCTTGAGGTTGAACTCGGCTTGGACGGTGCGGAGCATGAGGTCGGTGTCGTCCAGGCCCAGATGCTGCTCGTTGGCGTCGGCGGCGAGGGTGCCACGGCGGCGCGCCCAGTTCTCGAGCGCGGCGGGCGCGGACTCGCGGGGGAGCGAGCGGACGTCGGCATCCAGGCTGCGGCAGATCTGGCGCGAGTCGATGACGATGATCTTGCCGGCGCGGCGTGCCTCGGCGTAACCGTCCAGGTGGATCTTGAACCAACTGTCTTCGAACGCGGCGTTATGCGCCATGTACGGGTACTTCTTCATAAGTTTGAGCAGCTGCTTCTGCAGTTCCTTGTTCTCGCGGAATGGTTTTTTGCCGTCGATGTCGTCCCAGGTAATGTGATGGATGTTCGATAGCGGCACATCCTCGCCGCGGTAGATGTCGGGCAGGCCGCAGTAGTGTGCCTCGGCGTCATGCGGGACGGCGTCGCTGGTGAGCTCCATGATCTCCCAGCCCACGTTGATGATATAGCCGCGCTCGGGTGCACGGCCGGTGGTCTCGATGTCGATACCGAGCACGGTGCCCTGGATGGGCTTGCGGGCGTAGGCCACG
>DBFNYT010000144.1:0-12028 GCA_048425625.1 Collinsella sp. | reverse complement strand
GCCACGCGCGAAACCACGCTGTCGATCACGCCACGCGCAATGTTCTCGCGCGGCTCACCGCGACCGATCAGGCTGATAACCTCGCTTTCGGCAAACACCGTGCACATGCTGCTAATCTTGGTGGGCTCGCCGGAACGCGCCAGGTCGGCCATCTGCTGCTGGGAAATGCCTAGGCGGTCGGCCATGATCTCCAGAAAGCGCCCCGTGCCGGCAGCGCACTTGTCGTTCATGGCAAATTTGACCACGCGGCCGCCTTTAAGCTGGATGACCTTGGTGTCCTGGCCGCCCACGTCAATCACCGTGCCGTGATCGCCAAACAGGCGCACGGCACCGGTGCCGTGGCAGGTGATCTCGGTCACGACCTTGTGCGCATAGGGCACGGCGACACGGCCGTAGCCGGTCGCGACCACACGCACATCGTCGCCCGTCACGTCATAGCCCGCCGCTGCCAGTGCCTCGCGCAGCCGCTCGGAAGCATCGACCGAGGAGAACCCGGTTGGCTGCACGCACGTCCACGCCACCGAACCCTCCCCATCGACCACAGCGGCCTTAGCCGCCGTAGACCCGATATCGATCCCGATCCCTATCATGGCTCTCTTCCAATCTAAACATCAAAGGTAGCGGCGCGTTCAGGCGCCTTAGCTCTAGGTTTCTCATGTGCCGGAGATTGCCCCGAAAGAGGAGCGCAGCGTACTTTGGGTGCGCAAGCGACGGTTTGAGGAGCAAGATCCGGTGCCTGAGGAAGCTAGAGGGTTTCGATGAAGGCGGCGATGCGGGTCTCGATCTGGCCCATGTCGCCGTTGCTGTAGTCGGTCTCAATCTTCATGTACGGAATGCCCGCACCCTCGACGGCCTCCTGCATGCGCGCACTCTCAACGTTGAAGGTGTGGCACGCCTGGAGCACGCTCTCCACCACGCCATCGACGTGATACTTCTCGCACATGGCCAGCGTGTTTTCCATACGGCCGTCGTTGGGCGTCATGACCGAGCAGTTGATATCCAGGTAGCGGTCGGCAATGGCGCGCAGGATGTCGGGAGCCTCCGAATCGATCATCATGGCCGCCGTGCGCTCGCCCGAGCAGTCGTCCATGCACACGACCACGCCGCCGTTGGACTCGATGGTGCGGCCGATTTTGTTGATCACGCCGCCCACCGGGCAGCCGGTAATCAGAATGCGCTTGGCATCCGCCGCAACCGGGCGCTCGCCCGCGTCGTAGGCCTCGCGCAGCTTGGCGACCTTTTGCTCCAGCTGCTGCGTATAGGCCTCGATATCAAAGCTAAACGTACCGGCAAACATAGTGCTCATCAGGTCGACGCCGCTCATGGCCGCCGGCTGGTTGGCCTGCAGCGCAAACATCTCGAGCTGGGCAGCACGCAGGCGATTGCGACGACGGACGGCAGCGCGCAGGTCGTCATCGGTGATCGTAATACCGTAGAAGTTCTCGAGCTCCTCCTTGAGCAGACGGCACTCCTCGTACCAGCCCTCGCGCTCGTAGGCGCGATCGCGACCCTGTGGCAGGTGCAGAATGTGCGTGCGCTTGAGCTCGTTAAGTAACTCGTACATCTTCTTCTTGCCGTCGCAGGTGGTCTCGCCGATGATCATGTCGCTAAAGTACGTAAACGGGCACTTTTGCGAGTAGGCAAAGCCGTACGTCGACTTGATGAGCGGGCAGAGGTTTGCCGGCAGCACCTTCTCGGCCTCAGGAATGACCTCGTCGGACGTACCACACAGAGCGACACTTGCGGCCCCCGCGGCATCGATAATCTCGAGCGGCGTATAGCTGCACAAAAAGCCGACCAGGCGATTACCCGCCTGCTTGTAATCCTTGACGCGAATAAACGCCGCCTTGCGTTGCTCGTTGAACTCCTCAAACGTGCGCGGCAACGGCTGCTCAATATTTTCCGACATATAGCTCCTTAACAAACCTTTTAACCAACCAAGGAAACGGCTTTCCCAGGTGCCCCAGGTTGCCGTGAAAGAGGAGCGCCGCGTATTTTTGTACGCAAGCGACGGTTTGAACGGCAAGATCGGGTACCTGGGGAAGCCGCCGGGACGGATAGCTCTAAATAGTTTCCAGGAAGGCCTCGATGCGGGTCTGGAGCTGACCGGCATCCTCGCCGGCGTAGTCGGTCGTGATGTGCATAAACGGAATGCCGGCCTCCTCGGCGGCCTTCTCCACGGCAAACGATTCCATCTCGTAGAGCGTGCAGAACTGCAGGGCCACGTCGACGATGCCGTCGGCATGCAGGTCCTTGGCCATCTGGACAATGTCCTTCATACGCTGGTCGTTGGGCGTAAAGACAGCGCAGTTGATCTTAAAGTAGCGCTCGGCGATGGCGTCGAGCATCTCGTCGACCGTCTCGCCGGACTCGTCGACCAGGTCCTTGTAGTAGCGCGAGCCCGTGCAGGACTCCTCGCCTACCACAACGCCGCCGGCCTTCTCGATAAGGTTGAACAGTTTCCAGTTGGGCACGGCCATGGGCGTACCGGTGTACAGGATGCGCTTGGTGCCCTTGGGCGCCACGCCCTCGCCAGCCTCAACGCGCTGCTCGCACTCAGCCGCCATATCGTTAATGGCTCCGGTCAGACGCGGCGTGTCATCCATAAAGGCGGCCTGAACGGTCAGCAGGCTGTCGAGACCGCTGATGGGCGCCGGATCGGCAGCGCGGGTCGCAGCCAGACGCTGCAGGGCGCGACGCTTCTCGTTGACGGCGTGGGTGGCAGCCTTCAGGCGCTCGGGCGTAATCTTGACGCCGCACTCGTCCTCGATCTTGGCCGCGAGCTTCTTGACCTCGGCCTTCCAGGTCACGAGCGTCGACTCGTCGTGCACGTTGGGGATATCCATGACGTACATGTTCTTTTGCGTGGCAAAGAACTCGTAGGCCTTCTTCTTGCCATCGCAGGTGTTCTCGCCCACCACCAGGTCGCTCGACTCAATGTAGGGGCAGACCTCGCCCAGCTTAAAGCCGGCAAAGCTCTTAATGAGCGGACAGGTGTTGCGCGGCAGATGCTCCTCGACCTTGTCGGTCGCCCAGTCGGCACCCGAGCACAGGCCCACAGGAATGCCGTCACAGGCAAGTACGATCTCCTCGGGCACGTAGACGCAGAACGAACCGACGATCTTGGTGGCCTCGCCGGCCTCCTTCTTGTCGAGCATCTCCTTAATACGGCCATTGTGGATGTTGGTGGCGACAAAATCCAGGTAGGACGTGGACTTGGGGCGATTATTCTGCGTCAGGAACATATCGCCGTACATCTGGCCCACGGCGCCCAGCAGCATGTCGTGGTCGGCAAGATTCATGCCGAGGCTCTCCCACATCGGATGGAAATCAAATTCTTCAGCCATGACGGTTCCCCTCTCGAACCAAAAACGGATAACAGCGGTATCGATGCACGACGGACGGCGATTGCCCGGCCGTGCTCAAACCCGGAATTTTGGGGAACCTGCTTTGCAGCTGATTATTTAGTTGTGCGTCGTCTCTCCCGGAGCCGTGAACATACCTGCTCATATGCGACTCCGAGCCATATATAGGGCGCGCGCGGCAACGCGGCGAATGTATGTCGTCTGCGGCATGTGCGCACCCTCCTTAACCAGTTGATGTCAACTATATCAACGGTCATCGACCATGCGAACACCGTTGACATTCGTACGACAGCATCGTGTGCCGTCGTTTAATAAATTATTATCTTGATTAATAAGAGTTTGTCATCTCTCATTCAGCGAACGGCAAACAAAACCGCCGAGGCTTATACCCCGACGGCATTACCCAGCGCTATCGACAAACCAAATGGATCCTGCTGGCATCAAAATGCATGCGCAGCGTCTCGCCTGCTTGCGGCAGCTCGTCGACAGGCATGCTCACCTTGTTGACCTTCCACTGAAGACGGGTGGGCGCATCGGCCCGCGGCGCATCCAACAGCACCAGGCGCTCAAAACGCGAGTCGCTCACGCGCGCCACGTGCAGGTCGTAGCTGTTGCGACCCCGCTCAGCGCGATTGTCAACATGGAAGTAGCTTGCGCGAATGCCCAGGTACTCCACATTATCGGGAACCTCGCGACCCACGTTAAAGGTCATGCCCCAGTCGAGGGCTTCAACTTCTTCGTCGCCGATCTTGCGCGCCCGGCTCGTGTTCTTGCAGCCCGTCAAGCGCAGCGCGGCCAAGGTTTGCGGCCGGCGGACCACGTCCTCGACGGAGCCGATCTCCTCCACATGCCCGTTATGCATAACGCAGATGCGCTCGCACAGACGGCACGCCTCGTCGATATCGTGACTCACGTAGAGCACGGTGCGGTTGCATACGTCGAACAGGTCAAGCATGTTTTGCTCAAGCGCGCTCTTAAGATAGGAATCGAGTGCGCTCATGGGCTCGTCGAACATAAAGATGCCGGGGTGCGCCGCCACCATGCGAGCAAGCGCCACACGTTGCTGCTGACCGCCCGAGAGTCGCGCGGGATAGCGGTCGGCAAAATCGGCCAGACCGAAAATGCCCAGGTAGCGTTCGGCAAGCTGCTTGCGCGCCGCGGCGTCGCCCGCGTCCTTTACGCCGGCACACACGTTGTCTGCCACCGTCATGTTAGGGAACAGCTGATAGTTTTGGAACAGCAGGGCACATTTGCGCTCCTGGGGCGACAGGTTGATGCCTGCCGCCGAGTCAAAAAAGGTCACGCCGTTGACGACGATCTTGCCCTCGTCGGGCGTCTCCACGCCGGCAATGCAGCGCAGCGTGCAGCTCTTGCCGCAACCTGAGGCACCGAGCAGCGCCACACGCTCCTCGCCGGCCTCAAGCTGCATGTCGAGCATAAACCCGGGATAGCGCTTTTTGATATCCAGAACGAGTGACATGACCTATCGACCTCCCTGCGGCGCAGCTTCATCGCGCATGAGCTCGGCCAGCGCCTCGCGATCGATACGCAAGGCATCGCCGCCCGCCGGATCGAGCGAATCGCCCCGTCCGGCAAACTCTTTGGCCTGCTTGCGCCCCGCATGGGAAAAGCCCCGCTCGCGATACTTTTGTGAATGCGCCGTGTACATGTTGATGAACAGGATGACCAGGAAGCTGAACGCAATTACGACCACGACCCAAAAGAGGGCCACCGACGTATTGCCACCCATCCACTCAAAGTAAATCGCAATGGGGATGGTCTGCGTGATACCGGCGTAGTTGCCCGCAAAGAACAGCGTGCAACCAAACTCGCCCATCGCGCGGGCAAAGGCGAGCACCGTGCCGGCGGCAATCGAGGGCCAGCCGAGCGGCATCATAAGCTTGGTAAAGATACGACGCTCGGACCAGCCCAGCGTGCGCGCCGCATCGAGCATCTGCATGTCGAGGCTCTCAAAGGCTCCGAGCGCCGTACGGTAGACGAGCGGGAACGACACGACGACGGCAGAGATCACCGCCGCGGGCCAGGTAAAGACGATCGAGATGCCGTGCGCAATGAGCCACTGGCCCACCCCGGTCGAGCGGCCAAACAGCATGAGGAGCAGAAAGCCGCAGACCGTGGGCGGCAGCACCATAGGAACCGTAAAGACCGAATCGAGCAGGCCCTTGATGCGACTCGAGGTACCCATGGTCTTCCATGCGGCAAACAGGCCCAGTGCAAAGGCAATCACCAGGGCAAGGCCGCTCGTTTTGATAGACACCCAAAACGGGCGATAGTCGATGTCGCCCAAAAAGGAAGTCAGAGAGGTCAAGGGCCCCTGCTCATCCCGCATCACGACAGACGATGCTTCTACCATTTGAGCGCTATCAAGCCAACGCGCTCCGCCCTTGGCATCACCCGAGGCCGATGCAATCACAACATAGCGGCCCCCATCCGCACCACGCTCGTCAAAGCCATAGGTATACCCGCCGGCATCAAACGTTGTTTCCGCCGTGACATACCAAGGAAGATCCACGTCCCCTAGCTGCGCACCTCCCATGCAGTTTGCGCTGTCGAGCTCACAGACGAGGGCCTTGAGACCCGATACGCACTCGTTGTCCTGCGGATCCAATCCATACTTCTCGACCGCCTTGGAGGATATCCACACCACAACGCGATCGGCAGCGGGCGCCACTACAAGGTCCACGTCCTCGTCAACGGGAAACCGGTAGCCCTCAGGCTGGCCCTCCATGGCACGAGCGGTCCCCTTGGCCAACCGCTCAAAACCCTCGATCCCATAGGAAAGCCCATGAGCGGTCGCGGCAACCTGGGCTCCGTCCTCAGCGTCCCCAGCAAACGCAAATCCCGGCACCCAGCAAAGCGCGAAGGTCAAAGCACAGGCGACAAGCATGCGGAATCTATTAAGCACGAAAAGCTCCAAGCGAATACAAGGACGGAGTGAGACACAAAACGATGGAATTATCGCGCCAAGCCGCACTACTCGGAAAGCTCAAAGCCGTACTTGGCCCAAATCTTCTGAGCTTTCTTGTTGGTCAGACAGAAGTCGATGAACGCCTTGGCCTCGTCGTCATGCTCGGAGCTCTCGGCAACGGCACCCGGGTACACGATGGGCTTGTGCGAATCCTCGGGGCACACGAAGGCCTCCTCGATGCCGTCGTAGCGGAAGATATCAGAGCTGTAGACAAAACCGGCCACGCAGTCGCCTGTAGAGACGTAGGCGGCAGCGGTGCCGACCTTATCGGCCAGTGCGACCTTGTCGGCGATCTCGGGAGCATACTCGCCGTCGTCGCCCTCGATGCCGGTGTAGAGGCCCACGGAGGCCAGGGCCTGGTTAGCGTAATTGCCGGCGGGAACGGTCTTGGCGTCGCCAATGGCAATCATGCCTTCCAGGTTCGCAACGTCGGCAATGGCCTCGACCTTGGTGTCGGAGCCCTCGGCGCGAATGATTACGAGGTCGTTGACGAACATGTCCTCACGCGTGTCGGCGTCGACGAGCTCGGCGGTCTCGGCGTCATCCATGGTGCCCTTGGAGGCCGTGATGAGCACGTCGACCGTGGCGCCGGCACGCATCTGCTCAACGAGGTCGCCGGAGGCCTTAAACTGCGTGTCGGCAAAGGTGGTGCCGGTCTGGTCGGTGTAAAGCTCTTGGACCTCGGGCAGAGCCTTCTCAAGCGAGTTGGCGGCAAAGACTTGCAGCTTGACAGCTTTCTTGGAAGATGCCTTGGCAGAACCGGCATCGGATCCGGCCGGCTCGGACGTCTTGCTGCCCGAGCAGCCGGCAAGACCAAGGCCGGCAGCGGCGACAGCAGAAAGCGAGACGAATCCGCGGCGAGAAACCATATCGAACATATTCAACCCTTTCGGACCTTGTGCCCGGGTACCCCACCGCGGGCTATAATCTGCAATCAGATTATACTTTCGCGCGAATAATGATAGTGAGAAATTATTCTCGTCAGAGAATATAGTTTCGAGTTAGCGTGCACCTCGGCGTCGCTTCGGTGGAAAACAAAGGCGGAGCAGCCGTTCAGGTCGCCCCGCCGCAGGTAAACCGCTTAGTTGGTATGTCCGCCGCCCGCTGTCATCTGAGCCGCATGCTCCAGCTGGTCTGCTATGGCCTCCCAGCTTTCGCGGGCGGCCTTCGTAGAACCGGGAAAGTTTACGACAAGTGTATGACCTCGTTGCATGCAAATAGCGCGCGAGAGCATGGCGCGGCGCGTCTTGGTCATGGAGTACGCGCGAATCGCCTCTGCAATACCCGGCACATCGCGGTCGCAGACGGCACGCGTCGCCTCGGGCGCCACATCGCGCATCGAAAGCCCCGTGCCGCCGCAGGTGAGCACGACATTGGCGTGGCACTCATCGGCGGCTCCCACAATGGCATCACCAATCTCGCTGACGTCATCGCGCACGACCACATGTGAGGCGACCGTCCAGCCCTGTGCCTCGATAAGTTCCTCGAGTGCGGCTCCAGCCTCGTCCTGGGCAAGATCACGCGTATCCGAGCACGTCACAATCGATATCTTCAACTCCACAGCATTCCTCCTACAACACGGTGCCCTCGGGCAGGTCGACGCGAACAACGTCCACGACATCTCCCGCCTTGAGCTCGCACGGTCCTTCGTCAATACGCAGCAGGCAGTTGGCCCGCTGCATCGTGCCGAGCAGCGCCGAATTCTGCGTCTTGGCCTCGGTCACCATCAGCTCACCGGTCTTGGGGTCGCGCAAAACCGTGGCGCGATCGAAGAAGCGTCGGTCCTGGCGCTTTTTCACACCGTGTGTGAGCGTCGCCTGCTGCACGGGACGCGGACCCTCGGCAAAGCCGCGCATCTTGCGAATCGCCGGACGGGCGAGCATCTCAAAGCCCACATACGCCGCAGCCGGATTGCCTGAAAGCCCCAGGTAGGGCTTACCCCCGAGCAAGCCAAACGTGATGGCCTTGCCCGGACGCATCGAGATGCGATCGAACAGCACCTCGCCCTCGCGCCGGACGAGTGCCGTCACATAGTCGTAATCGCCCGCTGAGGCGCCTCCGCTCGTAATGACAAAATCGCACTCTTGCACCGCGCGATGCACGAGCTCGGCAATCGCCTGCTCATCATCAGACGCAATGCCGTAGAACACGGGCTCGGCTCCTGCATCGAGTGCCTCGGCCATCAACGCCGACGAGTTGGAGTCGCGAATCTGCCCGCGCGCCGGCAGCTCACTCGGCGCGACCAGCTCCGTGCCCAGCGAGATAATGCCCACGCGCGGAGCGGCATGGACCTTCACGCTCGCGTATCCGGCGCTTGCCAGCAAGCCGGCGCCGGCCGGAGCCACAACCTCGCCGGCGCGCATCACGATATCGCCGGCATGGGCCTCCTCGGCGGCAGAGCGAACGTTCTCCCCCACCTTTGCCGGCGCCGAGAAGCTCACGTGCGAGCCCTCGTTGCCATCGCCGTCAAGCACCTCGACGATCTCGTATTTCACCACGGCATCGGCACCTTCGGGTACCGGCGCGCCCGTCATAATGCGGACCGTCTCGCCCGGGCCGATAGCGCCCTCAAACACATGGCCCGCGGCCTCGTGTCCGATAACGTCGAGCGTCACCGGCGCCTCGCCAGACGCCTGCACCAAGTCCGCCGAGCGCACGGCATATCCGTCCATAGCGCTGTTGGCAAACGGCGAGATGTCGATATCGGCCACCGCGTCCTCGGCCAAGGGAAGACCGGCAGCCTGCCATACGGGAATCTCGACGAGATCGGTCGGAGCAACGTGCGACAGAACAATCGACTGCGCATCCTCCAGCGGAATGAGTTTCTCTGCCATATGCACCTCTTAATGCCACGGCGCACAACAGGGGCGCCAATTCTTTATGCTTGTCTCAGTATAATCCCCCGACGCGCGACCGCGACTTGGCCTGTACCCGCAAATACACCTGTCGGCCGCAGGCCGCGAAACAGAATGGAAACCAACCCACCGGTTCGTCGCGTTTGCCGCGTTCTATAATGCTTGCGTTGCAACCTAAAAGAGGAACGTATGGCTCATAACGACAAACCCGAAAGCGCAAACGAGGCGCAGGATCATTCCCAGCCGCTCGACGACGGCGGCTTTTTCTCCCTGAACGACGTCATCATGGCCGGCAGGCATCAGCTCACCCGTTCCGAGCAGCTCTTGGCAGCCGACACGCGCCGCAACGCCCGCAACCTACTCGCGAGCGCTAAGTTGCTCGTACTCGTCGCCATCGTCTCGCTCGCCATGGGCGTTGCCGCTTGGGCGTTTTTGGCCTCTCTGAATATCGCGACCGACTATCGCGAGCGCCATGTGTGGATTTACGCTCTGCTTCCCGTTGTGGGCATGGCTACCGCATGGGTCTACAAGAACCACGGTCTCGCCGCCAAGCGTGGCAACAACCTGGTCATCGACTCCGCTCTGGGCACACGCCTCATCCATATGCGCATGGCCGTCCTCACCTTCGTCTGCTCCACGCTCACGCACCTAACGGGCGGATCGGCCGGTCGCGAGGGAGCCGCGGTGCAGATTGGCGGCACCATCGCCAGCAACATCTCGAGCCTCGCCCACCTCAAAAAGCATGACCACCACGACCTCATGCTCGCCGGCATCTCGTCGGCCTTTGGCGCCGTATTCGGTTCGCCCCTTGCCGGAGCTTTCTTTGGCATGGAGATGTGCTTCATCGGCAAAATCGACTACACCGCGGGCATCTACTGCCTGGTCGCCTCGTTTACCGGCTACTTTACATCACTCGCCCTGGGTACCGAGTACGAGGCGAATGTCATCGCCAGCGTTCCCGCCATGACGCCCAAGACGGTCGTCATCGTTGTTATCAGCGCCATCATCTTCGGTCTGACGGCACGCCTCTTTGCCTGGTCGGTTCGAACCGTCAAGAGCCTGTACGGTCGCTTTATCACCAACTACCTTGCTCGCGCACTTATAGGCGCACTCGTGGTTTTGGCCGCCTATGCCCTCCTCGACGCCTGGGACTACGCCGGCCTTTCCACGTGGCTTTCCGGCGCCGGATTTGCAGGCAACACCACCCTGGCGGACGCAGCCATCAAATTGATCGTCACAGCGCTTACCCTGGGCGCGGGCTTCCAAGGCGGCGAGGTCACACCCCTGTTTGGCATCGGTGCAGCGCTCGGCGGCTGGATCGGTTGCCTCGTCGGAATCGACCCCAGTTTTCTGGCGGCGCTGGGCATGCTCGGCGTGTTCTGCGCCGGCCTCAACGTGCCCATCACCACCTGCATGATGGCCATCGACCTGTTCCACGGCACGGCCGCCGGGTTCTTTGTCATCGTGGCCTTTATCAGCTACCTAACCGGAGGGCACCGCGGCGTGTACCCCGCCCAGCGCATCATCTCACCCAAGCGCCGCTCGCTTATTGTGGACGAGGGCGGTACGGTGGCGGATGCTATCGAGCGCCACAACGACCTGATAGAGTAGACGTTAGTATTCGCCGTGCAGCCACAATCGGGGGCAATTCGACCTGAGCGCGACCGCACCGTCACGTCACACGCCGGGAGTCGCCCCATGCACGCAACTGATTTTGGTCGCACGCTCATAATCGCCAACCCTGCCGCCCAGTCGGGTGCGGCGCGCGAGGTCGCTGAGCGCCTGCAGCGCTTTTTGGACATGACCGCACGCGCATCCCAGTTTGACTTGGTGCTGACCGAGCGCATGGGGCATGCCAAGGAGCTTGCCGCACAGGCTCAGGGCTATCGCACCGTTATCGCCCTTGGCGGCGACGGCGTGATCCACGAGGTCGTCAATGGGCTTATGACACAGGATGAGGCGGCCCGGCCCGCTCTTGCCGTCCTGCCCGTAGGTTCCGGCAACGATTTTGCCCAAACGCTCGGCATCGATGATTTCTCCGGCAAGAATTTTGGCGCGCTGCTCACCTGCGAGCTGCAGCGTCAGGACATCGGGCGCATTCGCTCGTGGAGCCCTGCGAGCGGCAGCGGCGAGGCTGCCGTTGAGTACTACGACCAGACGCTTTCGGTCGGCATCGATGCCGCCATCGGCCTGGGCACCACCGAGCTGCGCAAAAAGACCGGTTTGACGGGCGCGCCGCTCTATACCCTCTCGGGACTTGAGCAGTTTGGCCTGCGCTATCGCAACTACCCCATGGCAGTCAGCTTTGACGGGGCGCCCGCCGAGCGCGTGAGGGCAATCATCATGGCGATTCAGCTGGGACCTACCTATGGCTCGGGCTATCGCATCTGTCCCGACGCCGACCCCTGCGACGGCATACTCGACGTCTGCTACGCCTGCGGCCCCGTCCCTCGCGCGGTCGCGCTTCCCGTGTTCCTTTCGGCCAAAGATGGCCACCACACCAAGCTGCCACCGGTTCGCATGCGCCGCTGTCGCCATGTCGAGCTTACCTTTGAGGAGCCCGACTACCCCATCCAGGCCGACGGCGAGCCCGTTGTCGCCTCGCGCATCGAGGTCGACGTCCTCGGCGGCGCCCTCCACGTCTGGCACCCCACCCACTAGCCATCCCTAAGTTGCGGTGAAATAGGGACTGTTTATGCAGCTAAAGCCGCAAAACAATCCCTATTTCACCGCAACTTATGAGGAGGCTATTCGTCGCTGCCCGGCTTGCGACGGTTGGCCTTTTTAATGGCGTTGAAGTGCTTGTCATTAAGCCTGCG
>DBFNYT010000143.1:0-5478 GCA_048425625.1 Collinsella sp. | reverse complement strand
CGGCGGCGTCGGCGGAGGCGGCGGCGGAACGTTCTAGCGAGTTCTGATTTTTGGGATGGATCTTCTCCGGCGACTGTTGGCGGAAAACCTATCCCATTTTTATGCTTTGAAATGGGTCTATCTTTCCGTTACGGATCCCCACACAGGGGGCAGTGGGCAAAAAATGCCAAATATGAGTACTGTTGCCATTATAGTGACATATATTTGCACTAAATAATGGGCTCCTAATGAGATTATCTCTCGTTAGGGGCCCATTTTATTGAACATTTGTGGAAATACGTCAGTTCGCCTGACTGGCTGCTATGTCTAAAAGCCTCTAAAATGCCCTAAATCGCTGCTACTAAAAAGGTAACAGTACTCATATTTGATGTTTTTTGCCCACAGCTATTTGCAGACCCCTCTATAGGGCGACGCCAACGAGGGTTTCGTCGACTGTGTTACCCAAGAATGTCCCCAACGACTAGGTGCGGTTGCTGCCAAGGAGTGTCCCGGGGTGCCGGCACAGACGATATGAGCAGGACATAAAAACATTGAGAGCCCCTGCTGCATGAAAGACCGCGGATCAGGCCGACAATGGTGAGTGTCTAATTCAGCCGCGGCGGCCACGCCGCATTCATGGAAGGGGCTCCCATGCTCGATACTACCACCTTCGTCGGACTCGACGTCCACGCCCGCTCGATAAAGGCCGTCTCCCTCGACGTCATGACCGGGGAGGTGCGCTGCGCGACCTTCGGCTACGACGCCGGGGCCGTCGCGGAGTGGGTGCGGTCCGCGGACCCGAAGGCCAGGTGCGTGTACGAGTCCGGGGTCACGGGGTTCGACCTGCAGAAGAGGCTCTCCGGCCTGGGGGTCGACTGCGTGGTCGGCGCCGTCTCGAAGATGATCAAGCCCAGCGCGGACAGGCGCAGGAAGAACGACCGCAACGACGCCGAGTTCCTCGCCCGCATGCTGTCGGTCGGCAACGTGGTCGAGGTGTGGGTCCCCGACGACGAGTGCGAGGCCGCCCGCGACCTGACCAGGGCGCTCGAGGACGCGAGGGACGACCTCTCGCGCTCGAAGCAGCGGCTCTCCAAGTTCCTGCTCAGGCACGGGCTCGTCTTCGACGAGAGGACGCCCACCGGCCGCAGGAAGGGCAACTGGACCCGGGCGCACTGGTCCTGGATCGAGTCGATTAGGTTCGCGGAGGGGGCCGACAACGACGTGCTCGCCTACTACGTCGACGCGGTCAGGCGGGCGGCGGAGGAGAAGGCGAGGCTCGAGGGGCTCGTCGAGGCCGAGGCCCGCAAGCCCAGGTGGAGGAGGAGGGTCGACTCCCTGCGCTGCCTCAAGGGCGTCGACACCGCGACGGCCGCCGACCTCGTGTTCGAGGCCGGCGAGTTCTCGAGGTTCAGGAACGCCCGGTCGTTCGCCGCATGGGTCGGCCTGACGCCCTCCGAGCACTCCAGCGGGGAGAGCGACCGCAGGGGCGCGATCACCAAGGCGGGCAACAAACACCTGAGGAAGGCGCTGGTCGAGGCCGCGTGGCACTACCTGACGTGCTCGGGGCGGCCGAAGGACCTCGCCAAGGGCCAGGCCCCGGACCGGGTCGCCCGCAGGCATGCCGCCAAGGGCGTGCGGAGGCTGGTCGAGAGGCGGGAGGCGCTGCTCGCGCGCGGGGTCCACAACAACAAGGCGAACGTGGCCACGGCGCGCGAGCTCGCCTGCTGGGTGTGGGCGGTCGGCCTCATGGCCGAGGAGGCGTAGGGGGCCGGTCCCCCGCACATAAGCCGATCACCCCGGAAGCGGTTCGATCCGAAGCCGTTGAGGCGAACCTCAGGTCCCTTTTCTGCGAGCGCCCAGGGCGCCACACGCGTGCACAGACTGTCGGTTCGACGAAGAAGCCTCAGCCGTAGCAACGGATTGCCCGGCGAGAGATCGCCACGGGCGGATATTAAACTGCAAAGACGAGCGTCGGGAAGACACGCCGAGGTCGCCGCGGACGGGTTGATATAGGGAGAGGGCCTGACCCCATATCGTTGGGGCCAGGCCCGATTTTGCCTCTTGACAATGTCCTGCTCATATTAAAAGGAACGTCCCCAAGTGCCGGGTTTAGACTGTTAGGTCGAGCTCGTAGAGGAAGCTTTCGCGCGGCATAGCGTGGCGGCGCTCTTCGCGGTTGGCGCGGTGCGTGGCCGTGCGCTTAAAGCCGTGCAGCTCGTAGAACTTCCACGAGCAGTTGGAGTCGGTGTACAGGTGCGCCCTCGTCGCTCCAAGCGAGGACAGGTGCGAGACCGCGGCATCGAGCAGAACCGTGCCAACGCCCAGGCCATGGACATCGCGATCCACGGCAAGCAGCGTGACCTCGTTGTCGTGCGGCAACGGGCTGCTCTCGAGCAGGCGGTTGTTGGTTCGAATGGTTGCGCGCACAAACGAGAGATACTCGGCGCAGGCATCAGGCTCCAGCTCACGCATCTGCGATAGCAGCGCGCGTTCGGTATCCATCCAATGCTCGTTGATAGTGACGCCGGCGTTCTGTCCCGCGCGTGCAAGTGCAATGCCGCGCGCCTTGCCGTCAATCACCGCAACCTGCGAAAACGTCGATGACGAAAGGCAATAGGCGAGGTCGCACGCGGCCTCAAGGCGGTTGTACTCATCGTTATCCGAATTGTTATGCCAAAGCTGTTGCAGAATCAGCGCGATGGCGTCGAAGTCTTCGGTATCAAACGGTCGGTAGAGAACCCGCGAGACCATGGTGCCTCTTTCTTTTGCGGATGCATATCGAGCACAGTTCTACCACGCCATTGGCATCAAATTATGGTGCCCCTGTGTTCCATGAACTCACCGTGCCCGGTGCCGTGCCCATCCCTTCCGCTCGCAAACTTTTTCTGCACATGCGCCCGTTGCGGGGTGCATCGATGCGCTCGATGCGCTACATTGAATCAGTATTTTCAATGCCGCTGCGCGAGCGCTGCAGATCGACGTATCACCGACTCACAGAGCACGGCGGCGTACCAGACAGGAGGACTGCATGGGATCTGATGTGAAGATCGCACGCGCGTTGATCTCGGTTACCGATAAAACGGGTGTCGTCGATTTCGCACGGACGCTGGTCGATGACTTTGGCGTCGAGATCATCTCTACGGGCGGCACGGCTCGTGCCATCGAGGACGCGGGCGTTCCCGTAACCCCCATCGAGGAGTTCACGGGCTATCCCGAGATGATGGACGGCCGCGTTAAGACCCTGCACCCCAAGGTTCACGGCGCGCTGCTGGCCCGCCGCGATTCCGAGCAGCACATGCAGGAGGCCGCTCAGCACGGCATTAAGCTGATCGACTTGGTCGTCGTCAACCTGTACGAGTTCGAGAAGACCGTCGCCAACCCCGAGGTCACCTTCGCGGACGCCATCGAGCACATCGACATCGGTGGCCCCTCCATGCTGCGCTCTGCCGCCAAGAACGCCACGAGCGTTACCGTCATTTCCGACCCTGCCGACTATGATGCCGTCCTGGCCGAGATGCACGAGACCGGTGGCTGCACCACGCTTTCCACCCGTCGTCGCCTGCAGGTGAAGGTCTACCAGACCACCGCCGCCTACGACACGGCTATCTCCCGTTGGCTTGCCGCCCAGGCAAGCGACGTGGCGGATACCTCTGCCAAGCTCGAGATCTCGTTGGAGAAGGTCGACGACCTGCGCTATGGCGAGAATCCTCAGCAGAAGGCTACGGTCTACCGCTTTGCCGAGGGCTGCGAGAACACCGCGAGCTCGCAGTTCCCGCTCGTTGGCTCCGAGCAGATCCAGGGCAAGCCGCTCAGCTACAACAACTATCTGGATGCCGACGCCGCTTGGAACCTGGTCCGCGAGTTCGACGAGCCGGCCTGCGTGATCCTCAAGCACCAGAACCCCTGCGGTTCCGCCGTTGCCGAGGACATCACGGCCGCCTACGACCGCGCCTTCGCCTGCGATCCCAAGAGCGCCTTTGGCGGCATCATCGCCTGCAACCGCGAGGTTCCCTATGAGCTGGTCGAGCACTTTGCCGATCAGAACAAGCAGTTCGTCGAGGTCATCATCGCCCCGAGCTACACTGCCGAGGCGCTCGAGCGCATGGCTAAGCGCCCCAACCTGCGCGTGCTGGCCACCGGCGGCGTGGACCACGGCGCCCAGGTGGAGCTGCGCTCCATCGACGGCGGCATGCTGGTGCAGGAAGTCGACCATGTGACCGAGGATCCCGCGACCTTTACGTTCCCCACCGACCGCAAGCCCACCGACGCCGAGATGGCCGAGCTCGAGTTTGCCTGGAAGGTCTGCAAGGGCGTTAAGTCCAACGCCATCCTGGTCTCCAAGGGTAAGGCCGGCATTGGCATGGGCCCGGGTCAGCCTAACCGCGTTGACTCTGCGCTACTTGCCTGCGAGCGCGCCGAGGACTTCTGCGAGCGCGAGGGCGTGGAGAAGGGCGGCTTTGCCTGTGCAAGCGACGCGTTCTTCCCGTTCCGCGACAACGTCGACGTGCTTGCCGCGCACGGCGTGACCTGCATCATCCAGCCCGGCGGCTCCAAGCGCGACGACGAAAGCATCCAGGCCTGCAACGAGCACAATATTGCTATGGTCTTTACGGGCGCCCGCCACTTCCGCCACTAAGTAGGGAAGCGGCGCTGCGGCTTGCCCAGCCACCGCACCTTGCCGTTCATTCGTCGCTCGCGTACCCAAGTACGCGTCGCTCCTCTTTCACGGCAATCTGCGGCACCTGGGCAACCCTCGCCGACCTGTTAGGTTGACTGGGGAGGATGGGATGTTATCTCGTCCCTTGGACTGGCCCCGCTTCTAAAATAATCTCTGCAAAAGACGGCTGCTCCGTTTGGAGGGCCGTCTTTTTGGTATAAGAGGACGGAATGACTAACACGAAAGGTACAACCATGCCCCAGATTGATGATGCCGAGCTGTTTGGCAATGCCGAGGATCAGCGTGCGTACGAGGACTTTTGCGCCAATCAGGAGGCGGTCGAGAAGTTTACGCTCGACAAGCCCGCGCTTGTCTGCCGTTGGCGCATGTCCAACAAAAAGGTACCCATGCTCAACCGTCACATCCGCGCGCTGTCTGAGCGCCTGGTGCAGGGCGAGCCACTCACCCATAACATGCTCAGCTGGGCCAAACAGCACGTTGAGTGGTCGCTTGCCGAGGGCGATTACACCGCACGCGACGGCGTGCTCATGCTGGTGATCGACATCAATGGCAACGCCGCCATGACGGTGGGGGAGTACGAGCCGCTCGCCGATACGTCGGCCAAGGCGCTGCGTGCCCGTTCCGCCGAGGCCCGCTCCGAGGCCGACGAGACCGGCGTGGCGCCCGAGCTGCTCGCCGCCGTCAACAATGGCGAGCTTGCCTTTGTGGCGCCGGCGGACGAGTGCCTGTGCGGCACGGCGACGCTCATCGAGCAGCTGGCCCAGACCAAGGGAATCCCGGTCACGCGCGTAGACATTCCCGCGCAGCTCAAGGGCGCGCTG
>DBFNYT010000142.1:0-4967 GCA_048425625.1 Collinsella sp. | reverse complement strand
GCCTATTGCCTACTCCGTTGTTGAATACAATATAGTTCACCGTGGTTTACTTTCTGACGGCAAAGTGCGCCGCCACACCTTCTCCATAAGTTAGCCCCGGTAAACCTGCAACGGAAAACCACCGCAAAGGGGACAGGCACCTTTGTGGTGGTTTTGGCCACGGCAGAGCTGTTAGAGTCCGGCAGGCCAGCGACAGGCGGCCAAGTCGACGTGCATGGGATCGGTAAACGTCACGCCCTCCCCCATTAAGAGCTCACGCTGGACATCGGGGCCGCCAAAGGCAAAGCCCTCACAGATACGGCCGTCGGCAAACACCACGCGATGACAGGGAATTTGGCCGGGGCGCGGGTTGCTGTGCAGCGCATAGCCCACATAGCGCGCGCTCCGCGGACGACCGGCAAGCAGCGCCACCTGACCGTAGGTGGCAACCATCCCCTCGGGAATCTGCTCGACCACCTCATACACCCGCTCAAAAAAAGCCCTCAGACGCCATCGCATGCTCCTTTCAACCGAAACAAGCATAAACCACCAAAAAGGTGCCTGTCCCCTTTGTGGTGGTTTTGACCGGAAAGCTAGTTGGCGGGGCGGAAGAAAGCTACGGCTACGGCGCCGGGGCCCACGTGGGTGCCGATGGTGGCGCCAATGGTGTGGATGGGCAGCTCGTTCTCGGTGTGTCCAGCCCACAGTGCCGCGCTGTCCTCGATATACTTCTTGAGCACGGCGTCCGAAAGGCCCGTATAGCCCAGCGCCAGCGGCATGGAAAAGTCGACGCCGCCCGCTTTTTCGACCTTCTGGTTGAGCAGGTTACGGCCGTTCTTGGAACCGCGCGCCTTGCCCAGCTGCACGATCAGGCCGTCCTCGGCGGCCACCACGGGCTTAACGTTGAGCAGCGTGCCCACAGCGCCCGCAGCAGCAGACAGGCGACCGCCACGCACCAAGTACTCCAGCGTCTCGAGCAGACCGATAACCACCACACGGTCGCGCACGGCCTCGACGGCCGCCGCGATCTGGGCCGCGCTACGGCCCTCGTCCACCAAGCGCAGCGCATACTCGACCAGCACGCGCTCGCCCAGGGTGACGTTGTTGCTATCTACCACGAACACGTCGCCGCCCGGCGCCTCGGCAAGTGCGGTACGGGCACTCTGATTGGTGCCCGAAAGCTTAGCGCCCACGGTAATAATCACAGCCTCATCGCCGGCATCACGCGCCTCGGCAATAGCCTGCGAAAACGCGTACGGGTTGACCTGGCCGGTCTTGGGCAGCTCATCGCGCTCCACGAGCATCTCGTAAAAGCGCTGGTGATCGATGTCGATGCCATCCATGTACACATCGGTGCCAAAGGTGACGGACAGCGGCAGAACACGCAGAGCGGGGTGCTCAGCCGGCGACATATCGCTCGCGGAATCGGTAATAATACGAATGGACATAACAAATCCTTTCTTGCGCGGAGCTCGCGCGGGGAATTTTGACAGCAATGCCCCGGCACGGTATACGCGCTCAAACGGGACTATGCAGTTGTTAATGGGAAGCAAATGCCTTGGCGGCCTTAGATCTCGCGCAGGGTGTCGAGAATCGTACGCAGCGACGCATACATCTGCTCGCGCTGCTCCACACCCATAGCCTTACCGGTGGTATCGAGCACCTCGCGAATGATGCGGTCCGCCTCGCTCATGCTCTCGCCGCCCAGAGCGGTCAGGCGAACCGGAGCACGATACTTAACGGCGGCATCGCCCGAATCATCGACTTCGACGTAGCCGCCCTCCTCCAGATGCGCGAGCGTACGCGAGACGGCGGCGCGGGTCACGCCTGCCATGCGAGCCAGGTCGGCACCAGTCAGGCCGTCCTTGCTGCGCTCAAGATAGTACAGGCACATAACGTCGGAGCCCTTGAGACCCAGCCTTGCGCCCTCAGACGTCTTAATGCGCTGGATCTCCTTGTAGAGACCGCTGATCAGTCCGACAAAGTCCTCGAAACGTGTCTCATCGCTCTGCTGCATGGGAGACGACCGCCTTTCGCTTGCATAATGCTAACGGGTAAACATCTTAGTCGCATAAGGCGACACTCGTACCCAAATACCCCATTTGTTAACCCATCAACATAAAAACCACCACAAAGGGGACAGGCACCTTTGTGGTGGTTTTGACCGGCGAACATGATCCGCAGGCGTCGCTACAGCTCCACGCAGGGATTGTCGCGGGTCACAAGCGTCTTAACGACAACCGTCGCTCCCAGATAGCGCTCGAGCAGCTCGGCTAAGCGATCGATCGCGGCCTGGCAATCCCCCATCCGCTCGGGCTCCACGCACTCAATCGCCAGGAACGCATCGGCCGAATCATCGGACAGCGCCGTGCGAACGCCGTCGCGCCAGTTCCAGCAGCGGCACACAGCGCCCGCATCGTCGATGTAGGCGAGCTCGCCGGGCAGCGTCGGATCGTCCGCCTCCTCGCCAAGCGGCAAGAACGCATCGCCACCATCGGTCACCTTCAGGCGAAGGTCTCCCTCGATCGCATGTAGGTCCTCGCCTCCGACGGGCAGCGCGTAGGTCAACGACACCGTGTTGTAGATGTCCACCGCGGGCGCAATGTGGCCCACCGGCTTGCCTTTGAGCACGCGTTTGAGCAGGTTCTCGATTGAGCAACGCGCGCCCTTTTTGGTCTTGAACAGACGATAGGCCTCGCGCCATGCCTTGACCGGTGCGTTCTCGCTGATAGTATCGCTGGTCAGATGACGCTCCGCATCGATATTGGCGCGGTCGAGCAACGCCGCAATCGCATCCACGTCCTCTTGAGGAATCTGAGCCGTGGGCTTCATGCCCTCCACGACCACAACACCGACCGCTGCCTGCGGAAACAGCTCCCAGAATGAATCCTCGGCAATAAAGCTCTTCATACGCTCTCCCTTCATTGTGCGCGCCCGAGCGAGGGCGCCTAAACAAAAAGCGCCCTCACAGCGGCCACCTTCAAAGTCCTACGGTGCCGCCACAAGAGCGCTTACGCTGTCCCCATCCGGAGAAGGGGGCGATATGTCAAGCGTATTGTAACCCGAGTCATCCACGCGAGCAAAACCACCATAAAGGCGCCTGTCCCCTTTGTGGTGGATATGGACTCACGGCGAAGCTAGTGGCGAAGTCCCAGCAGCCCGCGGCCGCGATGACGAGCGTCGGCGTGTACTTGGGCGTGCGGGCCGGCGGCTTTGACGGACTCGGGCAGGTGCGAGTACTTCTTCTCGAAGTTCTCCTCGAACATCACCGCCAGGTTGTGCGCGGCCTCGTCATAGCGCGCGGTGCTCTGCCAGTATTGGCGCGGCACCAGGATGCCATCGGGCACGCCGTGGCACGTCGTGGGAATGTCGACGTTAAAGATGTCGTCGTGCACGAACTCGCTGTCCTCGATGGTACCGTCGAGGGCGCGGGCCACCAGGGCGCGCGTGTAGGCAAGCTCGATGCGATGGCCCACACCATAACCGCCGCCAATCCAGCCGGTGTTGACCAGGTACACGCGCGTACGACCGTCGGCGATACGCTCGCCGAGCATCTTGGCATAGACCATGGGGTCGAGCGGCATAAACGGCTCGCCAAACAGCGAGGAGAACGTGGGCGTGGGCTCGGTGACGTCGACCTCGGTGCCGGGAATCTTAGCCGTAAAGCCCGTCACAAAGTGGTACATGGCGGCATCGGCCGTCAGACGTGAGATGGGTGGCAGCACGCCAAAAGCGTCGCAAGTCAGGAACAGCACGACACTCGGAGTGGTGCCCATGCCCTTAGTCCACGCGTTAGGAATGTGCTCCACGGGATAGGCCACGCGCGTGTTGTGCGTGATCGAGATGTCGTCGTAGTTGGGCTTGCGGTTCTCGTCGAGCACCACGTTTTCGCAAATGGCGCCAAAACGGACGGCGTTGAAGATCTCGGGCTCGTGGAAGGCGTCCAGGCCCTCGCATTTTGCGTAGCAGCCACCTTCGATGTTGAAGATACCCATGTCGGACCAACCGTGCTCGTCGTCGCCGATCAGCAGGCGCGTGGGATTGGCCGAAAGCGTGGTCTTGCCGGTGCCGGACAGGCCAAAGAACACGGCGGTCTCGTGCGTGACGGGATCCATGCTGGCCGAGCAGTGCATGGGCAGCACGTCGTCCTCGACGGGCAGCAGATAGTTCATGACGCTAAAGATCGACTTTTTAATCTCGCCGGAGTAGCCGGTGCCGGCGACCAGAATCACGCGTTCCTGGAAGTTGATGACCACCGCGGCGCTGGAGTTGAGGCCCTTGATGGCAGGATCGCACTGGTAACCGGGCGCTGCGAGCACGCAGAAGTCGGGCTCGCCGGTGCGCGCGATTTCGCGGGCGAGCGGACGGGCGAGCATTTGCTTAATGAAGAGTGCCTGGCTGGCACGCTCGCAGGCAACAAGCAGGCGACGCGTGTGGTTGCGGTCAGCGCCCGCCATGCCGCGCGTGACGAACACGTCGCGCTCGTTGAGATAGTCGACGATGCCGGCCTTGATGGCCTCATAGCTCTCGACGGACAGTGGGCGGTTGACCGCACCCCAGGCGATCTTGTCGTGAACATCGGGGGTGTCAACGATAAAACGATCGTTGGGCGAACGACCAGTGCGCTCCCCCGTCTCGATCACGAGCGCGCCATTAGAAGCCATACGGCCCTCTTTGCGACGAATAGCGTGCTCGACAAGCTCTGCCGCCGGCAGGTCCACCAGCAGACGGGGTTGATTCTCGGCGGGATCTTCAACGAGCGTAATACCAAAGTTGGACAGAACTTCTGCAGGGGTAACACCAGGCATGGGGCCTCCTTTAAAAACGCGACACGTTGACGCGACGCGCACTTTACTCACGTAAAGCCCGTTGTACCCGATATGCAAAAACGTTTTTGCGGCAAGGGCGGCAAGCCCGCCCAACGGTCAAAAATCGCAGGCAAGCGGCCTAGTCATTGGGGACGCTTTTAAACGACTAGTCATTGGGGA
>DBFNYT010000141.1:0-8108 GCA_048425625.1 Collinsella sp. | reverse complement strand
GGGCACCAAAGACGCCCGAGTTGCTGGAGATGATCTCGCCATCGAACTGCATGCCCAGCGACGGGGTGCAGGTGATCTTGGCTTCCTTGGTCTGGATGATCTTGAACTGCGGGCGCCCGAGTACCTTGCCGGCGGGGTCGAGTGCGGCGGTGATCACAGTCGGTAGAAGCTGCACAGTTTTTACGGGTTCGATGACCGCAATGTCGACCATGCCATCGTTCATGCGGCAGTCGGGGAACAGGTTGATGTCGTTTTGGATGACCGAGGTGTTGCCGGCCATGCAGCAGATGCCGTCGAGCTCCTCGACAATGCCGTCGTGCTCAATAGTAAAGTGCGCCACCGTGGGGTTGGGCGTGGCGAGCGCGGAGAGGAAGTAGGCGATCTCGCCGATGTCGTTTTTGGTGGGGGCGGCCTTCATCATGATCTCGGCGTCGAAGCCCGAGCCGGCGATGATGATAAAGCCGTGGCGCTTCTCGTTGCCGTCCTCGTCGAGCCAAAAGAGCTCGCCCATGTCGACTTTGACCGTGCGACCGGCACGGCAGGCCTTGGCAAGCGCCGCTGCCTCGGGGGCATTGCCGATGTTGTTAAAGAACAGGCAGGCTGTGCCGGAGGGGAAGACGAGCGTGGGGACACCGCATCCGCGCATCTGGTCGAGCACGTTGGAGACGGTGCCGTCGCCGCCCGAAACGACCACGCGATCAAACTCGCGCACGTCTGCCACGGCGTCCTCGGGCTCCATGCCATCGCCGATAAAACGCATCACGACCTCGTCGCCGCCCTGCGCGAGGGCGTGCGTGAATGCGTAGATTTCATCTGAGCTGGGGCCCGATGCCGGGTTGTGGATGATAAGGCAGCGCATACTTACGTTCCCGTTCTGTGACTAACCGAGTATAGTTGTAAGGCAATGCCGATATCCTACCCGTGTTTTTCGGGCCTAACCTTATTCGATGGGTTGATATGTACATTTCCACACATCAGGCTCTACTCGACTTTTGCCAGCGCGCCCGTGAGTTCGACGCGATTGCCGTCGATACCGAGTTTTTGCGCGAGCGCACATTCCATCCGCGTCTGTGCTTGGTTCAGATTGCCACCCCTGCCGAGAGCGTCGCGGTCGATCCCCTGGTAATCGACGACCTATCGCCGCTGGCCGAGCTTATGGCAGACGAGAGCGTGACTAAGGTCTTCCACGCCTGCTCGCAGGATATGGAGGTTATGCTCCATACCGTGGGCGTGCTGCCACGACCGATTTTCGATACGCAGGTCGCCGCTGCCTTTTTGGGCGAGCGCCAGCAGATTTCGTATGGCGCGCTTGTTCAGACGTTTTGCGGCGTCTCGCTGCCCAAGACCGAGTCGCTGACCGACTGGTCGCGTCGCCCGCTGACCGATAAGCAGATTGAGTACGCGATTGATGACGTCAAGTACTTGATCGTCGCCTATACCGAGATGATGAGTCGCCTGCGCGAGCTGGGCCGGGTGGACTGGGTGCTCGACGAGCTACGCCCGCTGGCTGACGAGTCGCACTATCGCGCCGACCGTCACGAGGCATTCCGCAAGGTCAAGCGCATCAACTCGTGCAGCCGCCACCAGCTGGGCATCGCGCGCGAGCTCGCCGCCTGGCGCGAGGACCGCGCCGAGCGCCGTAACATCCCGCGCAAGTGGGTCATGTCCGACGACACGCTGCTTGCGCTCGTCAAGCGCAATCCCGTGCGCGTTGAGGAGTTCCGTAGCATTCGCGGTACCGATCAGTTGGGGGAGCGCGACGTGGACGGTGCGCTCATGGCCATCAAGCGTGGCGCAAGCTGCCCGCACGATCGCCTGCCGCTCATGGTGCGCGGGCATCGCCAGATCTCTCCGGAGTTGGAGAGCGTGACGGACCTGATGTATGCGCTCATTCGCCTGGTTGCCGAGCGCTCGGGCGTGGCGACCTCGGTCATCGCCTCGCGCGATGACCTGGCCGACTATATTGAGCACCCCGAGCAGAGCCCCCTGCGCGAAGGCTGGCGCTTTGAGCTTGTGGGCTCGCGTCTGGACGATCTGCTTTCCGGCAATATGGGGTTGACGGTCAAAGACGGCAAAATTGAATTGCTGTAAGGAAGCCTAACAGCCGAGTGGTGGGACAAATTCATCAGTAGTGCAAGTTCCAGGGTCGCTTGCGGCAACGAACTCGATGCGACTGTCACACCTGGGACATGCACTACTGATGAATTTGTCCCACCAACATCGGGGTGAGGTCGTTTGTCCCGCTCCGGTGGGTAGAATGCCTCCAACGTGTAACTCGATTCGGAGGAATTCGCATGCCTTATTACTATGGATACGGCTTTGGCATCGACCCGCTGTACCTGCTGGTTGTTCTTGTCTGCACGGTGCTTGGCCTTGCCGCACAGAACTATATCAACTCGACATACAAAACCTGGTCCAAGGTTCGCTCGGACGGCGACACGGGCGCCACGGTCGCTCGCCGCATGCTCGACGCCAACGGCTGCAACGCCGTGGGTATCAAGGGTGTCGCCGGCGAGCTCACCGACCATTACAACCCGCAGGACAATAACCTGTATCTCTCGGATGCCAACCGTTCGGGCGGGTCGGTCGCAAGCGTTGCCGTCGCCTGCCACGAGGCGGGCCATGCCGCCCAGCGTCAAAGCGGTTACGCCATGATGAAAGTGCGTACCGCCCTGGTTCCGGTTGTCAACTTTACCCAGAACACTTGGACCATTGTGCTGCTCATGGGTCTGTTTATGAACATCGCGGGACTCACGACCCTCGCACTGATCTTCTTCTCGTTTAGCGTGCTGTTCCAACTGGTTACGCTGCCGGTCGAGATTGATGCTAGTCGGCGCGCCGTGGCGTATATCGAGCAGTCGGGCATGAGCTCCAAGCAGGTCAACGGTGCCAAGAAGGTACTGACGGCAGCCGCGCTTACCTATGTGGCCGCAGCGCTCACGTCGATCATTCAGCTGCTCTACCTTATGGCTCGCTACAACAGAAACTCCAACCGATAACAAATGGGACAGGCAGGCGCCGCGGGGATTCGTGTCCCCGCGGCGCTGTACTATGTGTTGGACTTGAATTTGCGCAGGGCCGGAGCCCATGTGCACGATAACGAAAGGAGGCTGCGTGGCGGGCTGGAATCTAACCGGCAATGCCGTTTCCGCCGAGTTCGACGGTTCGGACGATCAGGAGCGCAAGGAGCTCAGCGTGAGCCAGGCGGTGGAGATCGCCGCCGGCGCGCTCGATGCCATTCCGCAGCTGAGCGTTTTGGGCGAGGTCACGGGTTTCCGCGGTCCCAACGCCCGAAGCGGCCACTGCTACTTTCAGATCAAGGACGACTCGGCCGCCGTTGACTGCATCATCTGGAAGGGCGCCTACCTTAAGCGCACCTTCGACTTGCGCGATGGCATGCAGGTGAGCTTTAAGGGCAGCTTCAATCTCTATAAGGCCACGGGCCGCATGAGCTTTGTCGCTCGCTCATTTTCGCTGGCGGGCGAGGGTCTGCTGCGTCAACAAGTGGCGCAACTGGCCGAAAAGCTACGCCGCGAGGGCCTGATGGACGAAGCGCGTAAGCGCCGCATCCCGGTGTTTTGCTCCCGCGTGGCGGTCGTTACCTCGCTTTCGGGTGCCGTAATCGACGACGTCAAGCGCACATTGCGTCGTCGCAACCCGCTCGTCGAGCTCGTCTGCGTGGGCGCCAAGGTTCAAGGCGAGGGTGCGCCGGCCGAGCTTATTGAGGGCCTGCGCCGTGCCGCCGCCATCACGCCAGCGCCCGACTGCATCTTGCTGGTGCGCGGCGGCGGCTCCTTCGAGGACCTCATGACCTTCAACGACGAGGAGCTTGCCCGCGCAGTGGCTGCCTGTCCCGTGCCCGTGGTGACCGGTATCGGCCATGAGCCCGATACCTCGATTTGCGACATGGTGAGCGACCGCCGCGCCTCCACGCCCACGGCGGCGGCAGAATCGGTGGCGCCGGCTATGACGGAGTTGGCCGATGTGCTCGAGGCGCGCCATCAGCGTCTGGGTGCCGCGATGGCATCGATGATTGGGTCGGCCCAGGTCGACCTGGAGATGCTCGATCAGCGCGGTCGCCGTGCCTGGGATACCTATACGGCTCGCCTGGGCGATGCGCTCGATGCGGCTGCGTGCCGCCCGTGCATCAACGACCCCACATTTATGGTCGAGCGTCGCGAATCGGAGCTTGCGCTGACCGCCGATCGCCTGTCGGGTGCCATAGTACGCTCGGTCGGAGCTTTCCGATCCAGCTTTGAGCGCCTGCCCGAGCGTCTGGTTACAAGCACCTCGGGGCTCGATGGTAAGCGCCATGCGCTCACGCTTGCGAGTTCCCGTCTGGAGCATCAGGGACGTTCGATGCTCAGCAAGCCCGCGTCCGACCTGGGCCGAGCCGCGGCCTCGCTCGACGCCCTGTCGCCGCTCAAGGTGCTCGCCCGTGGTTACTCCATCGCGTACAGCGATGACGGCGTGGCTACGAGTGCTAAGACGTTTAAGCCTGGTGACGCTATCCGCGTGCGCATGGCGGACGGCAACGTGGCGGCAACCGTCGATGCGGTTGAGTAGGCCGCGTTTCACAGTGACAGACCTTTAGGAAAGGAAACAGATATGGCAGAGAAGACCCCGGTCGAGCAGCTTACGTACAAGCAGGCCTCGCAGGAGCTGGAGCTCATCATCCGCAGCTTGGAGTCGGGCGACATGGAGCTCGAGGAGTCGCTCGAGAGTTATACCCGCGGCGTCGAGCTCCTCAAGAGCCTGCGCACCCGCCTGTCCGATGCCGAGCAGAAGGTCTCGGTGCTTCTTAAGGACGTCGACGGCAACGACGTGCTCGCCGACGGCGAAGCCGCCAACACCGACGACAACCTCTCGTTCTAACCATCCTGACCAAATATAATTACCTTGGTCTGTGAGAAAGGAACCAACCATGTGTGATTGCATCTTCTGCAAAATCGCCAACCACGAGATCCCCTCGACCGTTGTCTATGAGGACGACCAGGTCATCGCGTTCGATGACCTCAATCCCCAGGCGCCGGTCCACACGCTCGTGATCCCCAAGAAGCACTACAGCGACATCGCCGACAACGTACCGGCCGAGACCATGGGCGCCATGGCTCACGCCATCCAGGAGGTCGCTAAGGCCAAGGGCTTGGAGGACGGTTTCCGCGTCATCTCCAACAAGGGCGTCAACGCCGGCCAGACCGTCATGCACTTCCACATGCACGTTCTCGGTGGCAAGAACCTGGGCGAGAACCTCATCTGAGGGCGCTTCTTCCTTGCAATGAAACGGAAGCTCAAGCACCGATAACTTATATATCAACGCAATAAACCCGAGCGCGAGGGCGTTTGGGTTTATTATTGAAGCGTATGTAACCTGGCGGCGCCACACCGCCTGTTAGTAGGGAGACACATGAACGTTCTGGTCGTCAACGCAGGATCTTCGACCCTTAAGTATCAGGTCATCGATACCAAGTCCCACAAGGTGTCCGCAAAGGGCTCCTGCGAGCGCGTCTGCTTTACCGGCGGTACCTTCACCCACGCTGCAAACGGTTCCAAGAAGGTGACCGAGAACATCGAGTTCCCCGACCACAAGGTCGCCATCGAGGTCGTTCTGAAGGACCTCGAGGCCAACGGCGTCAAGATCGAGGGCATCGGCCACCGTATCGTTCAGGGCGGTTGGTACTTCGGCGATTCCTCCCTCGTCGACGAGGACGTCCTCGCCAAGATCCGCGAGGTCGCTCCGCTCGCCCCGCTGCACAATAACCCCGAGGCCAACGTTATCGAGTACTGCCTGGAGCAGTATCCCGACCTGCCCAACGTCACGGTCTACGACACTGCTTTCCACTTCAATATGCCCGAGGTCGCCAAGACCTACGCCCTGCCCAAGGACGTCTGCGACAAGCTGCACATCCGTAAGTACGGCGCCCACGGCACCAGCTACCGCTACATCTCCAAGAAGGTTGCCGAGATGACCAACGGCGAGGCTCGCAAGGTCGTCGTGTGCCACATCGGTTCCGGCGCTTCCCTGTGCGCCATCGAGGACGGCAAGTGCATGGACACCACCATGGGCTTGACGCCGCTCGACGGTGTCATGATGGGCACCCGCTGTGGCTCCATCGACCCTGCTACCGTGTGCTACCTGCAGCGCGAAGGCGGCTACACCTTCGACGAGGTCGACGAGATGATGAACAAGAAGTCCGGCCTTTTGGCTGTGACCGGCGGCAAGACCAACGACTGCCGTAACGTCGAGGAGCTCGCCGCTGCCGGTGACCCCGAGGCCCAGCTCGCCTTCGACATGTTCGTCTACAAGATTGCCGCCAAGGCCGCCGAGATGGCCACTTCCATGTGCGGCATGGACACCCTGGTCTTTACCGCCGGCATCGGCGAGCACGCTCCGGCCGTTCGCGCTGGCGTGGCCGACCGTCTGGCCTTTATGGGCGTCAAGATGGACCATGCCCGCAACGCCCTGCGTGGCGACGGCGCTTGGTGCCTGTCCGCCAAGGATTCCAAGGTCAAGATCTTCGTCATCCCCACGGACGAGGAGTTCATGATCGCCTCCGACGTCGAGCGCATCGTAAACGGCAAGTAATTGCAAGAGGGGAGGGGCTGGACGACCGAGCGCCGTTCGGCCCCTCTTTTGCGCTCGTTGGGCGATATGCCTGATAGCTATTTATCAAGTTGTGATAACTTCTTATTAACATGCGGCCGCCTTAAGGGGTCTGCGTCGACCGTATTGCACTGCAAAGGAGTCTCATGAACGTACTTGTTGTCAACGCCGGCAGCTCAAGCCTTAAATATCAGCTTTTGGATACCGATGCCCGCAAGGTTTTCGCCAAGGGCAACTGCGAACGCATCGGTTCGGACATGGGCATCTTTGGCCACTCCGAGAACGGTGGCGCCAAGCAGACCGAGGAGGTCCCTTTCCCCGATCATCGCTCTGCTATCGCTCGCGTGCTCGAGGAGCTCGAGAAGACCGACTTTACGATTGATGGCATTGGCCATCGTATCGTTCAGGGCGGCTGGCACTTCGATGATTCCGCGGTCGTCGACGATGAGGTCATGGCTAAGATCCTTGAGGTGGCCCCGCTCGCTCCGTTGCACAATTACGGCGAGGCCGCGGCAATCGAATATTGCCGCGAGAAGTATCCGGAGCTGCCCAACGTGGCCGTCTTCGACACCTCGTTCCACATGACCATGCCCGAGGTCGCCTACACCTACGCGCTGCCCAAGGACGTGTGCGACAAGTACCACGTGCGCAAGTACGGCGCACACGGTACGAGCCACCGCTACGAGTGGATGATGGCCAAGGAGATCCTGGGCTCGCGCTGCCACCGCCTGCTTTCGTGCCATCTGGGCAACGGTGCTTCGCTTGCCGCCATTGAGGACGGCGTGTGCCGCGACACCACGATGGGCCTCACGCCGCTCGACGGCCTGATGATGGGCACTCGCTGTGGTTCCATTGACCCGGCTACCGTGTGCTACCTCCAGCGCGAGGGCGGCTACAGCTATCAGGAAGTTGATGACATGATGAACAAGCAGTCTGGTCTGCTTGCCATCTCGGGCATCTCCAACGACGCCCGCGACATCCGTACACGCGCCTCCGAGGGCGACGAGCGCTGCCTGCTCGCCTTCGATATGTTCGCCTACAAGGCCATGCAGCAGGCCGGCTCCATGATCGCTTCCATGGCGGGCGTGGACACCATCACCTTTACCGCCGGCATCGGCGAGAACGACTGGTCGATCCGCAAGGCCTTCTGCGACTGCTTTGAATGGTTGGGCGTGCGCATCGACAACAACAAGAACCGCGAGGCCGTGGGCAACGGCCCGCAGGTCATTAGTGCCGCCGGCTCTTCCGTCACGGTCATGGTTATCCCCACCGACGAGGAATACATGATCGCCCACGACGTCGAGCGCCTGACCAAGAACAACTAACGCGCGCATTTGCAAGTAAACGAAAGGCCTCCAGAGCAACGGCTCCGGAGGCCTTTTTACTAGCAGGTGGACGGCGGAAACCCCATCCCATTTCGGGCTTATAGGACAAAATGTGTGTCCACGTTGGGGGCATCGGCGCAGGTCGATGCCCCTTTTTCAGCCGTTTAAATTCCGTGCCC
>DBFNYT010000140.1:0-5208 GCA_048425625.1 Collinsella sp. | reverse complement strand
AAGGCCACATTAAGTGGCCTTCTTTGCGTGCGGAACTCGCGATCAATCAAATATATTGCGGGCGGGCACGCGGCCCTCTTGGGTTCGGGGCGCGGCACACCGGACTGGTTGTCTGAATTAAAGAAAGTGAAGGCCCCTTTCGGGGCCTTCTTTTTATAAAAATTCGCCTACTCGGTGGACTTCGGGTTCTAGGTCTACGTCGAATTGGTCTTTGACGGTTGTTTGGATGTGGCGGATGAGTTCGTCGACATCGGCGGCGGTGGCGTGGTCGGCGTTGACGATGAAGCCGCAGTGTTTCTCGCTCACCTGTGCGCCGCCGATGGCGTGACCGCGCAGGCCGGCGTCCATGATGAGCTTGCCGGCAAAGTAACCCTCGGGGCGCTTGAAGGTGGAGCCGGCGCTCGGCATGTCGAGCGGCTGCTTGTTCTCGCGGCGCTGACGGTAGTCGTCCATGTCGGCCTTGATCATCGCGGCGTTGCCCGGGGCGAGGTTGAAGGTGGCCGAGAGCACGATAAAGCCGTCGTCGGCAATGCGGCTCTTGCGATAGCCCAGGTTGAGCTCATCGACATCGAACTCGATAATGCTGCCGCTACCGCGGGTGCCGTCGTCGAGTACGCGGGCGGGCTTATAGACGCGCACGGACTCCAGAACATCGGCCATGCAGGCGCCGTAGGCGCCGGCGTTCATGTAACAGGCGCCGCCGACCGAACCGGGAATGCCCGAGATGGGCTCCATGCCAGTGAGACCGGCCTCGGCAGCCGCGGCGGCCACATCCGAGAGCAGGGCGCCGGCTGCTGCCGTGACGTGCGTGCCGTCGACGGTAATGTCGGAGAGGCCTTCGCCCAGCGCCACGACGACGCCACGGATGCCCTTGTCGCCAACGAGCAGGTCGGAACCGTTGCCCACGATGGTGAGCGGCAGGTCGCAGCGATAGCAAGTGTCGAGCGTGGCGACGAGGCCCTGCTCGGTATCGGGCGTGACAAAGACGTCGGCGGGGCCGCCGATCTTAAACGTGGTGTGATCGCGCATGGGCTCGCTCATGAGCACGTTGTCCTCGCCGGCAACACCGGCGAGCGCGCAGAGCAGGTCCTCGTTAAAAAAGTCGTTCTCGTGCATACGAATATCCGCCTTATGGTGGTCGTTTTCATCAATCGAATGCAATATACCCTACCTGGATGGATTTGGTGCAAAGTAACCTGGCCCCAATGCACCACATGGTGCAAAGGGGGCAGGTTACTTTGCACCAATCGCGGCGATAAAACAGCCGTCCACCGGATTGGTAAAGTGTTTATCACCGAGGTAGAGGGGTAGTCGCTATACTTTCAAGAGATTGCGCGTAAACCCGGAAGGAGCGAGATGGCCAACAAAGTCACCCTCAAGCAGATCGCCCAGGAGGTGGGGCTTTCCCCCTCGTCGGTCTCGCTTGTTCTCAATAATCGGCCCTGTCGCATCTCGGAAGAAAACCGCAAGCTCATCAAGGAGGTCGCGGCGCGCAACCACTATGTTCCCAACCAGATTGCGCGCAGCCTGGTCATGCGCGAGTCGCGCACGCTGGGCCTTATCGTCCCTAACATCGAGAGCCGCTTTTTTGCCTCGCTCGCCGGTAGCCTGGAAAAGCGCTGCCGCGAGGACGGCTATGCGCTCTTCATTACCAGCTCGGGCGGCAGCGCCGATGACGATCTGGAGCTGCTGCGCCAGCTGGTGACGCGCGGCGTTGATGGCGTCTTTCTGGTGGTGGGTGACGAGTTCTCCGACGACCGCGCCCTGCGCGAAGAAGTCAGCCACCTGCCCATCCCGGCGGTAATGGTCGACCGTGCCATTGAGGGGCTCGAGTGCGACAAGGTGATGTTCGACCACGAGATGGGCGGCTATATGGCCACCCGCTATCTGATCGAGCAAGGCCACCGCCGTATTGCCTGCCTGGTTAATGCCCGCCGTTCCAATACGGGTCGCAAGCGACTTGCCGGCTATGAGCGCGCGCTGCGCGAGGTTGGCCTGCCGATCGACGCGCGTTTGGAGTTTGAGAGCGAGTACTACATTCCGAGCGCATACGAGGCCTCGGAGGCAGTGCTCGCAACTGACGCCACTGCCGTGTTCGCAAGCTCGGATAACATTGCCCTCGGTTTGCTCAAGCGCTTGCACGAGATGGGGAAGAGCATCCCGGGCGATATCTCGGTGGTGAGCTATGACAACTCGGCGGCCGACGTTCTCTTTGAGCCGGCGCTGACCGCGATTGAGCAGGACCCTGGTGTCCTTGCGGAGCATGCTTTTGGCTGCATGTCCAAGCGTCTTGCCGGTAGGGGCGGCAGGCGTGCCGAAGAGGTCGTTCTGGAGCCGGAGCTTATCGTTAAGGATAGTGTGCTCGAGTTTACTAAACACAACTAAACACGTTTATCAATTTGCAGAGACCGAATGTGGAGCACCTGTGACAGTCAATGCCGCAGGTGAATGTCGCGTTTTGCTAATCGATGGGATTGATAAGGGTGGTAAAACGTTTTTTCACCATGAAAAAACGTTTTAGCAAATATACTGGTTCCAACGAAAGGTTGCCGTATTGGAGGGTGACCGCACAGCGAAGGGACATAAACAATGGCTAAAACACTGGGGACGCCGTGGCAAAAGCTGGGCCACGAGGTGCCGGCTTCCGAGCTCGAGGGCGTCGACCTGTATTGGCGCGCATCGAACTATCTGTCCGTCGGTCAGATCTACCTTCGCTCTAACCCGCTAATGCGCCCCGACTTTGTCGACGAGAAAACCGGTGAGGTGCGCGACTTCGGTCGTCCGGACGTTAAGCACCGCCTGGTTGGCCACTGGGGCACCACGCCCGGCATCAACTTCCTGTTCGGTCACGTCAATCGACTGATCGCCGACCACAACCAGAATGCTATCTTCTTGATGGGCCCTGGTCACGGTGGCCCCGCCGGTACTGCTCAGTCGCTGCTCGACGGCACCTACCGCGAGATTCGCCCCGACATCACCAATGACGAGGCAGGCCTGCAGAGGTTCTTCCGCCAGTTCTCTTATCCCGGCGGCATCCCGAGCCACTTTGCGCCCGAGACGCCCGGTTCCATCCACGAGGGCGGCGAGCTCGGCTACACGCTCAGCCACGCTTACGGTGCCGTCATGGACAACCCGAGCCTGTTGGCCGTGGCCGTGGTGGGCGACGGCGAGTCCGAGACCGGTCCGCTCGCGACCTCTTGGCAATCCAACAAGCTCGTGAACCCGGCAACCGACGGTATCGTTTTGCCGATCCTGCACCTCAACGGCTACAAGATCGCCAACCCCACCATCCTCGCCCGCGTGTCCGACGAAGAGCTCACCAAGTTCTTTGAGGGCATGGGCTATAAGCCGCACTTCTTTGTCGCCGGCTTTGACGACGAGAGCCACGCAAGCATTCATGCGCGTTTCGCTGCCCTGTTTGAGCAGGTCTTCGATGAGATCTGTGACATCAAGGCAACCGCGCAGGCCCAGGCCGCCGCAGGCGAGACCGTGGTCCGCCCGGCCTACCCCATGATTGTGTTCCGCACGCCCAAGGGCTGGACCTGCCCCAAGCACATCGACGGCAAGAAGACCGAGGACTCCTGGCGCGCGCATCAGGTGCCGCTGGCGAGTGCCAAGGACACCCACGAGCACTTCCGCGTGCTGCGCGAGTGGCTGCGTTCCTACAAGCCCGAGGAGCTCTTTACGCCCGAGGGCCAAGTGCGCCCCGAGGTGACGGCCTTTATGCCGACCGGCGAGCTGCGCATCGGCGCCAACCCCAACGCGAACGGCGGTAAGGTGCGTCGCGAGCTCGAGCTGCCCGATATTCATGCCCACGAGGTCCCCGTCGCAACTAAGGGTCATGGCTGGGGCTCCACCGAGGCAGCCCGCGTCTTTGGTGAGTACACTGCCGACGTTCTGGCCAAGAACATGGATGATTTCCGCATCTTTGGTCCCGACGAGACCGCGTCCAACCGCCTGCAGGCTGCCTACAAGGTGACCAAGAAGCAGTGGGACGCCGGCTTCTACGAGGACGAGGCCAACGACGAGCTGCTGGCAGGCTCCGGTAAGGTCGTGGAGCAGCTGTCCGAGCATCAGTGCGAGGGCTTCCTCGAGGCCTACGTGCTCACCGGCCGCTCCGGTGTTTGGAGCTCCTACGAGAGCTTCGTCCACGTGGTCGATTCCATGGTCAACCAGCACTGCAAGTGGCTCGAGGCCACCAAGCGCGAGATTCCGTGGCGTGCACCTATCAGCGGCCTCAACATTCTGCTGTCGAGCCATGTCTGGCGCCAGGACCACAACGGCTTCTCTCACCAGGACCCCGGCTTTATCGACCTGCTGCTCAACAAGGCCAACGATACGCATATCGTGAACGCCTACTATCCGGCAGATGCCAACATGGCCCTTGCCGTGGCCGAGCGCGTCTACCAGTCCACCGACTGCGTCAACGCCATCTTCTGCGGCAAGCAGCCCGCCCCGACCTTCCAGACGGTCGACGAGGCCAAGGCCGAGCTTGCCGAGGGCGTTGCGACCTGGGAGTGGGCATCGACCGCCGCCTCGCTCGCCGAGGCCGATGTCGTCGTTGCCACCTGCGGTGACGTGCCGACGCTCGAGGCCCTTGCCGCAACCGATATGCTGCGCGAGCTGGGCATCAAGGTGTGGTTCGTCAACGTGGTCGACCTGCTCAAGATCCAGAACGCCTGCGAGAACGACCAGGCTATCACCGACGAGCGCTGGGCTGAATTCTTCGGCTGCGGCGAGAAGCCCGTTCTCTTTGCCTTCCACGCCTATGCCGGCACGATTCGCCGCCTGATCTGGAACCGCCCCGGCCACGACGCCTTCCGTGTCCACGGCTACGAGGAGAAGGGCTCCACGACCACGCCGTTTGACATGCTGCGTCTGAACAGCATGGACCGTTGGGCCCTGGCTGCCGACGTGCTGCGTATGGTCGATGCCGACAAGTTTGCCGAGCAGATCAACGAGTGGGAGGCCTTCCGCACCGAAGCCTTCGAGTTCGCTTGCGACGAGGGCTACGATCACCCGGCCTTCACCGACTGGGTCTGGCCCGACGCCGCTGCCGCAACCGCAGCCGACGGCGCGCTCTCCGCAACCCAGATGACCGCTGGCGACAACGAGTAAGTAGGCATCCGGGACGGTCTCGCGCTGGGGCCTGCTCCGGGCGGGTGCCCTTCCTCGGGGAAGTGGGCTTCGCGAACTTCCCCGAGGAAG
>DBFNYT010000139.1:0-20836 GCA_048425625.1 Collinsella sp. | reverse complement strand
CTCATCGACGACCGACCAATCGGCCTGGCCCGTATAGAGCTGCGTGGCGCAGCGACCATGTACCGCCACCGCGGCGGCCCCTGCTCCCTCAAGCATCTGGGCAAACGTCGCGGCGTTGCGGTCTTCGGCGTAAAAGCCCTTACGGATTTTTACGGTCACGGGCACATGCGCCGCGCCCACCGCCGCCTCGACGATCTGCTCGGCCAGATCGGGAGTGCGCATAAGCGCCGAGCCCTCGCCCTTGGTGACGACCTTGCGAGCCGGGCAGGCCATGTTGATATCGATCAGCGACAGGCGATCGCCCACACGCTCCTCGACGGCAGCAACAGCGCTCGCAAACTGATCGGGCTTGGAGCCAAAGAGCTGCACGCAGATCTGCTGCTCCTCATCGGCCGGCAGTACCAGGCGCCACGTCTTATTGCTGGCATAGGCAAGGCCCGCCACGCTCACCATCTCGCTATAGGCAAGATGGGCACCGCGACGGCGGCACATGATGCGATAGGCGGGATCGGTCACGCCCGCCATGGGAGCCATAAGGAACGGCTGCTCGGCATAGGCGCCAAGCAACCGCTTGCTGTATTCAGAAAGTGCCATGGACCTACTCGTCCACCTTGAGAATCGCCATAAAGGCCTCCTGCGGAACCTCGAC
Source organism: Collinsella sp. (assembly GCA_048425625.1). GTDB lineage: Bacteria > Actinomycetota > Coriobacteriia > Coriobacteriales > Coriobacteriaceae > Collinsella. The sequence goes on along the minus strand of DBFNYT010000139.1, from coordinate 20,187 downwards.
CGAGCCGATGGCCTTCATGCGCTTTTTGCCCTCTTTCTGCTTCTCGAGCAGCTTGCGCTTTCGCGAGATATCGCCGCCATAACACTTGGCCAGCACGTCCTTGCGGCGCGCTTTGACGGTAGAGCGGGCAATGATCTTGTTGCCGATGGCGCCCTGGATAGGCACCTCGAACAGCTGGCGCGGGATGATCTCCTTGAGCTTGTCGCACAGACCGCGGGCCAGGCCATAAGCCTTATCCTTGTGCACGATAAACGACAGCGCGTCCACCTCGTCGCCCGAAAGCAGGATGTCGAGCTTGACGAGCTCGGAGGGGCGATATTCGTTGAACTCGTAGTCGAGCGAGGCGTAACCCTTGGTGCGGCTCTTGAGCTGGTCAAAAAAGTCCAGAATGAGCTCGGCAAGCGGCATGTCGAAACGCATCTCGACCGATTTGCTCGTGAGATGGATCATGTCGGTTGTAATGCCGCGATGCTCGATAGCGAGCTGCATGACGGCACCCGTATACTCGGGCGGACAGATAATCTTGGCCTTGAGGTAGGGCTCCTCGATGCGCTCGATGCGCGTAGCCTCGGGCAGATCCTGCGGGCTGCGAACATCAATCATCTCGCCGTCGGTCTTGTAGACGTGATAATCAACCGAGGGGCTCGTGGCAATGAGGTCCAGATTGAACTCGCGCTCCAGGCGTTCCTTGACGACTTCCATGTGCAGCAGGCCCAGGAAGCCCACACGGAAGCCAAAGCCGAGCGCCACCGAGGTCTCGGGCTCCCACACCAACGACGGGTCGTTGACGTGCAGCTTATCGAGCGCGTCACGCAGGTTCTCGTAGTCCTTGTTATCGATCGGGAACAGGCCCGTGTAGACCATGGGCTTGGCCTCGCGGTAGCCCGGAAGCGGCTCGGGGCAGGGGTTCGACGCCCAGGTAAGGGTGTCGCCCACGTGCACGGCCTCGGGATCCTTCAGACCCGTGACCACGTAGCCCACCTCGCCGACCGTCAGTGCGTCGACCGGGGTCTCGGCAGGGCGCTTGACGCCCACGCCGTCGACCAAAAAGTCGCCCTCTGCCTGCATCATGCGCAGAGTATCGCCCTTTTTGATGGAGCCGTCGAAGACGCGGACCGTGGCAACGACGCCGCGGTACTCATCGAAATACGAATCCAAGATGAGCGCCTTGAGCGGCGCGTTTGCATCGCCCTTGGGCGGTGAGATCAAAAAGACGATGGACTCCAGCAAATCGTGGATGCCCTCGCCGGTCTTGCCCGATACGCATACGGCATCGTCGGCAGGGATCGCCAAGTCATCCTCGATCTCGGTCTTAACCTCGTCGGGATGGGCCGAGGGCAGGTCGATCTTGTTGATGGCCGGCACAATGTCCAGATTGGCGTTCATGGCGAGCGTCGCGTTGGAGACGGTCTGCGCCTCGACACCCTGGGTGGCATCGACGACGAGCACCGCGCCCTCGCAGGCGGCCAGCGAACGCGAGACCTCGTAGGTAAAGTCAACGTGGCCCGGCGTATCGATCAGGTTGAACTGATACGTCTCGCCATCATCGGCGTCATAGGACACGCGAACGGCATTGGACTTGATCGTGATGCCGCGCTCGCGCTCGATATCCATAGTGTCGAGCAGCTGCGACTCCATGTCGCGCTCGTCAACGGTATGGGTGAGCTCGAGGATACGGTCACTGATCGTGGACTTGCCATGGTCGATGTGCGCAACAATCGAGAAGTTGCGGATGTGGGAAATGTCAATTGAAGTATTCATGCGGACTATCTTACCCGAGCGGTACAAAAAATGGAGCCTGTTCCATAAAACAGGCTCCATTTATGCGCGTAATCTGTGTGGTGTGAAATTTACAACTTAGGCGTTGATGCTGTTCACGAGCTTGGCAAGACCGGACTTGCGGTTGGAAGCCTGGTTCTTGTGGATAACATGCTTGGCGGCAGCCATGTCGAGACGCTTGGTGACGGTCTTGAGGGCAGCCTGGGCCTTCTCGGCGTCGCCCTCGGCGACGGCGGACTGGACGTGCTTGGTCAGCGTCTTGAGCTCGGACTTGACAGCCTTGTTACGCATGCGAGCTGCCTCATTGGTGCGGATACGCTTCTTCTGAGACTTGATGTTTGCCACTTCTGGAGTTCCTTTCGAGTTCCTTGCAAAAAATGTATGACACCTCTGAGACACGGTGAGGTCATGCAAGCGCCTACTATAGCACGCTCCCCCTCAAAGGAATAGAACGAATTTGTCAAATAGGCAGGTATCATCACGATTTTCTCAAGATGTTCGTAATCCAGAGCAAAAGCGCGGTCTGAGAATCGGCCGAACCCTTGAGCGCGAGCTCCACGTCGACCGCACCCTCGAGCGCTGCGACGAGCTCTGCCATCGAAAAGCGACGTGCCCAGGTCAGGTGATTCTTGACCTGCCAGGACTGGAGCTTGAGCGTTGCGGCCAGTTCACGACCCTGTCCGCGCGCATCGAGCGCCTTGGCGACGATAAGCTCGCGGATGCGGCCGCACAGCAACGTGTAAGTCCACACGTAGCTCTTGGCGGGCAGTAAATTGAAGAGCTCGAGCGAGCGTCGCATGTCACGGGCCGAAACCGCATTGAGAAAGTCCCAGGGCTGGACTTCGGCCGTGCGCACAATCCAGCGCTCCACATCGGCAAGCTCAATCTGGGGCGCCTCGACCATCTGGGCAAGCTTAGCCAAGTCGTTATCGAGCATGCGAGTGTTTTCACCCGAACGCGAGACGAGTTCCTCGGCGGCCGCCGTCGAGATCGACTTGCCGTGCTGCGTCGCCATCTGCTGCACGCGACGCGGTAGCTCCCAGCGCTTGGTGCCGGAGCAATCGATCACGGCCTTCTTGTCGATCTTGGCGATCGCCTTATATAGGCGCGTGTTCTTGGCAAGCGAGTCGGCGATGATGAGGCAGACCGTTGTGGGGCTGGGACTCGCCAGATACCCAACGAGCGGCTCGGAGACCGCCTTGGCGAGCTTTGAGCAGCCGTCAAGGATTACCAGGCGAAACTCGCTGCCCATCGGAAAGGTGTTAAGCGATCCGATAATGGACTCGATATCGGGGTCCTTGGTCATGTCGCGCTCGTCGAGGTTGAACTCAACCATACCCGACTTTTCCAGACGCGCTTTCATACGCGAGACGGCGTGATCGCGCTTGACTCCGTCGGTACCGACAATCAGATATGCCGGCAGCAGACCGGTTTCGGACATTGCGCTCCCCTCCCGCAGGCCTTCGTATTCGTTCCGTGCCATTCTAGCCCAGGGGCCCACCACACGCCAACGACGTCGTCACGGTCGCTGGCATCGCATCGCAAAGCCATTTGCAGTCGGCGTGACGGTAATGTCGCCGTGTTCGATGGTGCACGCGAACACGCCGCCCGCTTCCTTAACGGCATCGATGCAGGCATCAGACGGATGGCCGTAGCGGTTGCCCTCGCCCGCGCTCGCGATGGAAAGCTCGGGCCTCAAGACATCCAACAACTCACCGTCGACCGAGACCTTAGAGCCGTGGTGGCCGAGTTTGAGGACATCGATGTCCCCCACTTCCTGTGCAAACTCACGCTCTTGATCAAGCTCGGCGTCACCGGTAAGGAGCATACGCAGGCTTTTGCCTTCCTGAACATAGGAGAGCAGTAGGACAAGCGAGTCTTCGTTGCCCTCGCCATCCACGGACTCGAATGGCCACATCACGCGGGCGCGAAATGCGCCAATGTCAACGGCATCTCCATGCCGCACCTGCCGATACTCCACGCCAGATCTGTTCGATATTTCAGCAGGGGCATCCTCCAGCGCATCGGCCGCCACGACAATGGTTCCAACCGAATATCGCTCCAACACGTCAGGCAGACCGCCCCAGTGGTCCTCGTCCCAATGCGTTATAAATACAGCATCAATATGATAAACGTTGTTGCGCACCAGCGCCGTCACCACACGCTCATCGAGTCCACAGTCGACGAGCGCCACGGTCCCGCCTTGGCGGACAAGAATGGCATCGGCCTGACCAACATCGAGAATCGTCACCGAAGACGGAGCAAATCGATCCCAGTAGACGTACGGGACAACCGCCGCAAGAGCCAAGCACAGCAACCCAGCAGCCATGGGACGAGCACGTGGTCGCGGCCACCACACCAAGAGGGCCGCCAAAGAAAGCGGCACTAGGTAAATCCAGATGGAATCGGGCGGTACGCTCACAGACGCACCCGGCACGGCCGCGAAGAGCTGTTCAAAGAACAGCGCACAGCGAGCGGCAACCATGGGCACCACAAGCGCCCAGGGTCGTAACAGGGGCACGAGCGAGCACGGCGCCAACACAATCGAAACAGCAAGCAACACGCTCACCACCGGGCCGATCACGGCATTTGCAAGCGGGGCAATGAGCGAAAACGTTCCGAATGCGGGAACAGTGATGGGAGCCGTTGCCAGCTGCGAGCAGAGCGTGACAGAAAGTATGCCGGCAATGCCCGTCGGCACACCCAACTCACCCAAAGCGTAGGTCGCATACGGACAAAAGCACAGGATGGCAAAGACGCTGGCACACGAGAGTTGGAATCCCATCTCGAACAGCACCGTTGGGCGGAGCAGCACAAAAATCGACATGGTCGCAAAGAGCGCTGAGAGGCCGTGCCGGCGACGCCCCGTTCCGTTGGCGACAAGCGTCGCGAACACCATGCAGCACGCACGAACAGCCGAGGGCGATGCACCCGTAAAGGCGGCGTAGGCCACAAGCGTTACCGCTAAAAGCGCCCGCTGCAGTCCAAGCGAGCAGCGAGTCATTTGCAAAGCGCTCTCGATTACAAAGCCCACGATAGCCAGATGACTTCCCGAGACGGCGATGAGATGCGCCGTCCCCGTCACCGAAAACCAATCGCCCGCCGGCTGAGCGCGCAGCTCGGACGAACGTCCGCAGACAACGCCGGCAATGAGCGAGCGCGCCGGATCGGTCGCGGGAGCAATGGCGGCAAGCAGCTCATTTCGCAGCCGAAGCAACGGTCCCGGAGAACCTTCATCGACCAACACGATCCGGACAGCCTTAACCTTACGCAGCTCACCCCGAAGCACGCGCGAACGCCCATATGAATCGTTCTCGAAGCGTGAAATGCGACCGATGACACGCACGTGCGACCCAGCGTCAAGCTCGCGATCGCACGACAGGCGCACGGCGCCCACGCGCTTACCATCCGCGATTGCGTCACAGGTATAGGAATACGCTTCGTCGTTTATGGAAGGATCGCCCTGAACGACGAACTCAAGACTGCTTGCAGCCCGTCCATCCAGAGCATTGGAAGCTCGGAGGGCACCTATCGCCCACCCCGCGGACACGATCGCTCCTGCCACGAGTCCGACCGCCGTGGCATACAGCCATCGCTTCCATCGCGCAAGGCGCATGCACGATCGCGCAAATACGACGAACGCCGCAGCCGCAACGGGAATGGCCCAAAGCAACGCGGCAGAGGCAGCCCCTTCTCCCAGCAGCGCATCAGCCGCCGCATTATGCACCAAGCCGCAGCTTGCACACAAGCCGGCACAAAAGGCCGTCGTCCAAGGTAACAATGGTCGCGGGGGCATCACGCGCTCGCGCTCGGTCGCACTCATACGCAGATGCAATCTTTGATTTTGGCAAGCTTCTTCTCGCCGATTCCCGACACACGCATCAGATCGTCAACCGAGGCAAAAGCACCGTTCTTTGTCCGTTCATCGATAATCGACTGGGCCATGGAGGGGCCGATGCCCGAAAGCGTCTGTAGCTCTGCCGCGCTTGCCGTATTGATGTTCACGAGTCCCGACGAAGACCCCGCACCAGGGGTCGTGACAGCACTACTTTCGGCCCCGCCGACCGCCGCAGCCGCTTGTTGCTCCCCCACCGTCGGAACATAGATCTTTTGGCCATCTGTGATCTTGGACGCACGATTAAGCCCTGTCACATCCGCCTCGGCCGTAAGCCCTCCGGCGGCATCGATCGCTTTGGACACCCGTGCTCCTTCTTTGAGCCGATACACGCCAGGCCTCACAACAGCGCCATCCACATCAACGTACACCTCGGCAGCAGAGGAGCTCTTGGCCGAAGACCCATCGGCATCATCAGGAGACGCATCCTTGGACCCGCGCGCATCCGAGGCGCTCGCCTCATCACTACGCTCAAACGACACGCCACTGGAGCGGCTATTAAAACTTGCCATCGCCAAGCCGCTCGCCATCGCAATGACGACGAGCATCGCCACGACCACCGCCTTATGCCCGAGCAACTTGCCCGCCCAGCGGTCCATTCGCTTGACCCGTTCGTGTTGTTCGCGCTGCGCCATAGCAAAAACCTCCTAACACCATCGTGTCAGGAAATCGCAGCCGAACGAACCGCTCGGAAAAATCAGTTTTTACAGTCAAACCAAAAGCTGACCAAAACCTTGCGCGAACGTGTCCATTTATTCATTCACGCGTCAATGAATGAGCACTTCGCCGTCAAACGCCCAAATAACAAAAGACCGACGATACAGGCGTACCGTCGGTCTATGCAGACAATTACTCGTGATCTTGGTAAATCTCACGCGGAGCAAGCTCCGAATGTTTGCGTTTTAAGGTCTTAGGGGCCTTATATGTGTTGCTCTCAAAGTCGATGTACTCGGTCTGCTTGAGCAAACGCTCAATCATCTCCTCGTGATCGAACAGCTCCCAGGCCTCATGCACGGCATCGAGCTTGGCATGTGTCTCGGGACGGCGCGGCATAAAGAGCGTGCAGCAGTCGGGTGCGGCCTCAGTTGAGATGTCGAACGTACCAATTTCCTCGGCGCGCGCAATGATCTCCTGCTTGTCCGAACCGATGAGCGGGCGGAACACGGGAATCTTCACGGCCTCGTTGACAGCCATAATATTCTCGAGCGTCTGGGAGGCGACCTGGCCAAGCGACTCGCCGGTCACGATAGCCTTGGCGCCCTCGATATGCGCAATGCGCTCGGCAACCGAATACATGATGCGGCGATACATGATCACGCGCAGGTTGCTGGGGCAGGTGACCGAAATCTCACGCTGGCAATCGCCAAACGGCACCACGTACAGGCGACCGATCTGGACACCCGGCTCAAGGGCGCGGATGATGTCTTGTACCAGGTACTCGCTCGTATCGGGTGTCTGCGGACGACCGGAGAAATGCACCGGCACACATACCGCACCGCGACGCGCGAGCATCCAGGTCGCCACCGGCGAGTCGATACCCGAGGACAGCAGCGTCACGACCTTGCCGGCAGAACCCACCGGCAGACCGCCCACACCGCGCTCCGAGCGCGCGTACACATAGACGCTGCCCTGGACCACCAGCACGTGCACCATCGCATCGGGGTCGTGCATCTGGACCTTTTTATCGGGAAACGCCTCGCACAGCACCTCGCCCACCTGACGGTTGATATCGATGGAGGTGAGCTCATAGTCGGTGTTGGAGCGCTTGGCATGCACCTTAAACGAATCGAAGGGACCGAACTCGCGCAACGCCTTGACGGCGGCTGCGCAATACTCCTGCGGGTCGCGGTTAGTGTGGTGCGCCAGGGACACACGGGCAACGCCGGGGACGGTGCGAATGACACGCGCCGCCTCGTCGGCCTGATGCTCGTTAAAGGTCACGAGGATATAACCGGAAATTCGAGACACGGCATTCACGGAAAAGGCGGCCAAGGCCGCCTTGATGTTATCCATGAGGATATGCTCAAAATGTGCGCGGTTCTTGCCCTTCAGTCCAACCTCGTGATAGTGGACCAGGCAGACGCGAGCTGCCATTTAGGCTTCAGCAACCTTGTGGCCGAGCGCCTTCTCGTAACGGGCCTCATCGTAGGAGATATCGCCGTCGACGATCTCGTCCATAGCCATCGAAATGGTATCGGCACCAGAAAGGCCGATGGTGATGTCATCGACATCCTGAACGGCAAGCACGCGGTTGTGCTGGCCACGCAGCATGCTATTGATGTCGCAGGCACGCTTGGAGGCAAGCGAAGCGAGCAGGAAGCGGTTGTGATCGGTCTTCTCCAGAAGATCGTCAATGCAAGGCTTTACAACGGACACGGACCTCAGATCCTTTCATGCATATCGAGAACGCGAACGAGCTCGTCGGTCGCGCGGTCGAGATCGTCATTCACCACGACGTCGTCGTAGCGGTCGGCAAGGGCAAGCTCATCGGCGGCGTTTGCCATACGCAGCTCGATCGTCTCGGGCGTCTCGGTTCCACGACCGACCAGACGCTCGCGAAGCACCTCGAGCGAGGGAGGCTTGATAAAGATCAGCACGGCCTCGGGGAAACGCTCCTTAACCTGCAGGGCACCCTGGACATCGATCTCCAAGATCAGAGACGCGCCCGAGGCGAGCTTGGACTGGACCTCGCTCACCAGCGTGCCGTAGCAGTTGCCGTGGACCTCGGCCCACTCAACAAACTCACCGTTTGCCACGCGGCGGTCGAACTCCTCGCGCGTCAGGAAAAAGTAGTTGACGCCGTCGACCTCACCTTTGCGTGGTGCTCGCGTGGTAGCCGAAACCGTCAGGCCCAGGTTGGAGCGACGCTCGCGCACACGAGTGACGAGCGTGCCCTTGCCTGCGCCTGACGGTCCAGAAATCACAAAGAGCTTGGAATCCTGAGCGCTCACTTATTTGGTCAGCTGCTCGAGGAGCTGCTCGCGCTGACGGACACCGAGGCCCTGGACGCGACGAGTAGCGGAGATACCGAGCTCCTCCATGATCTTGGCGGCCTTGGCCTTGCCATAACCGGGGAGAGACTCGATGAGGGTGGAAACCTTCATGCGGGAAGCGATGGGGTCATCGGAGTTGAGCACGGACTCGAGGGACTTCTCGCCCTTCTTGATCTGCTCGCGAAGCTCAGCGCGGGCGTGACGTGCGGCAGCAGCCTTCTCAAGAGCCTGCTTGCGCTGCTCGTCGGTAAGCTGAGGGAGTGCCATTCGTACCTCCAAATAGTTGGGTTATATCTGATTCAATAATTGGCATTTTAGCACGTAGAACGCACAAAAAGCCTAATCGCGGCTCCATAGGTTAGACGATACCCGCAAAAAGTGCAATATACTGCGCCCAAAGTTAAGCCCCTGACCTGCGATTCCACACAAAGGATGGGAAAGTTTACGCAGGCACAGGGGCTATTTTGTGCTAATGAGACCCAAAAGTGGTGACTTAGGGGAATCTTTTACGCGACGTTTTCGACCAGCTCGGCGACGATGGCGTCAAAGGCGGCAACCGGATCGTCGGCACCGGTGATGGGACGGCCCACCACAATGTAGCTTGCGCCACGCTCGATAGCCTGGGAAGGCGTCGCCACGCGGGACTGGTCACCAAGGGCGGCACCCACCGGACGCACGCCCGGAGTCACGATCAGGGCATCGGGACCCAGCAGCTCACGCATGTCGTGAGCCTCCATCGGCGAGCACACGATGCCATCGATGCCGTTGGCCTGAGCGAGCTTTGCCAGGCGGGCGGCCTCCTCGGCCACGGGCGACTCGACGCCGATCTCGCTCAAGGCATCCTGGTTCATGCTCGTGAGCACGGTGATGGCGACGAGCTTGGCGCGGTCCTCGCGCGCCTCCTCGGCGCCCTCGCGGCAGGCAGCGAGCATGGCGCCCGAACCCAAACCGTGGACCGAAAGCAGATCGGCACCGGCAAGCGAGGCCGAGCGGGCGGCACCGCGAACCTGATGCGGAATATCATGGAACTTAAGGTCAAGAAAGACCTTAAAGCCTAGGTCCTTAAAGGTCTTGACGATCTGGGGACCCTCGGCGTAATAGAGCGTCATACCAACCTTGAGCCAAGCGGCATGGCCCGAAAGCTCGTGGGCGAGCTCGAGCGCACGCTCACGATCGCAGTCGAGGGCGACGATTACGCGGTCGCGGGCATCGGTCTCTAGCATTCGAACGCACCTACCAGTTCGTTGATGTCCTTTACGCCCTGGGACTCGGCCCAGGCCTCGAGCTCGTGCGCGATCTTGAGCGAAGCGCACGGATCGACGAAGTTGGCCATGCCAACCGACACGCAGGTGGCACCGGCCAGGATAAACTCGGCCGCATCCTCGCCGGTCATGACACCGCCGACACCGTTGATGGGGATATCGACGGCCTGGGCGACCTCCCAGACCATGCGCACGGCGATGTGGTGGCACAGCGGGCCCGAAAGGCCGCCCTTGGGCTTTGCCACGCGGGACTTGCGGGTATGGACGTCGATGGCCATGCCCTGGATGGAGTTAATGACCGAAAGGCCGTCGGCGCCGGCGGCTTCGAGGGCCTTGGCGATCTCGGCGACGTTGACCGGCGCCATCTTCACGAACAGCGGCTTATCGGTCACCTTGCGGCAGGCAGCCATAACGGAAGAGGCGCCCTCGGGCGTAGAGCCCATGGCGGCACCGCCGGCGGCGATGTTGGGGCAGCTCACGTTGATCTCGTAGCCGGCAGCCCAGGGGCATAGCTCGACATACATCTCGAGCGCGCGCACAAACTCGTCAACGGAGTGGCCGGCAACCTGACAGATGACCTGGCAACCGTCCTTGGACAGCTGTTCGAGCCACGGGCCTGACTCACGGGCAAAGGCGGCCACGCCGGGGTTCTGAAGGCCCACGGAGTTGATCATGCCGCCCGGGATCTCGGCCATGCGGGGCGCGGGGTTGCCGGGCCAGGGCTCGGCTGCGCAACCCTTGGTGGTGATGGCGCCCAGCTGGGAAACATCAAAGAAGTTCTGGAACTGCCAACCGTAACCAAAAGTACCGGCTGCGGTGTTGATGGGGTTCTGCATCTTGACGCCGCCGAAATCGACGGCCATGTTCACGGTACCCACTAGAAGACCACCACCTTGGAAGCATCGAACACGGGGCCGCACATGCAAGCACCCTTCATACCGTCGACCGTCTCGACATTGCAGGTGTTGCAGGCGCCAAAGCCACAGCTCATCATGCGCTCGAGGGACACCTCGCAGTACGCACCGGCCTCGGCGGCAGCGGCGGCGACTTTCTTCATCATGACGGCGGGACCGCAGCTGGCGACGTAGTCGTAGCCGCCCTCGCCGAGCAGCTCGGCTGCCGGGTCGGTGCAAAAACCGTGCGTGCCCAGCGTGCCATCGTCGGTGCACACGTTAACCGTGGCGCCCAGCGCGCGGAACTCGTCGATGCCCACGGCCTTGGAAGCGGTGCCAAAGCCCAGGCACACGTCCACATCAACACTCTGCTCGGCAAGCATGCCGGCAAGGCACAGCACAGGCGGAACGCCGATGCCACCGGCGACGAGCAGGGCCTTCCTGGTGCCCTCGGGTACCATCCAGCCACGGCCACCGGGGCCCAGCAGGTTAGAGGTGGAGCCGGGGGCCATCTGCGACAGACGACGGGTGTCGTCACCCACGACGGCGTACCACAGCTCGACGGTACCGGCCTCGGCGTCGGCGCGATAGAAGCTCAGGGGCACGCGAAGCAGCGAGGAAGCATCGCCGGGCACGGCAATGTTCACAAACTGGCCGGGCTTGAGCGCACTTGCAAGCTTGGGGGCCGAGATGACGAGCGAGAAGATGCCGTCGGCGATCTCCCGGTTCGAGACGACCTCGAAGTCGTGCATGCGTGCAGTGGAAGGTGTGGGCATAAACGCTCCAATCCCCCATGCGGTTGCATGGTCCAAACGAATAGAAAGCGCGGCACCGCAAGGGCGCCGCGCACAAAAGCGATAAGGCTATGCTAGCAGATGCAGCCGTCGGCAAGCGTCTGCTTACCGCCGACAAACACATCGGTGGCACGGCCGGTAAGCGTGCGGCCGGCGAAACCGGAGTTTTCGGCGCGCGACTCGTAGCCGTCCTCGCCAACCGTCCAGGTGGCGGACGCGTCGAACACGGTCAGGTCGGCAACGGAGCCCGCCTTGACCTGAACCTGGTCGAGGCCCAGGATCTCACGCGGCTTGATGGCCATGAGCTCGACCATGCGGCCCATGCTCATCTTACCCGTGTTGACCAGCTCGGTGAGCACGAGCGACAGCGAGGTCTCGAGACCGATCATGCCAAAGGGCGCAAGCTCGAACTCGCGGGCCTTCTCCCACGGGGTGTGGGGAGCGTGATCGGTGACGATAACGTCGACGGTGCCGTCGATGACGCCCCGACGGATGGCCTCGGCATCCTCCTCGGTACGCAGCGGCGGGTTGACCTTGAGCGAGGTGTTGTAGGTCTCGTCCAGATCGTTCTCGGTCAGGAACATGTGGTGCGGGGTGGCCTCGCAGGTAACCTGAACGCCAGCGGCCTTGCCGGCACGCACGATCTCCAGGCCATGGGCGGTGGAGATGTGCTGGATGTGCAGCTTGGCACCGGTCAGCTTGGCGATCTCGATGTCGCGGGCGATCTGGAGCTCCTCGCCGGCAGCCGGCCAGCCCTCGAGGGCCAGACGGGTCGAGACCTTGCCCTCGTTGATCTGGCCGTGGCCGACCAAGTCCTCGTCCTGGCAGTGGCTCATAAAGACCTTGCCGAACATCTTGCCGTAGTCCATGCAACGACGGAGCATGCCCGCGCCCTGCACGCCGCGACCGTCGTCGGTGAAGGCGACGGCGCCGTGGGCGACCATATCGCCCATCTCGGACATGGCCTCGCCCTTAAGACCGCGGGTCATGGCGCCCGACGGATAGACGCGGCAGTGACCGACCTCGGCAGCGCGGGACTTGACGAACTCCACGACGGTGCCGTTATCGGTGACGGGATCGGTGTTGGGCATGGCGCACACGCCGGTAAAGCCGCCCTTGGCAGCTGCGCGGGTGCCGCTCTCGATGTCCTCTTTGACCTCATAGCCGGGCTCGCGAAGGTGGACGTGCATATCCACCAGGCCAGGGACGAGGTACTTGCCGGAAAGGTCGCGGACCTCGGCTCCCTCGACGGCGAGATTCTCGCCGACCTCGGCGATCTTGTCGCCGTCAATCAGGACGTCAACGACACCGTCGAGCTCGACGGACGGGTCGACGACGTGGGCATTCTTAAGAAGCAAGGCCATTATCGGCACCTCCAAGCAGCAGATACAGGATAGCCATACGCACGCAGATACCGGCGTAGACCTGCTCCAGGATGACGGAGCGTTGCGGGTGGTCGGCCATATAGGAGTCGAACTCGACACCGCGGTTAATGGGGCCCGGGTGGCAGATAATCGCGTCGGGCTTCATGAGCTTCTCGCGGTCCTTGGTCAGACCGAAGAGCTTGTGGTACTCACGAATGGTCGGGAACGGGGCACCCTCGAGACGCTCCTGCTGCACGCGCAGCATGTAGACGACGTCCAGCTCGGGCAGGACGGAATCGAGGTCGCTCGTCACGTGGTCGCAGCCCAGGACCTCGGGCGCCGGCGGCAGCAGCGTGCCGGGGGCGACGGCGTAGGTCTCGCAGCCCATGATCTTAAGGGCGGGGATCAGCGAGCCGCAGACGCGGGAGTGCGCGATATCGCCGACGACGGCGACCTTCAGACCGTGGAAGTCACCCTTGTGCTCCCAGATGGTGTACAGGTCGAGCAGGGCCTGCGTGGGATGGTTGTGCTTGCCGTCACCGGCGCAGATGACGCTCGCGGGCGAGTTCTGCGTGACGATGTAGGGAGCACCGGCGTGCTTATCGCGCACGACGATGCAGTCGATCTTGTAGGCGTTGAGGGTCTCGACGGTGTCGACGAGGCTCTCGCCCTTGACCGTGGAGGTCGAGGAGCCGCCAAAGTTGAGGCTGTCGGCCGAAAGACGCTTCTCGGCGAGCTCGAAGGAGCTGCGGGTGCGCGTCGAGGGCTCGTTGAACATGTTGACGATGGTCTTGCCCTTGAGCGTGGGGACCTTCTTGATGGCACGCTCGTTGACCTCGGAGAACGCCTTGGCGGTCTCGAGGATGAGCTTGATGTCCTCTTCGGAGTACTCGGTAATGTCGATCAGGTGCTTATGGTTGAACGCCACGGTACTACTCACCTCCCAGCGGCGCGGAGCCCACGTGGGAACCCGGCGCGACGTCGTTAATCTCGACAGCGGTGTGGCCGTCGACTTCCTTCATATATAGGTGCACGTTCTCCTCATGCGACGAGGGAACGTTCTTGCCGACAAAGTCCGGCGAGATGGGGAGCTCGCGGTGACCGCGGTCAACGAGAACTGCCAGCTCAATGCGGCTCGGACGGCCCAGGTCCATGACGGCGTCTAGAGCGGCGCGGATGGTACGACCCGTGTACAGGATGTCGTCCACCAAAACGACGCGTTTGCCATCGACGCTGAAGGGAATGTTGGTGGCGTGGATCGCGGGAGCGAAATTGGTAGCGTAGTCATCGCGGTAGAAGCTGATATCGAGGCTGCCGAGCGGAACGTCGACGCCCTCGATCTCCTTGATCTCCTCGGCGAGCTTCTTTGCCAGAAGGTCGCCGCGCGTGACGATGCCGACCAGAGCGAGGTCTTCACAGCCCTCGTTGCGCTCGAGAATCTCGTGCGCGATGCGGGTCATCGCTCGATTGACGGCGGTCTCGTCCATGATGACCGCCTTGGGGGAAGTCGTGCCCATCGATCTCCTTCCTCACATGTCTTGACTGCTGACACAGTCAAAAAAATAGATGCCCGACCGCTTAAAGCGGACCAGACACCCACAGGAAGGGCTGCTCTTTGGCAGCTATGTAATTCCATGTGGGTATCTCGTACCCCTTTAATGGTCAAGGGATAGTGTAGCCAACCTCGAGCTTAATTGCGAGCATAAATACAGAGCAATCCGTAAACGGAGCCCAAAGCCCAATAAACCTATATATATTTGTGGGACGAGCTTGAAAACGCACGCACGAGCTGGCATAATCCCCTCTGCTGCACGCAAATCGGATCTACGTCCAGGGCCGTGGCGTGGGCACTATCGCCAAAAGAGGAATATCTCTGTGTAGATTGCGCACAGGGAGTGACTTCTGTGCTATAGTTCAGGCTTGTTTGTTAACGCGACATGTTCGTTTGTCGCCCAAGGAGGGTCAGTTATGTCCAAAGTTTGCGAAGTTTGCGGTAAGCACCCCGTTGCCGGTCGCTCCATCAGCCACTCTCACCGCGTCACCAACCGTAAGTTCCGCCCCAACATCCAGCGCGTCTACGTCGTCGTCGATGGTCACCGTCGCAAGATGAACGTTTGCTCCACCTGCCTCAAGTCCGGCAAGGTTGCGCGCTCCTAAATAAGGTCTTACCAACAAGTACCTCGGACTCTCCGGGTCAAAGACCTCGCGTTCATATAGAACTTACCAAAGGCGTCCTCCCCTACGGAGGGCGCCTTTTTGCACTCGCACTCATTGGGGACACTCATTGGGGACAGACTTACATGAGTGTTTTCACGCATTGGGGACAGACATGACGTACGTATGCGGCGCACCGACTGGCTCCGGCCCCTGCCTCACGCTGCACTCATTGGGGACAGACTTACATGAGTGTTTTCACGCATTTGGGACAGACATGACGCATGCCGGCAGCGGTCCTGCCCAGCCTCACGCAGCCTCCCTCCAGCCCACAGTGGCCTTGGTTACGCTTGTAGCGCCGATACCGGTGATACGGGCAATTTGCTTGACCGTAAGATGGGCCCGCCTGAGCCTTAGCAGACAGGCATCGCGTTCGGGGCGTGGCAGGGCCTTGAGCAGCGCAGGATCAATGCTCGGCAGGGCCTCGTGTGCGACGGTAAGGGCATCCTCGTCGGGAATCCGTCGACGCGGAAGAATCTCAACTGACCAGATTCGCTCGGCAACTTCCTTAAGATGCTCGCAATAGCGACGGGAACCCCCGACAATATCGAGCATGGGGGCCGCATCGCAGATATCAAAGGGATCGTATCCCAGCTGGTATGCCTTGTAGCTTGACCAGCGGTAGGCATCAAGCGAGTCGAGCGCACCTTTCACGGGATTGAGATGGATATAATCGAGCAACTGCACCGCCTGCGTGTCCGACTCGACCGCGACCCGCGAATAGCGATTATCAAACAGGTGGCCCGTTCTTCCGGTTTTCCCATTGAAATACTTGGCATAGGCCGTCAGCGCGCACTGCATTGCCTTTGAAAGGTTGTCAAATGGGTCATCAACCATCAAATGGAAGTGGTTGTCCATAAGGCACCAGGCCAACACCGCCACGTCATGGCAAGCAAACCTGTCCGAGATGTCCGATAAGAAACGATAGCGGTCGGAGTCATCTTCAAAAATAATCTGTTTGGAATTGCCGCGGTCATAGACGTGGTAATAGCCGGTGAGCGAAACGGCGCGGGCGCATCGGGGCATAATCTCTCCTTTCAAAACTGTACAGGCAACACCTAAAAGGAGAGAAGCAACGCGAAATGCTGAGCCTGTGACCTATTTATATACAATGAACGACAAAAACATGCCCAAAACGACAAAATGACAAATCGATGTCTGTCCCAAATGAGTGAAAGCACTCATGTAAGCCTGTCCCCAATGAGCGGGGCGATGCAGCAGGCTGATAATTTTAGTTAAAACGCTTCAGTTTATTGAAGCGTTTTAGTATGCCTTTTACGGGAATCTTACCGTTTACCGAATTATTTCTTGCTATCATGCAAGACGTAGGGTAAATCTCCGATCGCAAGGAGACACAAATGGTGAAAAAGTCACCGGAAAACACTACTCCCGCAATTGTGGACAACGTAGAGGCGCTTGAGGCTAAGCTCGCTCAGATGCGAGAGGCCCAGGCGCTTTTTGCTACGTACACGCAGGAGCAGGTCGACAAGATCTTCTATGAGGCCGCCATGGCCGCCAACAAGGCTCGTATCCCGTTGGCGAAGATGGCCATCGAGGAGACCGGCCGCGGCGTTCTTGAGGACAAGGTCATCAAGAACCACTACGCCGCAGAGTACATCTACAACGCTTACAAGAACACCAAGACCTGTGGTGTCCTGGAGCGCGACGAGGCTTACGGCATCACCAAGATCGCCGAGCCCATCGGCATCGTGGGCGCCGTCATCCCGACGACCAACCCCACCTCCACCGCGATCTTCAAGACGCTGATCAGCCTGAAGACCCGCAATGCCATCATCATCTCCCCGCACCCGGCTGCCGCCAAGTGCACCATCGCCGCCGCCAAGCTCGTGCTTGACGCCGCCGTCAAGGCCGGCGCCCCCGAGGGCATCATCGGCTGGGTCGATGTCCCCTCCATCGAGCTGACCAACATGGTCATGCGCGACGTCGACATCATCCTCGCCACCGGTGGCCCGGGCATGGTCAAGGCCGCTTACTCCTCGGGCAAGCCCGCCCTGGGCGTTGGCGCCGGTAACACCCCGGTCGTCATCGACGACACCGCCGACGTACTGCTCGCCGTCAACTCCATCATCCACTCCAAGACCTTCGACAACGGCATGATCTGCGCTTCCGAGCAGTCCGTGACCGTCATCGACACCATCTATGACCAGGTCAAGGCCGAGTTCCAGAAGCGCGGCTGCTACTTCGTCAAGCAGGGTGCCGAGATGGAGGCCCTGCGTGCCGCCATGTTCAAGAACGGCGCCCTCGATCACCGCATCCCCGGCATGGCTGCCGCCAAGATCGCCGAGCTCGCCGGCATCGAGGTTCCCGCCAAGACCAAGATCCTGATCGCCGAGGTCACCTCCACCGACCCCGCCAAGGAGGAGTTCTCCCACGAGAAGCTCTCCCCGGTCCTGGCCATGTACCACGCCAAGGACTTCCAGGAGGCCGTCGACAAGGCCGAGCACCTGGTGCTCGCCGGTGGCCCGGGCCACACCGCCTCTCTGTACGTGCACCCCGCCCAGGCCGAGAAGATCAGCCTGTTCGAGCACGTCATGAAGGCCTGCCGTATCGTCATCAACACCCCGTCCTCGCACGGCGGCATCGGTGACCTGTACAACTTTGGCATGAAGCCGTCTCTGACCCTGGGCTGCGGCTCCTGGGGCGGCAACTCCGTCTCCGAGAACGTTGGGGTGAAGCACTTGATCAACGTTAAGACTGTGGCCGAGCGCCGTGAGAACATGCTGTGGTTCCGCGCTCCCGAGAAGGTCTACTTCAAGAAGGGTTCCACGCCCGTCGCCCTCGACGAGCTGGGCAACGTCATGGGCAAGAAGCGCGCCTTCATCGTTACCGACCAGTTCCTCTTCAAGAATGGCAACACCCGCGCCATCGAGGCCAAGCTCGACGAGATGGGCATCGCCCACGACTGCTTCTACGACGTCGAACCCGATCCGTCGCTGCAGTGCGCACGTCGCGGCGCCAAGCAGATGGCTCTCTTTGAGCCGGACGTCATCATCGCCGTCGGCGGTGGCTCCGCTATGGACGCCGGCAAGATCATGTGGATGATGTACGAGCACCCCGAGTGCAAGTTTGAGGACATGGCCATGGACTTCATGGACATCCGCAAGCGTATCTTCACCTTCCCCGAGATGGGCAAGAAGGCCTACTTCGTCGCCGTCCCGACCTCCTCGGGTACCGGCTCCGAGTGCACGCCGTTCGCCATCATCACCGACAAGGAGACCGGCATCAAGTGGCCGCTCGCCGACTACGCGCTGCTCCCCAACATGGCTATCGTCGACGCCGACAACTGCATGACCGCCCCGCGCGGCCTGACCGCTGCCTCCGGCATCGACGTCATGACCCACGCCATCGAGTCCTACGTCTCCATCATGGCTTCCGACTACACCAAGGGCCTCTCCGAGCGCGCTGCCAAGCTCGTCTTTGAGAACCTGCCCTCCAGCTTCACGAACGGCGCCAAGGACCCGCACGCCCGCGAGGAGATGCACAACGCCTCCTGCATGGCCGGTATGGCCTTCGCCAACGCCTTCCTGGGCCTCAACCACTCCATGGCTCACAAGCTCGGCGCTTTCCATCACCTGCCCCACGGCATCGCTAACGCCGTCATCCTGACCCGCGTCATGCGCTACAACGCCGCCGAGGCTCCCGTCAAGATGGGTACCTTCTCCCAGTATCCTTACCCCAACGCGCTGCACAACTACGCCGAGATGGCCAAGTACTGCGGCATCGAGGGCAAGGACGACAAGGAGGTCTTCGAGAACTTCATCACGAAGCTCGAGGAGCTCAAGGACTTCATCGGTGTCAAGAAGACCATCGCCGACTACGGTGTTGACGAGCAGTACTTCCTCGACACCCTCGACGAGATGACCGAGCAGGCATTCAACGACCAGTGCACCGGCGCTAACCCGCGCTACCCGCTCATGAGCGAGATCAAGGAGCTCTACCTGGACGCCTACTACGGCCGCGAGCCCCAGGACTACGCCGTCTGCTAGTTTTTAGCACGGTTTTTTGCGGCGGGGGTGCACGGGTGTTTCACACACCCCCGCCGTCGCTTCTATCGCATCGTTGAAAGGATGCAACCATGCTGCTACCCGATTCCAAGACCGAGCTCGTCCGCCGTGGCAACAAGGTCGTTTACGACCTGGGCGACAAGATCGTCAAGGTCTTTAACGAGACCAAGCCTGTCTCCGACGTGTTCAACGAGGCTTTGAATCTTGCCCGCATCAATGAGTGCGGCATCCGCAGCCCCAAGGCTCTCGAGGTTTCCCAGCTCGAGAACGCCAACGGCTGGGCGCTCGTGACCGAGAAGGTTCCGGGCACCACCCTTGCCGAGAAGATGACTGCCGAGCCCCAGCGCTTTGGTGAGTACCTCGAGATGTTCGTCGACCTCCAGATCGAGATCCACGGCTACACCTCCCCGCTGCTCAACCGTCAGCGCGACAAGTTCGCCCGCATGATCGACAGCCTTGATCAGCTCAATGCCACCACGCGCTACAACCTTCAGGAGCGTCTGGACGGCATGACCAAGGAGTTCAAGGTCTGCCACGGCGACTTCAACCCCTCCAACGTCATCGTCGGCGACGACGGCCAGCTCTATGTGTGCGACTGGGCACACGCCACCCAGGGCTCCCCTGCTGCCGACGTTGCCACCACCTACCTGCTCTTTGCCCTCAACAGCAAGGACCAGGCCGAGGCCTACCTGGAGCTCTACTGCGACCGTGCCGACATGCCCATGCAGGTCGTGCGTCAGTGGACGAGCATCGTCGCCGCTTCCGAGCTCGCTCGTAAGCGCAACGTGAACGATGAGTTCCTGAAGAACTGGATCGACGTCGTCGATTATCAGTAATATCTGAGCGATTTATTTCGCATCGGAGGCATAATGGAAAACCCCGCAGCTCGCATGGGCTGTGGGGTTTTCCTTTTAGATATCGAGGATGCTACAAGATAATAGGACGGCCCCGCATCTCCCCGATTGGAG
>DBFNYT010000138.1:0-38414 GCA_048425625.1 Collinsella sp. | reverse complement strand
CGACGCCCGCAGGGGCGTCGGCAAAGTACTCGACCAGTTTATGCTCGTCGTATTGCACCTTAGATCTCCATGACCTCGGCTTCTTTTTCCTTCAGAAGCTCCTCGACCTTGGCGACATACTCATCGGTGTGCTTCTGGACCTTAGCCTGCTCGCGACGGACATCGTCCTCGGTGAGCTCCTCATCGCGCTCGAGCTTGTTGTTGAAGTCGCGACGGATGTTACGGATAGACACCTTGGCCTGCTCGGCGTACTCGCGGCACTCCTTGACGAGCTCGCGACGGCGCTCCTCGGTGGGAGCCGGGAACGGCAGACGAACGACGGTGCCATCGGAGTTGGGGGTGATACCCAGATCGGAAGCGCCGATGGCCTTGACGATAGCGTTGATGAGTGCCTTGTCCCACGGCTCGATGAGCAGCATGTGAGCCTCGGGGGTCTTGACGGCGGCAACCTGCGTGACCGGCGTGGGGACACCGTAATAATCAACGGTGATGTCGGACAGAATGTTGGCGTTGGCGCGACCGGTACGGACCTTGGAGAAGTTATGCTTGAGGGACTCGAGCGACTTGTCCATATGGGCGGTGATGTTCTCTGCCATGCTTAATCCTCCTGATAGACGAGCGTGCCGACGGGCTCACCCGAAAGCGCGCGCTTGACGGTGTCCTCGCCATCGATGTTGAGGACCAAAATCGGCATACGGTTATCCTGGCACAGTGCCGTAGCCGTGGAATCCATAACCTGCAGGCCGCGGACGAGAACCTCGTGATAGGTAATCTTGTCAAAACGGACGGCATCGGCGCACTTGACGGGATCCTTGTCGTAGATGCCGTCGACCTTGGTGGCTTTAATCAGAATCTCGGCGCCGATCTCGCACGCACGAAGAGCCGCGGCGGTGTCGGTCGTAAAGTACGGATTGCCCGAACCGGCAGCGAAGATGACGACGTTGCCCTTGGACAGATGGTTGATAGCGCGGCGACGAATATAGGGCTCGCAGATCTCGTTCATCTGGATAGCGCTCATCACGCGGCAGGGAACGTCGTTATGCTCGAAGGCATCCTGCAGGGCGAGCGCGTTCATAACGGTTGCAAGCATGCCCATGTAGTCGGCCTGAGCACGCTCCATGCCACCGGCAGCGCCGGCCATGCCGCGGAAAATATTGCCGCCGCCGACAACGACGCCGACCTCATGGCCAACGGCGAGCAGCTCCTTGACCTGCTTAGCAAGATGGTCGGTAACCTTGGGGTCGATGCCATATTGGCCGTCGCCCATCAGCGCTTCGCCGGAAAGCTTAAGAAGCACGCGTTTATATCGGATGTCGGACAAAGCGATCCTCCTTTAGATTGAACTCTCAACATTCTATCAAAGGCTCTAAGAAGAGCCATGAAAAAGCAGGCTGTGAGTAAAACCCACAGCCTGCTCATTACCAGCTACAAGAGCTTATTTACTCGCCACGGACCAGACGGTCAAAGGCAACGACGGTAATGGTGTCGCCGAGCTCCTTGGAGACCTGCTCAGCGTACTTCTTGATGGTGAGGGAGCTGTCCTTGATGAACTCCTGCTCGGTGAGCACGGACTGCTTGTAGAACTTCTCCAGACGGCCGACAGCCATCTTCTCCTGGATAGCCTCGGGCTTACCGGACTCGGCAGCCTGAGCCATGTAGATCTGCTTCTCGTGCTCGACGGTCTCGGCCGGAACCTGATCGCGGGTAGCGCAGATCGGGGCGACGGCGGCAACCTGAAGGGCAACGTCGTGAGCGAAGGTCTTGAAGGATTCAGCCTGAGCGGTCTCAGCCTTCTCGAAGGCGAACTCGACGAGGACGCCGATCTTACCACCCATGTGGATGTAAGAAGCGAGCGCGCCGTTCTCAGCCTTGCGGGCAGCGAAGCGGGAGATCTTCATGTTCTCGCCCATGATGTGAATCATCTCGGTGAGCTCGGAGGAAACGGTCTCCTCGCCCATCGGCTTCTCAAGCAAAGCGTCGACGTCAGCAGGCTCGGTGGTAGCGACAACCTCAGCGACCTTGGAAGCAAAGCCGGTGAACTTGGCGTTAGAGCCAACGAAGTCGGTCTCGCAGGAGAGCTCGAGCAGAGCGCCGGTCTTGCCATCCTCGGAGACGAACGCGGCGACAGCGCCCTCGTTGGTCTCACGGCCAGCCTTCTTGGCAGCCTTGGCAAGGCCGTTCTTACGCAGAACGTCGACAGCGGCGTCCATGTCGCCGTCAGCCTCGACGAGAGCCTTCTTGCACTCCATCATCGGGGAGTCGGTCATCTCGCGGAGCTGCTTGACCATAGCGGCGGTAATCTGGGCCATTGTGGTTCCTTTCAAAGAGATGAAAAAGAATTAACTAAGACTGATTTACTCGGCCTTGGGCTCAGCGGCCATCTCGGCCTCGGAGACCTGCTCCTTACCAGAGCCAGCGAGGCAGGCGTCAGCCATGAGCTCGCACATAAGGGTGACAGCAGAGATAGCGTCATCGTTGCAGGGGATGCCGTACTCGACCTCGTCGGGATCGGAGTTGGTGTCGATCAGGGCGACGACGGGGATGTTCAGGCGCTGAGCCTCCTTGATGGCGTTCTCCTCGCGCTTGGTGTCGATGACGAAGAGAGCCTGGGGCAGACCCTTCATGTCGCGGGCGCCACCGAGGTTGGTCTGGAGCTTGGTGAGCTCCTTGCCGAGAACAGCCTGCTCCTTCTTGGGCAGAACAGCCATGCGGCCGTCCTCGACCATGGCCTCGAGCTCCTCCATGCGGTTGATGCGGGAGCGGATGGTGACGAAGTTGGTCAGCATACCGCCGAGCCAACGCTGGTTGATGTAAGGCATGTTGGCGCGCTCAGCAGCGTTCTTGACGGCCTCCTGAGCCTGCTTCTTGGTGCCGACGAACAGCACGTTGCCACCCTTGGCGACGTTCTTGACGAAGGTGTAGGCCTGGTCGGCGTCGAGGATGGTCTGCTTGAGGTCGAGGATGTAGATGCCGTTGCGCTCACCGAAGATGAACGGCTTCATCTTGGGGTTCCAGCGACGGGTCTGGTGACCGAAGTGGCAGCCGGCCTCGAGCAGGGTGCGGATATTAATCTTGGTAGCCATGTTAAACCTCCTGTGGTTTGCCTCCGCGCGGGGTCATCCTCCAAAACCAACCCGGACATGTGCTACCAAAGCCCGGGCACCACGGTATGAAGTAGCCGCGCGTGCGTGATAAAAACATGTTGCCGTGAAGCAACCCGATGAATGATAGCAGGAATGCCTCTTCCTGCCAACCCGCAATCAAAACCACACACCTGAGTGCGGCGCGGGACGTCCCAGCCACTATTCGCCGCGGGGATGGGCTTGAGCCACGGCACGTTTAAGCCGATCGGGTGTGAGATGCGTGTAGATCTGCGTCGTGGACAGGCTCGCATGACCTAGCAGCTCTTGAACCGAGCGCAGGTCCGCACCGCCCTCGAGCAAGTCGGTCGCAAAGGTATGGCGCATCGCATGCGGGGCGATGTCAGCCGGAATGCCGGCGAGCGTCGCCAGCGTATGGAACCGCCGCCGGAGCATCGCGGCGCTCATGCGATTGCCGCGCGCCGATATAAGCAGCGGATGCGGCCCGGTAGCGAGGTCGCGGCGCTTTGCCCGAGCGAGCAACTCCGGCCACCCCTCTTCAATATAGAGACGCGTCACATCGAGCGCACGACGATACAGAGGGACGATACGCTCCTTGCTCCCCTTGCCCCACAGGCGCAGCGTGCGCTCGGACCATGAGATGGATTCCACATTGAGCGCCGCAAGCTCTGAGATGCGGGCACCCGAGGCATAGAGCAACTCAAGCATCGCCGCATCGCGCAGTCCCGCGGGCGTCGAGGTATCAGGCGTCTTGAGCAGCGCCTCAACCTGCTGGGTCGTAAGGACGCCCGGCAGGTCACGTGGCAGCTTGGGCGATGCGATCGCCGAGACCGCATCGCCCTCGACAATCCCCTCGGCAGCCATCCAGCGATAGAGAGATCGGATAGCCGACAGGTGCGCCGCAAGCGTTCGGGGAGCCACCTGCTCACGCGAAAGCTCAGCAAGATAGCGACGAATGGTGCGCACGTCGGCAGCGAAAGCATCAATATCCTCGCGCTCGCACCAGGCAGCAAAGCGCTCCAGTCTCGAGCCATAGGCCGTCACCGTGTTGGGAGAAAGCCCCTCGACGCGTGCGATATAGGCGATAAAAGAGTCGACGGTGTCGTACAGGTCAAAGGCTATGACCGGTCGCCTCCAAACAAGTCGGAACGCGTGGCCAAGTAGGCATCGAGGGCCTCGAGCGCACGGTCCGCATAGGCCTGATATCGGTCGCGCTTGCTGCGGCGCTTACCATCCTCGAGTGGCGTCACCAGGCCAAAGTTGACATGCATAGGCTGATAGCCCACGGTGGCAGGATCGGTCGCATAGCCCACGAGCGCACCCAGGGCGCCCACACGCGGCAACTCGACGCCCGCGGCACCGATAGCCTCGGCATAGGTGTTGAGCGCCGCGAGCAGACCGGTCGCCACGGCTTCCATGTACCCCTCGGTGCCGGTGATCTGACCGGCCAGGCGCACGCCGGTACCGGGCACGGCAAAGGTGCCATCGAGCACGTGCGGGGCGTCGACAAAGGTATTGCGGTGCATGACACCGTAGCGGAAGAACTCAGCGTTCTCCAGGCCCGGCACCATATGGAAGACGCGCTTCTGCTCGCCAAAGGTCAAGTTGGTCTGGAAGCCCACCAGGTTATAGGCGGTCTTCTCCTTGTTCTCGGCACGCAGCTGAATCGCCGCCCAGGGGCGACGTCCGGTACGCGGGTCGGTGAGGCCGACGGGCTTCATGGCACCAAAGCGGATGGCATCCTTGCCCGTGCGCGCGACCTCCTCGGCGGGCTGGCAGGCCTGGAACAGATCGCCGCCCTCAAAGTCTTTGAGCACCACGCGGTCGGCCGTGGTAAGCGCCTCGATAAAGGCCTCGTACTCCTCCTTGTTGAGCGGAGCGTTGAGATAGTCGCCGCTCCCCTGCTCCTCGTAGCGCGACTGCGAGAACAGCACGTCCATATCGAGCGTGGAGGCATCGACGATCGGCGCCGCGGCATCGAAAAACGCAAGGGCGTCGCCACCGACGAGCTTCATAACCTCTTCGCTCAACGCCGGTGAACACAGCGGGCCCGCGGCAATGACCACGTGACCCTCGGGAATCTGCGTGACCTCGCCGTGCACGACCTCGATATTGGGACGAGCGGCAACCTCGGCCTCGACAAGCTCGGAAAACTTGACGCGGTCGACCGCCAAGGCGCCACCGGCGGGAACAGCCGCGCGATGGGCGCAATCGAGCAGGACTGAACCCATGCGCTCAAGCTCGGCCTTCAGCAAACCAGCCGCGGAATCCGGACGGGTCGACTTAAACGAATTGGAGCAGACGAGCTCTGCCAGGTGATCGGTATGGTGGGCCGGGGAGCTCACCTGGGGGCGCATCTCGCACAGCTTTACGGCAAACCCGCGATCTGCCAGCTGGATCGCGCACTCCGAACCCGCCAGACCGCCACCGATAACTGTCACCTGATCGAACTGCATCTGCAAACACCTTTCTAATTGACACGTTTCCCATTGTGACCGAAGGGTGTCTGGGCGTGAAGGGCAAACTTGGAGGGCGCATACCTTCCATCCATCATGCGCTCGATAAGGCCCTCGAGTTCAAGCGAACCCAAGAGTTTGAGTACGCCGACAGCATCGAGCGAGACGAGCGCCGCGATGTCGTCGACCTTGAGCGGAGAGGCGATGAGCGCATGCATCACGGTCTGCTGCGTTGGATCCAGGTCGGCAATGCCGGGAGCATCGGGGCGCGAGTAGCGCAGGGTTCCGTAGATGCGTGAGATAGCCATCTCGATAGATTCCTCGTCGACGATGCAGCAGGCACCGTTCGCAATGAGGTAATTCGTGCCACGCGACTCGGGCGATAGGATCGACCCCGGCACGGCAAGAAGTTCGCGCCCCAAATCCATAGCAGCCTCGGCTGTAGAAAACGTCCCAGAAGGCATACCCGCCTCGGATACAAAGAGGGCTTGCGACAGGGCCGCGATCACGCGATTGCGGCGCGGAAAGGCGAACTTGCGCGGACCCATGCCCCACGGAGAGATCGACACGACCGCGCCACCCGTATCGAGCGTGCGAGCAATAAGCCCCGCGCTTGAACGCGGATAGACCACGTCGGCGCCCGTCCCCAGCACCACGACGTGTTTGCCGCCGGCGTTGACCGCAGCCCAACCCGAGGCCTGGTCACAACCGACCGCACCGCCCGAAACAACCGTCACGCCCGCATCAACCGCCACCTTTGCCGCAAGCTCTGCCACGGCAAGACCATACGGCGAGGCCTTGCGCGCGCCGATGATGGAGAGCGCGGGCGTCGAAAGCACCTCGGGGTTGCCGCGCACATAAAGCGTCTGGGGTATATCAGAAAGCTCCAAAACGGTCTCGGGATACAACGCATCGCCTGGATGCAGCCCGAAGGTTCCCTCGGCCATCATTGGTCCCTCCTTCCCTGGTACATCGCCGCCTCGAGTACGTGATCCTGCGTCACTTGCTCGCTCTCGGCGACGTCGGCGATTGTACGCGCGATACGCACCAGGCGCACGATGCCGCGGCCCGTGAGATGCGTGCGTTTGGACAGACCGAGCACACACTTCTCCGCCGCATCATCGAGCTCAAAGGTCGAAACGACGCCGTCAATGGACCGTGTCTCGTCATCCTCGGCCTCGGCATCCGCATCGTCCATACGGGACTCGCGCCAGGCGCGAAAGGCGCGACCGCGCACAACGTAGTCACGTAACTCGGCCGACGACATACCCTCCGCACCCTCAATAATCACTTGAGGGTCGGGACGGGTCACATCGATCATCATGTCGATACGGTCGGCCAAGGGACCGCGCAGTTTAGACCGATAGCGCTCGACCATCGCCGCCGAGCAGCGACACGGTACCTCGCGATCGCCCAAAAAGCCGCAGGGGCAGGGATTGCTCGCAGCCAGCAGCTGAAAGCGCGACGGGAAGGTAAAGGCCCCGTCGACGCGTACGATTCTCACATAGCCGCGCTCGATAGGCTGTCTGAGCGTCTGCAGCACACCCGTGGGAAACTCGGCAAGCTCGTCCAAAAAGAGCACGCCGCCATGAGCAAGGCTAATTTCGCCCGGATGCACTGGACGCCCGCCGCCGATGAGGCCCGCGGTCGAAATGCTGTGATGCGGGCTGCGGAAGGGGCGATGCCCCGCAAGCAGTCCATCGATGTTCTCACCCAAGACCGAATGGATGCACAGCGCCTCCTGCTGGTCCTCGACGGAAAGCTCGGGCAGGATGCCGGTCATACGGCGTGCGAGCATCGTCTTGCCCGATCCCGGGGACCCAATCATGAGCAAGCCGAGTTCTCCTGCCGCCGCAAGCGCCATGCCGCGTTTAGCGACTTCCTGCCCCAGCACGTCGGCATAGTCGAGCTCAGGCTCAAAGGTCGCCTCGACGTCCTCGGAATCCAGATAGTGCCGCGCGGCATCGCCCATGCCATGGGCAAGCTGAGACAAATGATCGATAAAGCCGCAATCCACGCCCGCGAGTGGCACATGCTGGTCTGACCTGCCGGCGATAAAAGACAGCCCCATGTCGCGAGCCAGCAGCTGAAACGCCACCTCGCCCTTGACGGGAAGCACCGTACCGTCCAAGCCGAGCTCGCCGGCGATAAGGCAGCGATCGAGGTTGTCACGGGGAATCTGCCCATCGGCCGCTAGAACCGCGATGGCGATGGGCAGATCAAAGCCGCTACCGGTCTTGCGAATATCGCCGGGCGCCAGGTTGACCGTAATGCCCGAGCGTGGGATCTCGAACCCGGCGGAGCGCATCGCGCAGCGAATACGACCGCGTGACTCCATCACCTCCATACTCGGAATACCGAGCATCTGAATGCCCGGAACGCCACCGGCAAGCGAGACCTCGACCGTGACGGGAATCGCCTCGACGCCGCGGATGCAGGCCGCGTGAACGGCAAACGTCTCGAACGCCATCACGACACCTGCCAATCGAACGCGTTGTACTGGTGCTCGATCTCGGCGATATGCCCGCCGCGGATGGTGACACCCACGGCATCGAAGCGAATCGCCTTGAGCGGATAATGCTCCATAAGATAGCAACTTGCGATGCGGCGGTAGCGGCGTTGCTTTTGGGCGTCCACGGCCTCCTCGGGAAAGACCCGCGTGTTGCAATCCAGCGCAACGCGTCTGGTCTTGACCTCGGCCATCACCACGACATCGTCGAGCTCATCGAGCAGCACCAGGTCGGCCTCGCCCTCGGTGCAACGATAGCCCTGCTCCAGCAAGGTGTAGCCGCGCTCGTTAAAGTAGTCGATGGTGATCAGCTCGCCCAGCATGCCCAGCTCGCGAGGACTGAGTCCCTTGATAAACTCGGGCGTCATCGCCCCGCAGTCGAGCTCGCCGTTTTCCCAACGCTCCTTGAGCTTCTGCGTCTTACTCTTTTTGCTTGCGGCACTCATGGGGTCTCCTTTCCCGCACGCTGCATTGCCCCGATGATGAGGGCACCTTTCATGCGGGTAAGTACCGGAAGCAAACCAAAAGCTGACCAAATACCGTCAAAAAACGGGCCGTACGCAGCAATGGTGTTGCATACGGCCCGCTACCAGCAGGTTTATAAAACCCCTGAGGTCCCTGTCTCCACAATTGACCTAGAAAAGGCGCTCAGTCTGCAGAAAGTTTCCGCAAAAGCTCACGCGGTGCAGTGGACAAAGTCCATGTTTGCGAATGGCCTCGATATGCTCGGGGCTTGCATAGCCCTTCGACTCGGCCAGATGGTACTCGGGATACTCGGCGTCGTACTCGACCATCATCTCGTCACGCGTGACCTTGGCCATGATGGACGCCGCGGCGATGCAGGCGATTTTGGCATCACCCTTCACCACATCGCGCTCGTTGGGAACGGCGCCCAAGGGGTTACCGTCCATAAGCACGCAATCGGGCTCGAGCCCCGTATCGGCCACGGCGCCCGCAACGGCGGTACGGATAGCACGGGCCATGCCCATCTCATCGATATCCGCAGGAGCGATATGGCAAAAGCCGATGGCAGTCGCCACCTCGGCTATCTTCACCGAGAGCAGCTCGCGGCGCGCGGGCGTGAGCTTTTTGGAATCGTTGATGCCCCAGATGCGCGGCTCCATCGGAAGACACACGGCACACACGGTCAAGGGACCCGCTACCGAGCCACGGCCCACCTCGTCGACGCCCACGACCACACCATCACCGCCGAGCTCATGCATAAGCTGATACATGCCGTTGACGCGCTCGCGCTCGGCAAGCTCTTTGGCATGGCGTTTGAGGGCACGCTCGCAAGCCTTGATCACCTGCTGGCGCGGATCCTCGCGATAATGCTCCACGAGGGCGGGAATCTCCTCAAACGTAGCACTCGCCAACTCACCGGCAACCTGCGATGCCAAAACCGAGCTCGTCATGTTGGCCATACCAGGCCCTCCTTGCATGCAAATCAGATAAAAAGAAGGGCCACCCGAAGGTGACCCTTGTGTCCAAACGAGTGGACAGACGCTGCGATCTTCTTAGCGCTTCTCGGGGATGCGAGCAGCCTTGCCCACCTTGTCGCGGAGGTAGTACAGCTTGGCGCGACGGACGCGACCATGACGAACGACCTCGAGCTTGGCGATCTTGGGGCTGTGAAGCGGGAAGGTACGCTCAACACCGACACCGAAGGACATCTTGCGGACGGTGAAGGTCTCGCGGGCACCGGCGCCGGCCATGCGGATGACGTCGCCCTGGAAGACCTGGATGCGCTCGCGGTCGCCTTCCTTAATGCGGTAGTGAACCTTGACGTTGTCGGCGACGCGAACCTGAGGAATGTCCTCGCGGATCTGCTGACGCTCGATTGCGCGGATGTAATCCATGTGCAATTCCTTACTCTTCTAGAGGTGCCGTACCACCTTGGCCGGCACGTAGTTGAACAAACGTATTCGAGTATACACGCGCGGGTTTCTGCTGCAAGAACATTTTTTTACGCAGACAAAAAGACAAAACCCGCACATGATAACCGCCCGTCTCACGAATGAGACGGGCGGCATGAAGGGGGCTACGCTAGGCGTCTAAACCCAAAACGTTAGGCGGAACGCTTGGCCTCGAGCTTGGCCTGGGCGGCAGCCAGGCGCGCGAGGGGTACGCGATAGGGCGAGCAGGACACGTAGTCCACGTCGGCCACGTTAAACAGGCCCTTGATGGACTTGGGGTCGCCGCCGTGTTCGCCGCACACGCCAAAGTGCATGTCGGGATTGGTGGCGCGGCCCTTCTCGACGGCCAAGCGCACGAGCTCCAGCACCGCCGTGTCGATGGTCTCGAAGGGGTTGTCCTTCAGGATCTTCTTGTGCAGGTACAGCGGAATGAACTTGGCCTCGGCATCGTCGCGGGAGAAGCCGAAGGTCGTCTGGGTGAGGTCGTTGGTGCCAAAGCAGAAGAAGTCGGCATGATGGGCGATCTCGTCGGCGACCATGCAGGCACGCGGCAGCTCGAGCATCGTGCCTACGGGAATGTTGAGCTCGACGCCCTCCTCGGCGGAAACCTCGGCGATCACGCGTTCGATAACCTCGCGGGTCTGGACATGCTCGGCCGTGATGGAAACGAGCGGAACCATGATCTCGGGGCGCGGATCGACGCCTTCCTTGATAAGACGGGCAGCAGCCGTGGCAACGGCGCGAACCTGCATGAGCGGCAGATCGCTAAAGACGACGGACAGACGTACGCCGCGTAGGCCGAGCATGGGGTTCGACTCGACCATGCCGTCGATACGACGCAGGCGGGCGCGCAGGGCTGCAAGCTCTTCCTCGCTGGCGCCGGCGGCTTCCTTCTTGGTGATGGCGACCTCGAGCTCGCGAGGATTATCCAGGAACTCATGAAGCGGCGGATCGAGCAGGCGGACAACCACATCACGACCGGACATGGTCTTGAACATCGCCAGAAAGTCCTCGGTCTGAACCTTGAGCAGGTCGGCCAGGGCCTGCTGCTTCACGGTCTCATCGTCAGACAGGATAAAGCTCTGGATGATGTTCTTACGGTCACCCAGGAACATGTGCTCGGTGCGGCATAGGCCGATGGCCTCGGCACCAAACTCGAGTGCGAGCGCGGCGTCCTCGGGGTTGTCGGCGTTGACGCGCACGTGGTTGGCGTGACCGTCGGTCTCGTCCAGACGGATCTCGTCGGCCCAGGACAGGATGGTGTCCAGATCGCCGGTGAGCTCGGCCGAAACCAGATCAACGGCGCCGTCGACGACGATACCCTGGGTGCCGTCGATGGAGATGACATCACCCTCGCGCAGCACGCGGTCGCTGCCCTCGATGCGCACGACCTTCTCGGCGGCATCGATGTGGAAGCGCTCGACGCCGCAGACGCAAGGCGTACCCATGCCGCGGGCGATAACGGCGGCATGACTCGTCTTGCCACCGTGGCTGGTCAGGATGCCCTCGGCGGCAACCATACCCTTCAGGTCGTCGGGGTTGGTCTCCCAACGAACCAGGATGACCTTGTGGCCCTCGTTGGCGCGCGCGACGGCGTCATCACTCGAGAACACAACCTCACCCACGGCGGCACCGGGGCTGGCGTTAAGACCGCTGGCCAGAGCCTCGTACTTCTTGGAGGCGTCAAACTGCGGGTGCAGGAGCTGGTCGAGTTGCGCGGGATCGATACGGTTCACAGCCTCCTCGCGGGTAATCAGGCCCTCCTCGACCATTTCGATGGCGATACGAAGAGCGGCGGTTGCGGTACGTTTGCCCACGCGGGTCTGGAGCATCCAGAGCTTGCCCTGCTCGATGGTGAACTCGATATCGCACATGTCGCGATAGTGATCCTCGAGCGTCAGGAACACGCGCTCGAGCTCCTCACCTGCGGACTCGAGGCCCGGGGTGGCCTTGAGGTCGGCGATGGGCTCGGTGTTGCGGATGCCGGCGACGACATCCTCGCCCTGGGCGTTGACCAGAAAGTCGCCGTAGAACTCCTTAGTGCCGTCGGCCGGGTTGCGCGTAAAGGCGACGCCGGTCGCGGAGGTCTCACCCTTGTTGCCAAAGGCCATGGCCTGAACGTTGACGGCAGTACCGAGCTCGTCGGAGATGCCGTGCTGTTTGCGGTAGATGCAGGCGCGCTCGTTCATCCAGCTGCCAAAGACGGCCTGGATGGCAAGACGCAGCTGAAGCTCAGGGTCGTGCGGGAAGACGGGCTTGCCATCGACAACCTCGAGCTCGGGGTACAGGGCGGCCTCGACGTTCTCGGAGAAGATCCCCTTGAAGGTCTCGACGAGCTCCTGCAGATCCTCGGCCGAAAGCTCGGAGTCGACGCGGACGCCAGCGACCAGGCGCGCCTGGGTCAGCGCGTTCTCGAACAGGTCGGCGTCAACGCCCATAACGACGTTGGAGAACATCTGGATAAAGCGGCGATAGCTATCCCAGGCAAAACGCGGATTTTGCGTCTGGGCGATGAGGCCCTGAACGGAGTCGTCGTTGAGGCCCAGGTTGAGGACCGTGTCCATCATACCGGGCATGGAGAACGGAGCGCCCGAGCGAACCGACACGAGCAGCGGATCGGAGGCGTCGCCGAGCTTCTTGCCGCAGCGGGCCTCGAGGTCGGCCTCGGCAGCAACGATCTCATCGAGTGCGCCTTCGGGCCAGACGTTGCCGGCACTGGAGTACTCGACACAGGTCTGGCAGGTAATGGTAAAGCCACCGGGAACCGGCAGGCCGATGCGGCTCATCTCGGCAAGGTTTGCGCCCTTGCCGCCAAGCACGAAGTTCATGGATTTGTCGCCCTCAGTGGCACAGGTGCCCTGGGCGTCGGTTCCAAAACGGAAAACCCTCTTGCAATCGCTCACGATACTTCCCCTTCCATGCACTTACACGCACGACCGTGGTAACGAATCGACCCACCGGATGCGGGCCGTGAGGGAACTATACGGCGCGTTTTGGGCAGGCTTGAGCAGAGGGTGCGCGGTTTGGTAAACGTGCTAAAACTAGCGGTAAACGGTAGATAAAGGTGGTTACCTTATGAAGCTACCAATGCAAGGGAATTGCAGGTCAAATGCAAGTTCTTTGCTAAATCGCTTTACCAATATCGTGCATTATTTTTAGGTAGTCTTTTAGAGACAGTGCATTTTTAGCTACCGACATGAGTTAACTTTGCTGGGCACGGCGGGCGGCGCGGCGGGCACGGGCTTCTCGGATTTCCTCCAAGTGGCTAATGATCTCGGAGGCGCTCTCCTCGATGGCCTTGCCGTCGGTGCGCACCACAAAGCAGCCTAGGCGCTTCATGAGCGCACGGGCTTCCTCAAGCTCGCTGCGCACGCTCTCGGGCTCGGCATAGGAGCCGGCAACGGCACGAGCGTAGTCATCGCCCAAGCGGCTATCGCGAATTTCGGAAATCACATCGACGGTCGAAATCAGGCCGAACAGGCGCATCGGGTCAACCTCGTAAATCGACTTCGGCGGCTCCATGCCATGGGCCAACGGAACATTGGCAACCTTGAAACCTTGATAGGCCAGATACATCGACAGCGGCGTCTTGGACGTGCGCGATACGCCCAGCAGCACGATATCGGCACCCGACAGATCGTCGCAACCGCGCCCGTCGTCGTGCTCAACGAAATACTCCATGGCCTCGATACGATGGAAATAGCGGTCATCAGTCTTGTGAATCACGCCCGCGACGCCCTTTGGCGACACACCGATGAGCGACGACAGCACGGCGAGCGTCGGGCCGATCAGGTCGACCGAACGGATATGCAGCATACCCAGGTAATCGAGCACACGGGCGCGAAGCGCCGGATCGACAATGGTGTGAAACACGGCAATATCGCGATGGTCGGCATCGACGCGCGGCCCCACAAATGACTTGACCTGCTCCACGGAAGTCACCTTGGGCAGACGTAAAACGCGAAAAGCCCCTTCATCAAATTGCCCGGACGCCGCAAGCACCACCTCACAAGCGGTATCGCCGAGCGAGTCGGAGATAACGATAACGGTGGGACGAGCGGTGACCGGGCAATCCATGCGGGGCTCCTTTTGCGCTTACGCGCAGGCTGGCTTACTTTTTGCGGGCAAGCTCACCGATGTTGGCAATGCCGGAGAAAACGGCCTCGAAGCGGTTGAGCAGCTTAAGGCGATTATCGCGGAGCTGCTCGTCCTTGTCCATGACCATGACCTCGTCGAAGAAGCGGTCGATGGGGGCGCGCAGGGCGGCAAGGGCGGCAAATGCGGCCGGGTAATCCTCGGCAGCAAGGGCGGCGTCGACAGCGGTCTGAGCAGCCTCGGAGGCATCGGCAAGCGCGAGCTCGACCTCGCCCATCAAGGCGCGGTCGTACTCCGCGCCCAGCTCGGGCTTGGAGATATGCGCGGCGCGAGCATAGGCGGTCGCAAGGTTGTCGAACGTCTCGGCGTCGTTCTTGCGGGCCTCGTCGAGGGCGGCGCAGCGGGCGAAGAAGACGGACGGGGCGATGATGTGCACCGCAGAGACGGCGGCAACGGTATCGGCCGGGATCTTTTCGTCGCGGGCCATGCTCACCAGGCGGCCATGGAAGAAGTCGTGAACCTGCTGGGCGACCTCGGCGGCGTCGAACTCAATGCCCTGCTCACTGTAGAGCTCGAGGGCGAAGTCGATGAGCGACGTGGGGTCGATCGGCAGACGGTCGCGCAGGATGTTGATGATGCCGATAGCGGCACGACGCAGCGCGTAGGGGTCCGAAGAGCCGGTCGGGGGCTCGCCGATGGCAAAGATACCGGCAATGGTATCGAGCTTGTCGGCGCAGGCCACGATGCAGCCAGCGGTGCCCTCGGGCAGCTCGTCACCGGCAAAGCGGGGACGATAATGATCGCGAATGGCATGAGCGACCTCGTCGTTCTCCCCCATCGCGGTCGCGTAATAACCGCCCATCACGCCCTGCTGGCTCGTGAACTCAACGACGGCGTTAGATACCAGGTCGGCCTTGCACAGGTGCGCGGCGCGAGCAGCGTCGGCAGCAAGGTGGGCACCAAGATGGGCCTCGCGGGCGATAACGAGCGCGAGCTGCTCAATGCGATCGGACTTGGCGAGCACGCTACCGAGCTTCTCCTGGAAGGCAACCTTGGCCAAACGCTCACGGAACTCGTCGAGGGAGATCTTCAGGTCCTCCTCGTAGAAGAACTTTGCGTCGTCCAGACGGGCGCGCACGACGCGCTCGTTGCCGTCGATCACGCGCTCGGCGTTCTCGGGCTTGCTGTTGGAGACGACCACGAACTCACGCGTGAGCTTGCCCTCGCCGTCATAGATCGGGAAGTAGCGCTGGTTGGTGAGCATGGACTCGCAGATGATCTCGTGCGGAACCTTGAGGAACTCCTCATCGAAAGTACCGACGAGCACCGTCGGCCACTCGCAGAGGTTGATAACCTCCTCAAAGACCTTCTTGGGCGTGTCGACATGGCAGCCGGGACGGGCAGCCTCGACCTCAGCGATACCGGCGAGGATGGCCTCGCGACGACGCTCGGCAGAAAGCACGCCGGCGTCCTCGAGCACCTGCTCGTAAACGGCGGGGCTGGCAACCACATGGTCACCAGGGCCAAGTACGCGATGACCACGCGTGGTGTTGCCACTCGTCACGTCGGCAAACGACACGGGCACAACATCCTCGCCCAAAAGGCAGCAGATCCAACGAACCGGACGAACAAAGGTCGCGTGCTCGTGGCCCCAGCGCTGGCTGCGGTAGTTGGGCCACTGCAGGCCGGCGATGGTCTTCTCGCACAGAGCGGTCAGAATCGGCGTAGCCGGTGCGGAGGGAATATTCTTCTCGGCGAACACATACTCGCGACCGTCGGTGTCCTCGCGACGGACAAGGTCCTCGGCAGCCACACCGCACTTGCGGGCAAAGCCCTGGGCGGCCTTGGTGGCGTTACCGTCAGCGTCGAAGGCAATGTTGGCCGCGGGGCCACGCTTGACCTCGTGAACCTCATCGGTCGCGGTGGCGACGTCGGCAACGAGTGCAGCCAGGCGACGCGGACTCGAGATCACGCGGACCTCGCCGTGGGCCAGACCGGCCTCGTCGAGGCCCTTGGCGATCATGGTGCCAAGCTGCTTGACGGCATTGTTCAGCGGTGCAGAGGGCATTTCCTCCGTACCGATCTCAAACAGGAAATCCCTAGCGTCTGCCATGGCTTACGCCACCTCGCCTTCCTGGTCGGCATTCTCGTTGACTCCGGCGACCTCGGCCATGTAGGCCTCGCAGCACGCCTTGGCGACGGCGCGGACGCGCAGGATGTAGTTGGCACGCTCGACCGCGGACAGCGCGCCGCGGGCATCGAGCAGGTTGAAGGCGTGGCTGCACTTCATGACGCAGTCGTATGCCGGCAGCGGCAGCTTGCGCTCCAGACAGGAGTGGCACTCGGCCTCGTAGTCGTCAAACTTCTGACGCATCATCTCGACGTTGGCGACCTCAAAGTTATAAGCGCTGAACTCGCGCTCGTTCTCGAGGAACACGTCGCCATAGGTCATGGGCGTGCCGTCGGGCAGGTAGCTCCACACCAGGTCGTAGACGGAGTTGACGCCCTGAGCGTACATGGCGATACGCTCTAGGCCGTAGGTGATCTCGACGGGCACGGGGTCGACCTCGATGCCGCCCACCTGCTGGAAGTACGTAAACTGCGTGACCTCCATGCCGTTGAGCCAGACCTCCCAGCCAAGGCCCCAGGCGCCAAGGGTCGGGCTCTCCCAGTCGTCCTCGACAAAGCGGACGTCATGGTCGTTGGGGTCCAGACCGATAGCGGCAAGAGACCCCAGGTAAAGCTCCTGGGCGTTGACCGGCGAGGGCTTGATGAGCACCTGGAACTGATAGTAGTGCTGCATGCGGTTGGGGTTCTCGCCGTAGCGGCCGTCGGCGGGACGGCGGCAGGGCTGCGCATAGCAGGTGCGCCACTCGGCGGGACCGAGCGAGCGCAGCGTGGTCGCGGTATGGAAGGTACCGGCACCGACCTCGGAGTCATAGGGCTGCATAATGACGCAGCCCTGCTCGCCCCAGTACTGCTGGAGGCGCAGGATGATGTCTTGGAAGGAAAGCGATGAAGCGTTCATGCCTCTAATATCCCCTCGTCGAAACGATTACACGGTTAGGTACTGTACTATAGCGGTTTTTAGTCGATAGCGCCGATGCGGTTGAGCGGCCAGTAGCGCACAAGCGCCACAGCGATCAAATCAGAGCGATCGACGGGACCAAAGTAGCGTGAGTCGGCAGAGTTTTCGCGGTTGTCGCCCATCACCCACACGCACCCGTCGGGAACCGTGTAGGGATAGCTTACCTGAGCGCCAGGCGCTTGGACCGAAAGCGGCCAGCTCATGCCCGTCGTATAGTCCTCGTCGAGCGCTTGGCCGTCAACGACCACCTTGCCATCCTGCAGGTCGACCGTCTGGCCGGCCGTGGCAATAACACGCTTGACAAGAACATCATGCTCGGAGGTGCCATCGGGGTTGTGAAACACCACGATATCGCCTTGGCTGACAGGCTGACCGAGCTCGAGGCTCACCTTTTGTGCCAGGATCTGGTCGCCAATCTCGATCGTGGACTCCATGGAGCCGGTGGGCACCACAAAGGGCTCGACCACAAACGAGCGAATCAAGAAGGTGGCCACGAGCGCGATCGCGATGACCACGATCCACTCAAAAGCGCCCCTCAACGCGGAATGCTGCGATGGAACCATTCTCACTCCTCGCTCTGCGAATACGAAGCGTCCAAAATCTCCTGCGCGTACGCACGCTCCTGGGGCGTAAGGCGCGCCGTCTCGATCAGATCGGGACGCCAGCGGCAGGTGCGCTCGATGGCGTTCTTGCGGCGCCAAGCGTCGACCTTGGCGTGATCGCCACTCACGAGCACTGGCGGCACGCCCTCGCCGTTGAACTCGGCGGGACGGGTGTACTGCGCGTACTCGAGCAGGCCTCCGTCCTCGGCGGTCGAGAACGACTCGTCCACATTGCTCATCTCGTCGCCCAGGGCGCCGGGAATCAAGCGTACGACGGCATCGGCAACGACCATAGCGGGAAGTTCGCCACCCGTAAGCACGTAGTCGCCGATCGACAGACGCTCATCGGCATACGCATACGCACGCTCGTCGACGCCCTCGTAGCGGCTGCACACAAACAGCAGGCGCTCACTTTTGAGCAGGCGCTCGGCCACATGCTGCGTAAAAGGCTCGCCACAGGGGGTGAAGAACACCACAGTGGGCTTGGGACCCTCGGAGCTAATGGCCTCGATGGCCTCTGCGATAGGCTCGACCTTCATGAGCATGCCCTGCCCGCCGCCGTACGGCTCGTCATCGACGGTACGATGACGGTCGTGCGTCCAGTCGCGCAGGTTATACGCCTTAAAATCAAAAAGGCCGGCCTTGCGGGCGCGGCCCAAGATCGATGTGGACATGACGGGCTCAAACATCTCGGGAAAGACCGAAAGGGTCTCGATCAGCATGTTGTCCTCCCTACTTGTCCATATCGATCAGGCCGTCCATAACGTGGACGGAAATTGTTCCTGTGTCGGGAAGATCGAGCACGACCTGCTCGATCACGGGAATCAGTACCTCGCCGTACCGATCGCCCTCAACAACCCAAACATCGTTAGCGGGCGTCGACATGATCTCGACGATCGTGCCGAGTAAACCGAAGCGCTCGTCGACCACCTCGCGACCCATCAGGTCGGTATAGGCAGCGTCGAGCGAATCGAGCTCAAAATCGTCACGATTTGCCAGCACGTAGCATCCCGTGATGCCCTCGGCGGCCGTCAAGTCGTCAATGCCCTCAAACGAGACCAGATCGCCATCGCCCGTATCGGTGACGGACACGACCGTGCAAAAGCGGTCGCGCTTGAGCGCCGGCGGCGTCAGGGCTACGCGCATGCCCGGCTCTAATACAGAAGGAAGCCCCCGCAGCGGCTGCGCGAGGACCTCCCCCTTCCTTCCGTGCGGCTTGACCACACGGGCGATGTTTTTGTACTGGGACCTCAAAGTCCTAGCCCAGAACCTCTACCTCGACAGCAGTGTCGAGGCGAGCGGCCAGTGCACGGGCGAGCGTGCGAATGGCCTTGATGGTACGGCCACGACGGCCGATGACCTTAGCGACGTCATCCTCGGCGACCGAAACCTCAATCGTAGAGGCGTCGTCACCATCGATGACCTCAAGGCTCACGGAATCCGGGTCGTCGACGATCTGAACAACGAGATATTCGACGAGATCGGCGATGCGATCTGAGAGCATTGCCTCACCCTCGAGCTGTGCAGCGTCAACCTCAGGCACGATTTACTCCTCGGCGCCCTCAGCGGCCTCAGCGGCAGCCTTAGCGGCCTCGGCCTCTTTGGCGAGCTGCTTCTTGGACTTCTTGACGACGGTCTCGGTCTTCTCGCCCTCGTTGGCGGCCTTGACCAGAGCGGCGACGGCGTCGGTGAGCTGAGCGCCCTTGGACTGCCAGTCGGCGATCTTCTCGAGGTCGAGGTTGATGGTCTTGGGGGCGGTCATCGGGTTGTAGCGGCCAACCTCCTCGATGATACGACCGTCACGCGGGGCGCGGGAATCGGCGACGACGACACGGTAGTACGGACGCTTCTTAGCGCCGTGACGAGCAAGGCGAATCTTGACTGCCAAAGGAAACTCCTCCAACCAAGCAGCTTTAGGCTGCAACTACAAACAAACAGTTGAACATAATACGCCATCGACGCGGGCAGGTGAAGTCCGTGAGACCAACTTCTTCGGTGTAGTCGAGGGCAAATCCATATCTTAGACAAGAATTCGGGATTTGCAAGCACATACACGCACCCCACATGAGCTGCGCGGTATACTCATGACATGGAAAGACGCGAACATACATACGGTTATGAGGATGCCATGGGCGTCACGCCGCCTCCCTGGACGGGTCCGGCGGTGGGACTCATGGACCTCGATGCGTTTTTTGCGAGCGTGGAAATGCTCGATCATCCCGAATGGCGAGGAAAGCCGCTCATCGTGGGCGGAGACGCCGATTCGCGTGGCGTCGTGTCCACGTGTTCGTATGAGGCACGTCGCTTTGGCGTGCACTCTGCCATGCCCTCGGCCGAGGCAAGGCGCCTGTGCCCGCAGGCCATTTGGACGCATGGGCATTTTGATCGCTATCGTGAGGTGAGCGCGCAGGTCATGGCGATTCTTGCCGAGGAGACGCCGCGCGTGGAGCGCGTATCCATCGACGAAGCCTTTATCGATATCACACCGGGCCGCTTTGCGCCCGAAGACCCGTTGCTGGTTGCGCGGCGTATAAGCGACCGCGTGGCAGGGCTGGGAGTGACCTGTTCCATTGGCGTGGGCTGCAACAAGACGGTCGCAAAGATCGCAAGCGAGCGGGATAAGCCGTTTGGGCTGACCATCGTGCGCCCCGGAACCGAGCAGCGCTTTTTGGCCGCGTTGCCGGTATCTGCCATGAGCGGCATCGGGCGCTCGGCCGAGGAGCGACTGCGCCGCATGCGCATCTACACCCTCGGCGAGCTTTCGCGTGCGCCGGAGTCCACGCTGGCTGCCATTTTTGGCGTGAACGGCGAACGCATGCGCCAGCGTGCGCTGGGACTCGAAATCTCCGAAGTCACGAGTCTCGATGAGGAGCGCGAGGTCAAGTCGGTCAGCAATGAACGCACCTTTGCTAAAGATTTAACTGAGCGTGGGGATATTGAGGCGGCGATTGCACTGTTGGGAGAGTCAGTGGGACGCCGCCTGCGCCGTCAGGGGCTGACGGGTGCCACGGTAACGCTCAAGCTTAAGTATTCGTATGGCAGCGGGCGCACGGCACAGCGCCGGCTGCCTCATCCGACCGACGATGAGAACATCTTCGTGGCGGTTGCAC
This sequence comes from Collinsella sp., assembly GCA_048425625.1. Classification (GTDB taxonomy): domain Bacteria; phylum Actinomycetota; class Coriobacteriia; order Coriobacteriales; family Coriobacteriaceae; genus Collinsella. Next base: position 17,537 of record DBFNYT010000138.1, on the reverse strand, counting down.
TCGAACTGCTCGACAACATCTGGCAGGATGGCATGCATGTTCGCTTGGCGGGCATCGGCATGAGCGACTTCGACCACCAAGGCGGCATCCAGACTGACCTGTTCTGCGAGATCGATGACCGCGGAGCCCAATCCAGCGACCGCCGCGACCTCTCCGTCGCCATCGACGCCGTCCGAGACAAATTCGGCGACACCGCCCTTTCCTTCGGCCGCCAATCCCGCTTCAACGATTAACCGCCTTTGGGCAAAAAGAAAGCCGGGTAGCTGCGGAAAACCGCAACTGCCCGGCGATATGCGTGAGGGTAGCTAAACCCCGTCTCAAATGAGCTACTAGAGGAGGTTGAGGGGGAGCTGGGGGGCGTCACCCCAGAGCTTTTCGAGACGGTAGAAGTCGCGCGCCTCGGGAGTGAAGACGTGGACGACAACCGAACCGTAGTCCATGAGCATCCAGGTCTTCTGCTCGCGGCCCTCGATGGAGAACGGATGCTCGCCGCAAGCCTCGGCGACCTTCTCCTCGATCTCGTCGACGATCGAATCGACCTGGCGGTTGTTGGTACCGGTGGCGAGCACAAAGTAGTCGCACACATCGGAAAGCTCGGTCAGGTCGAGCACCTGAACGTCCTCGCCCTTCTTGTCGTAGGCGGCCTGCGCGGCGGCGCGGGCGACATCCTCGGCGGCGACACCGCTCGCGGACAGCGAGGCGGCAGTGCGGTCGGACGTGGCGGCGAAGCTCTTGTGCTCCACACCTTCAAGAATCTGCTCGTCGGTCATGGTCTCGTCGGCCATGGAATACCTCTTTCTAGTCAGCCCGAGCTAGCGCAGCTGGGCGTAATGGTTGTAAATCGAAATAGCCGTGGGATAAAGATAGCGCCCGGACTGGATCACATAGACCAGACCCTGCGCAAAACAGGAGAAGAACAACTCGTCGAGTGAGGACTTCCCCACCATCTTGCGCAGCGCATGGGCATAATCGCCGTGGCGGTTGGGTTCGATGGCATCGGCCACAAAGACCACCATATCGAGCGGCGTCATGTCGCAGTCACCCACGGTGTGACGGTCGACAGCCTGGAAAACGGCCGGCGACAGTTCGGGAAAAAGCTGCGGAAGTTCATAGGCGGCAACAGGGCCATGCAAAAGCGGCGTCGCGGCGGAAGGAGAGCCGGCAATCTTAATGCCGTAATGCAGAGCGCGCGTGACCAGCTCGTCGTCGGAGAGCACTTTGTCCCAGTCATGGATCAGGCCGGCGGCAGCGGCATCAAAGCGGTCAACGCCGTAGACCTCGGCCAGATGAAGTGCGGTCTCGGCAACACCCAGCGAATGCACATAGCGCTTGCGCTTATCCTTCATGCGAACATCGAGCAGCTCTTGAATGCGCTTGAGCAGCGCGCGCTCATCGCCCTCAAACTGATCCTCTACCGACAACGTAGACCCCCATCACTCAAAATCTTCTTGGCCCAAATCGGCATATAGCCTGCGTTTGCGAATGTAGCCGAGCACGGACTCGCTCGTAAGATAGCGCACGCTCATACCGCGGGCAACACGCTTGCGAATGTTCGTCGAGCTGATCGCCAGCGCCGGAATCTGAATATAGCGCACGTCGAACGGCAGCCCCGACTCTTTGATTCGGGCACGCGCCGTATCGATATCAAAGCCCGGTCGCGTCGCCGCAATAAAGGTAGCAAGCTCAGCGATTCGTTCGGCATCATGCCAAGTCACAATATCGATAATCGCGTCGGCGCCCGTAATAAAGTAGAGCTTTACCTGCGACGGGTAAAAGTCGCGAAGGGCATGAAGCGTATCGGCCGTGTAGGTTACACCCGGACGGTCGATCTCGAACCGGCTCGCCAAAAAGGCCGGGTTCGCGGCGGTGGCGAGGACCGTCATGGCATAACGGTCCTCGGCAGGCGTCACCGGCTTGTCAAGCTTAAAGGCAGGAGAGCCCGCCGGCATAAAGAGCACAGCGTCCAAGTCGAGCGACTCGCGCGCCTGCTCGGCGGTCACCAGGTGCCCGTAATGGATGGGATCAAAGGTGCCACCCATAATGCCGAGCCTAAACTCCTGCCCGTCCTCTAGAGGAAGCTCGGGCAGACCGATTCCACCGCGCAGCGACATGGCTTACTCGCCCTCCGAGGTCTCGGCATCGCCCGCGGCATCCGCCGCATCGACAACCTCGACTCCCTCATCCGCAGCATCGGCCACGTCAATGGCTTCAACGGCAACGTCCTCGCCAGCATCCTCGAGCTCCTCGTACTCCGAGAAGTCCTCGGCGCCCTCAAAGTCAAAGGCGCGCTGGCAAATGCGGACCTCGTCGCCCGCACGGCAACCGGCCTTCTCGAGCGCGTCGTCAACACCCATACGCGCAAACTTATGCTGCAGGTAAATGACGGCTTCCTCGTTTTCCCAGTCGGTCTGGATGACCATGCGCTCGATGGCACGACCGACCACGCGGAAGGCACCGGGCTCTTCCTGAACAATGCGGAAACGCTTCTCACGCTGCAGGCGACGGCGCTCCCACTCATCGTCGCGCAGAACGACCGGCTCATCCGAGACAGCCAACTCGGCGCGCAGCTTAGCCACCTGCTCGCCCACGGCAAGCATCAGCGTGTTGAGGCCGGCGCCCGTCACGGCAGACACGGCAAAGAACATATGTCCATCGTCGAGCGCTGCGCGCTTGAGGTCGGCAATCTTGTCGGCCGTGCCCGGCGCATCGCACTTGTTGGCAACGACGATCTGCGGACGCTCCGAAAGCTCGGCGCCATACTGCTCGAGCTCGCGGTTGATGATGTGGTAATCCTCGACCGGATCGCGATCCTCAAAACCACCCGTCATGTCGACGACGTGCATGATCAGGGCCGTACGCTCAATGTGGCGCAGGAACTGGTGACCCAGGCCCTTACCCTCGCTCGCGCCTTCGATAAGACCGGGGACGTCGGCAACGACGTAAGAATATTCACCGGCACGCACCATGCCGAGGTTCGGCACGAGCGTGGTAAACGGGTAGTCAGCAATCTTGGGACGGGCGGCACTCATGCGCGCGATGAGCGATGACTTACCCACGGAGGGAAAGCCCACGAGCGCGGCATCGGCCATAAGCTTCATCTCGAGCTCGATCCAGTGCTCCTCGGCCGGTTCGCCCAACTGGGCAAAGGCCGGAGCGCGACGCACCGACGTCACAAAGTGCGTGTTGCCCAGACCGCCGGCACCGCCGGGCGCCACGACGACGCGCTCGCCGTCGTGCACCAGGTCGGCAATCTCAAACATCGGGGTCTGCGTCTCGGGATCGAGCTCGCGCACCACGGTACCCATAGGGACCTTGAGAATCAGGTCCTCGCCGCTCTTGCCGTTACGACGGGCACCCTGCCCGTGCGTGCCGCGCTCGGCGCGAAAGTGATGCTTAAAGCGGTAATCGATCAGCGAAGACAGCTGAGCATCGGCCTGGATGACGACATTGCCGCCACGACCGCCGTCGCCGCCATCGGGGCCGCCCTTGGGGACAAATGCCTCGCGCCTAAACGACATGCATCCGGCTCCGCCGTCGCCGCCGCACACGTTAATGCGGCTGATATCGGTGAACTGTGACAACAGAATCGCCTCCTACAAAAAAGAGGGAGACCCTTGAATCCTAAAACTCAAGTGCCTCCCACATATGTGCTCTATGAAGGGTGAATTACGCGTTCGCGAGCGGGCGTACGCTGACCCTGTGCTTGATACCCTTGTGGAACTCAACGGTACCGTCGACCAGCGCGAACAGCGTGTCGTCCTTACCACGGCCAACGTTCTCACCCGGGTGGATGTGCGTGCCGTGCTGACGGACGAGAATCGTGCCCGTGGTTACCGTCTGGCCGGCATAGCGCTTCGTGCCAAGGCGCTGACCGCGGGAGTCACGGCCATTACGGGAGGAACCGAGTCCTTTTTTGTGTGCCATTGTGTATACCTACTCTTTCGTTACGAGTGTAATCTACTCGGCGACGGGAGCCTCGGCAACAGCCTCAGCCTCTGCCTTGACAGCCTTCTTGGCGCGGGAGGTAGCCTGAACCTTCACGATCTTCAGCTTGGTGAGCTGCTGACGGTGACCCTTCAGACGACGATAGCGCTTGCGCTTGTGGAACTTGAAGACCAGCTGCTTCTCGCCCTTGAACTGCTCAACGATCTGAGCGGTAACCTTGGCCTTGGCCAGCTTGTCGGGATCGGTGACGATCTTCTTACCATCGTTGAGGAAGATAACCGGCAGGGTGACCTTGTCGCCCTCATTGCCCTCGATCTTCTCGACGGTGATGACATCGTCGGTGGCGACCTTGTACTGCTTGCCGCCCGTGTTAACGATTGCGTACATGTTTACTTGCCCTTCATGCATCAGTTAGTGCAACAGCCGAATATAGTAGCAGGCGAAAATACCCCCGTCAACGAGTATGTGGAGCAAATCCACAAGTTCGCACAGGTATGGGGCTGACGAGTCGGCCCTCGTCGTCCTCGCATGCTTGATTCTGACGCTCGACATCGTAGGAGCAGATGGTCACGAGGTCTTGCATACCGGTGGAAACAATAGGTGCATCCACGCCCGGGGTCAAGCCCTGCAACAAAACATCAGCAGCAGAAAGCAAAATTTCCGGACGCATGGAGCCCTCGTTGTCGGCATGGGTGTCGAGCATGAGCACCAAATGGTCCGGGCGCTCCCCCGCCGTGAGCTCATAGCCCACGAGCGTGTGATCCAAATCCAAGCGCTTGCTCTTTTTGCCGCGCGCGTAGTCGATGCCGTGGCCCGCGCGCAGCGTGTCGATCGCACGACGCACCTCGTCGGCGCTTACGGGCGCCTCGGGATCCAAGTGCAGGTCGATGCGATACGACAGGCGCGTGAGCTGCGCCGTCAACGCCGGCGTGCGCACGTCGATGTACGCCGCCTCGATGGGCGCCAGATCGGCCGGAGACGCCGCAGCCAGGCGCCCAAACGCCTCGTCGAGCGCCACGAACTCGGTCATAAACAGGTCATACCACTCGCAGGTCGACGACGTACCAACCGGTAGTGCCGAAGAGAAGCCCACGCGCATGTGCGGAGAGAAGCCCTGCGTGACGGCATAGGGAAGCCCCGCACGGCGCACGATGCGCTCAATGGTATGGATCACTTCGAGATGGCCCAGGTACTTAAGGCGATCGCGCTTGCCATAGCGAACACGAAGCCTAAAGAGCGAGGGGTTGTCGGTCAGGCGCTCACTCATGCGCGATCACCCATCAATACATTCTTGGCGTGGAGCGTGGGACAGATTCCGCAGCCGGTGCACGACGTGCGGGTGCAGTCGGGAGTCGTGACGCCCTCGAGCGAGCGACGGTACTCGCGCTCGAGGAAGCCGCGCGTGCAGCCGGGGCTCACGTGCTCCCACGGAAGGCGCCAGTCCAACTCGTAGGGCAGGTGCACGAGCTCATTGAGGTCGATGCCGTTTTTGGCAGCAGCCTCCTTCCAGTTATCGAGCGAAAAATGCTCTACCCAGGCGTCAAAGCGAGAGCCCGAGCGCCAAGCATCGATGATGACGGGCGTCATGTCACGACCGGCGCGGGAAAGCGCGGCCTCGATGAGCGAGGTCTCGGCATCGTGGTAATGCACGCGGACGGCACGGTTGCGAACGCTCGTGATGAGCAGCTTCTGGCGACGCTTGACGTCGTCGTAGTCGAGCTGCGGGCACCACTGGAACGGCGTGGCAGCCTTGGGGATAAAGACCGAAACCGAGATGGACACCGAGATCGAGCCGCGACGAGCCTTGGGCACCACGGAACGACCGAGCTCCAGCACGTGATCGGCCAGGTTGGCGATGGCCACGATGTCCTCGTCGCGCTCGCCGGGAAGGCCCATCATAAAGTAGAGCTTCATGCGGTTCCAGCCGGCCTCGAAGGCTGCCTTGGCCGCACGGTCCAGGTCCTCCTCGGTCACGTTCTTGTTTATGATGTCGCGCATGCGCTGGCTGCCGGCCTCGGGCGCGAACGTCAGGCCGCCCTTCTTCTCGCCGGCGACCGACTCGGCCATATCCACGCCAAACGAATCCAGGCGCTGCGACGGAATAGACACGCGAATACCCGTATCCTCCAGGCGACGGTTGAGCCTGCCGAGCACGTCGCGAATGCAGGAATGGTCGGTCGTGGAGAGCGAGGTCAGCGACACCTCGTCATAGCCGGTCTTTTCCAGACCCTGAATCACCGACGAGACGATCTGGTCGGCCGAGCGCTCGCGCACCGGGCGATACGTCATGCCGGCCTGGCAAAAACGACAGCCGCGGGCGCAGCCGCGCAGGATCTCGATAGACAGGCGGTCGTGGACCAGCTGCGCATAGGGCACGCACGACTGCGACAGCGGATTTGTGGCGCCGAAATCCTCGACGACGCGCTTGTAGACCACGGTCGGCGCATCCTTGCCTTCACGCGGCACAGTGTAGCCATGCGGCGAGCAGGGCTCGTCGTGACGAACCTCATAGAGCGACGGCACGTAGTTGCCGGCAATGGATGCAAGCTGCTCAACAATCTGCGCGCGTGGGACTCCTTCGTCACGCAGGCGGCGATGCAGCTGGCAGGTCTCGAGCAGCGATTCCTCGCCCTCGCCGATGAGGATAACATCGAAGAAGGCCGCGTACGGCTCGGGGTTGTACACCGAGGGGCCGCCGGCGATGATAATGGGGTCGTCCTCGGTGCGGTCGGCGGCTAACAGCGGAATGCCGGCGAGGTCGAGAGCCTCGAGGAAGTTCGTCACCGCCATCTCGTGCGGCACATGCAGACCGACGATATCAAACGAAGCGACCGGCGCTGCACCCTCGAGCGAGAGCAGCGGAATACCCGCCTCGCGCATAGCGTCGCCCATATCGGGCCACGGCACATAGCCACGCTCGCAGGAGATGCCCTCGGCCTGGTTAAGGATGTTGTAGAGGATGGCGATACCCTGGTTGGGCAGACCGACCTCGTACACATCCGGATAGATCAGGCAGCAACGGTAGTCGGCATCGGCCTTGGAAAGCGTGCCCCACTCGTGATCGATATAGCGACTCGGCTTCTCGACCTTGGCGAGTAGCGGCTCAATTAAATGAAAACAATCTTGGTATGCAACGCGCAACGGAAAACCCCTAAGCAGCGAGATCTGATGCGTCCTGATAGGACGCCATGGGACGGGTAGCGCCCGCGACCGTGGTCACCAGATCGCGAACGCGGGAGAACGTGGCAGTGACCACCTCGTTGGCACGGCTGTAGTCAACATCGCGCTCGTAAAGCGAAACGAGCGCACGGCCCATGCCATAGGTGCCCGCGGCAGCAGTGAGCGCCTTGACGGCAAACCCAATATGCGGCGTCTGCTTGACGAGCGCGCGGGTGACCGCGCGGATCACAAGACCGCCGGCAAGCACGCCCGCGACCTCGTAGCCGCGCTCGGGCTTAATGCCGCGTCCAAAGACGGCAGCGAGCTCAAAGAGCATGCCCACCTGCGCCAGCGCCATAACGGGATAATCGGCGCCCGGCAAAAACACCAGCGCACCGGTCGCCATATTGGTGAGCGCGCACGAGGTGATGATACGATTGGCCGCCGCGATGCGCATGAAGGCAAAGTTCGCCGCAAAAGCCGTTTCCTTGTCGGTGCGATCGAGAATCCAGCGGGCAAGCGTCTCGAGCAGATACGTCTTATCGGTTGCCGCTACCACGCCGAGCATGGGCGTGGACTCCTCGATAAACGGCACCTCCACAGCAGACTCGGCAAGCACGCACACGGGCGCGCCGGCGATCACGAGCTCCTGCACGGCACTCTCCAAGCGGTCGGAACCACACGAGAGCACCAGCACCACATCGGTATCGGTCTTTGGAGCAATTCGCTCCTCCCCCAGACGCTCGACGCGCACAATGCCCGAGGTCGTCTGCGGCACAAAGGCATCACGCACCGTCTCGGCCAGAAAGCGCGAGGCGGACGAATCCAGATAGACCGAGACGCGCACCGGCGTATCGGAATCCTTCTTAACGGACGCGCCCATCTTAAAAGCGCGGGTCAGCTTATCTACGGGAATTTTCAAGGCAAACCCCTCCAGCGGTTACGCGGCGCCCGAACGATGCCGCCATATGGATTGTACGATACCCACCGTCAGCAGCTGAATCATCATCGAAGACGAACCGAAGCTAATAAACGGTAGCGGAATACCGGTAATCGGCATCATGCCGATGCACATGCCGATGTTCTCGAAGGTCTGGAACGCCCACATGCCAACGATGCCCACACACGAAAGACGTAAAAACAGCGACTCACACTTAAAGGCGACGCGAATCGTCGAAAAGATCAACAGCACGTAGAGGCACAGGAGCAAAAAGGAACCGCAAAAACCAAAGGTCTCGGACAGGAAGGCGAAGACGAAGTCGGTGTGGAACTCAGGCAGAAAGCCGCCGGCCGACTGCGTCGCATGGCCCAAACCCTTACCAAAGAAGCCGCCCGAGCCAACGGCGATAAGCGACTGCTGCAGGTTGTAGGCATCGTCCGAATCGGCATTATCGGGGTCGATAAAGACCGTCAGACGGTTCATCTGATACTGCTTGATGAGCACATCGTGGCCGAGCAACGAATCAAAGACCGAATCGAGCGCCAGGACGAGGGCCACCAAGCCCACGAGCAGGGCCAGGGTCGACAGCACCCATTCGCGGCGTGCACCGCTCATGCAAATGACGATGGCGCCCGAAACCAGCACGACCAGGCCCGAGCCCAGGTCACCCATGGCAACGACGGCCAAAAACGGAATGGACAGCATGCCGCAGAGCTTGACGTAGTCGCGAACGGTATCGATGCGACCGTTATACTGCGAGCCAAGCGTAGCAATAAAGAAGATGGTGATGAGCTTGGCAAGCTCAACCGGCTGGAATGTCAAGCCGATACCGGGAATCTTGATCCAGCCCGTCATGCCCAGACCGCCCGTATAGGACAGACCCGGAATCTTGGGCGAGAGGATCACGATCAAGTCGATGACGAGCAACGCCGTCGAGAAATTGGAAATACCGCGCAGATCGGTACGCCAGACCAGCACCGCCAGCACCGCTCCGATGCCAATTCCCAGCAGATGGCGTGAGAACGAGGCATCGGCCTTAAACTGCGAAGCCGACCAGATAATGATGGCACCGTAGGCGACGAGCGCCACTGTAGCCACGAGCACACCGATATGCACCTTTTGGCGAAACGTGCCGCGCGAGGCCGAAAGTTGCTTGTTGACGCGGTCCAGGCTGCTGCGAGAGCCGGTCTTGGTTGAACGGAACAGATCCGCCGGAGAAAAATCCATCGCAACATCCTATCGAACCGAAGAATCGCCCGAGGCCGAAGAGGTATCGGGCTCGTCATAAATCGCGCCGAGCACGTCACGCACGACATGCATCGCGGTATCTGAGCCACCGCCGCCCTGCTCCAGGACGGTAGCGATGACATACTTGGGGTCATCGGCCGGTGCATAGGCGCAGAACCACGCGTATTCATCCTCGCCACTTTTCTCGCCCGTGCCCGACTTGCCGTATACCTGCGGCGTCAGGGTGCCAAAGTGAGCCGCCAGGGACGTCGATGCCGTGTAAATCACGTCGTGCATGCCGTTGCGAACAAGAGCCAAATCCGAATCGCTGTTGATCTTGGCCTCCAGGCGCTTCTTCTTGCCCTTGCCATTGTACTTATAGGCATCGCCGTCGCCATCGCGCGACACGGCAGACAAAAATACGTGAGGCACGTACTGTTTGCCGCCGTTGGCAAGACCCATATAGGCGCACGCCATCTGCAGGGGCGTCACCAGGATGTCGCCCTGGCCGATAGCAATGTTGGTCATATCGCCGGCATTCCACTTGCGGTCCTCGGCAGAGGCGTCGGTGAAGTACGACTCTTTCCACTCGGCATCGGGAATACGACCCGCGCCCTCACTCGGCAGATCGATACCGCAGGTCTTGCCTAGGCCCCAGCGACGAAAGACCTCCTGCAGGCCCTCGGGATGTTGCTCGTCATAAAAGAACGCCTTGCCCATGTCGTAGAAGACAGGGTCGCACGAGTTGGCGATTCCCGACTGCAGCGTCATGGTGCCGTGGCCAGACGTCAGCCAGCAGCGCTTGCCCCAAGCCTTGCCCAGACCCGTCCAATAACCCGTGCAGTTGGTTGTCTGCGTTGAAGTGTAGGTTCCAAACTCAAGACCGGCCAGTGCCGAGAGCGGCTTGATGGTCGAGGCCGACATGTACTGTCCGCTAATGGCGCGGTTGAGCAGCGGGTGCGAACCCTTGTCATCATTGAGCTCGGTCCACACGTCATTTGAGACGCCGCCGATAAAGACGGACGGATCGAACTTGGGCTGGCTCGCCATGCCCAGGATCTCGCCATTGTTGGGATCGAGACACACCACAGCGCCGTTGCCGGCATTGCTGTAGCCAGTGGTCTTGGCAAGCTCGATAGCGCTCGCCAGCGCCGTCTCACAGGCCTGTTGGATCTTAAGGTCGAGCGTGAGCTTAATGTCGGAGCCGGCCTTCGCGGGCACGGCGCCGGCCTGACCGGTCACATTGCCCGAGGCATCGACCTTGACGGTCTGCTCGCCACGAATACCCTGCAGCAGGTTTTCGTAGTAGCTCTCAACGCCCGCCTGGCCCACGATATCGCCCGACTGGTACGTAATCTTGCCAGCAGAAGCATCATCATCGCCAGAGGTTTTCTTATTCTGGGCCTCGAGCTGCTCGGAGGTAATGGTGCCGGTATAGCCCAAGATATGGCATGCCGTCTCGCCGTATGGATACTGGCGCTCGGTACGCTCGGCAATCTTGACGCCCGGGAACTCGCCGGCATGCTCCTGAATATAGGCAACCGTGGAGCGACGGACGTCCGTCGCGATGGTATGCAGGCTCTGTGCGCCCTCTGTATTATCCTGAATATTGCGAAGGACCGCCACGTAAGGCATTCCAAGCACGTTGGCAAGATGGCGAACCAGAACCTCATCCTCGGCAAGGTCGCGGTAGGCCACGACAGCAAGTGAGGGACGGTTCTGGACAAGCGCCACGCCATTGCGGTCGAGGATGCGGCCGCGCACAGCGGGTGTGGTAACGGTGCGAGTCTGATTGCTATTAGCCTGCTTCTCGTAATAGTCCGACGAGACCATCTGCATGCCCCACAGCTTGACGGCAAGTGCCGCAAACATCGCGCCCACACCCGTGGTGAGGATGGAAAAGCGGCCCTTAAAGGCGGTCGCCGCGGTATTGCCCTCGCCCTCGGTGGCGCGCGGGGCCGTTCCATGCTGCGTATCGTAGGTAAAACGGGAATCGCCGCGACGCATGATGACCAGCGCGACCACGATGGCCACAACCAGCACGATACCGGCGATAATAACCGTCAACTGGGAAGACATCTACGGGCCTCCCCTATTTGAGCTTGCGGGTCTTGGGCTTAAAGCGCATACCCGCCTGGCGTCCGCCACGTGCGGAGAATCCATAGCCGGACTGTGGCACGACGCCGGACATCAAAAACGGAATGGCAACCAGACCCGTCAGGATCGAGGACGGCAGCGCATGGCCGAAGATCGCCACGACAAAGCTCGTCTCCAAACCCATAAACAGCAAGATGATGCTGTAGATCACATTAATGACGAGCGCAAAGGCGCCCACAGTGACGCCGCGCGCACTCGGGGTACCGCCCGTCTGACCGACGGCGCTGTGCACCAGGGCAAAAGAACCCACGGTCAGCAGGAGCGACATAACGCCCACCGGCACGGCAGCGGACAGGTCATAGAACAAGCCGCTGCAAAAACCGCACACGACGGCACGGGTCGGGTCGCCCGAGAACACGCTTAGGCACACCAGGATAATCATGAAGTTGACGCGACCGCCCGCAATGGAGATCTGCGGTGCCAGGCCTGCCTGCAGCAGCACGCACACAATGGCAGCGATCACAAACGTGCGGGAGCTCATCCCCTGCTCGTGTAGATCCATGGACATGCCCCCTATTCGCTCGAGCCGGAATCGGTCGTCTCGGACGTGTCGGAACTGTCATCCGAACTCTCGTCCTTCATCTTGGTTGCAGCATCGCGCGACGTTCCCTGCGGCGTGCTGTTGGCCGTGCTCACGTCCTCATCCGAGGCCGACTGTTCGTCGGTCAGCGAGGTGATGACCAGCACTTCCTCGTTGTTCTCGGCCGTGGTCTGAGCGCGCACCACAATGGTGTAGTACACGTCGTTTGCCGATTTCTCAACCGACGAGACGGTGCCAAGCGGAAGGCCCTTGGGGAACACGCCACCGATGCCAGAGGTCACGATGATGTCGCCAACCTTAACATCGGAGTCGACGCTCACGTACTCAAGACGCAGCGTGCCGTCAGCCTGACCCTGCAGCATGCCCTGGGCGCGCGTGTCCTGTACCATGGCGGACACACCCGAGTTCTCGTCGCCAATAAGGCGCACGGTAGAGGTCTTGGCCGACACCTCGATAATCTGGCCGATAACACCGGCAGAACTCGTCACGGGCATGTTGATGGTAAGGCCGTCGGCAGAGCCCTTGTCGATGGTTACGGTCGAGGTCCAGGCATCGCCCGAGGCACCAACGATACGAGCAGCGGTCGATTTGAGGTTGTAGGTCGACTGCAGGCCGACCAGCCCCTCCAGACGCTCGGCGGTCTTTTGAGCCTCGGAGAGCTCGGCAACCTTAGAGGTCAGCTCCTCGTTTTGCTTCTTAAGCTCGTCAAGCGTGTCCTGCGACGCCGTAAGGTTAGAGAACACGTTGCCGATCGCATTGAAGGGGGCCGCCACAGCCGAGCCCACAAAGCGCACCGGCGAGGTAATCGTCGTCACGCCCGAACGCACGGCATGAATCGGTCCTGCCTCGCCCTCGCGGATGTAAAACGTGAGCAGCAACACCGAAATCAGGCTGAAAACAATCAACGGGCGCATACCCGTTGATTGTCGCTTGGTATTCAGATTTGTGGAGAAACCCGAAGATCGTGCCAAATGGAATCCACCTTTTGGAAATTAAGCATTGGTCTGGACGAAGCCGCCATCAAACGCATTGGCCTCGAGCACGCGGGCACAGCCGTTAACGACGTTATCGAGCGCCGTGGGGCTGACGTTGACCGAAACACCGGTCTCATCGCGCAGGCGCACGTCGAGACCGCGCAGCAGCGCGCCGCCACCAGTCAGCAAAATGCCGTAGTACATAAGGTCCGAGGCAAGATCGGGAGGCGTAGCGTCGAGTGCGTCCTTGACGGCCTTGGCCATCTCGTCGAGCGGCTTGTTGAGCGCGCGACGAATCTCCTCGCTCTCGATGCGCACGGTCTTGGGCAGACCGGTGATCACGTCGCGGCCGTTGACCTCGACATCGAGCTCGTCCTTGAGCGGCACGGCGGAGCCGACCTTGATCTTGATGTCCTCTGCCGTACGCTCGCCGATGGCCAAGTTGTAGGCATCGCGAACGTGCGTGAGGATGGCCTGGTCGAACTCGTCACCGGCAATACGGATGGACTGCGAGACGACAATGCCGCCCATAGCGATAACGGCGACCTCGGTGGTACCGCCACCGATGTCGATGACCATGGAGCCGGTGGGCTCCTCGACGGGCAGATCGGCGCCGATAGCGGCGGCCATAGGCTCTTCGATCAGATAGGCCTGGCGGGCGCCGGCCTGGATCGTGGCCTCAAAGACGGCGCGCTTCTCGACCGACGTGACACCGGAGGGAACGCAGACGACAACGCGCGGACGCGGAGTCCACGGATAGCGCTTCTCGGACGCCTTGTCGATAAAGTAGCGAAGCATGGCCTCGGTAACATCGAAGTCGGCGATAACGCCGTCCTTCAGGGGACGAACGGCCACGATGTTGCCGGGCGTACGGCCGAGCATGCGCTTGGCCTCGATGCCGACCGCCAGGATGCGCTCGTCGTTCTTGTCGATGGCGACGACGGAGGGCTCGCGGATGACGATGCCCTTGCCGCGCACGGAGACAAGCGTATTTGCGGTGCCGAGGTCGATGGCAAGATCGCCCGCATAGCTACCGAAGAACATATCCATCAAAGAAAACAACGCAACTCCTGATGTGTTGGATGATTGCTGGAAAACTACTAGCTCATCATACTAGCGCAAGCCCGGCACCTCACTTGCGGTGAAGCGCCGGGCAAAGCTAAATCCCATAAGGTCACTACTGGTTGTCAGCAGCCGAGAAATCCATATCGAGCGAGGAAACGGCCCAGCCGATATGGTTGTCGGAGCGCACGAATTTTACGGTGTACTCCTGCTCGCCGCCCTTGGACAGCGATGCTTTCACCTTAGCGGTCGTCTCGGTCATGGACTGATCCATGCCCTCGACGGACACGGTGGCGCCCTGCGGAATCGAGGAGATGATCATCGACTTGGCGTCCTCGGACAGGCTCGAGGCCAGGCAAGACTCGGCCTTTGCGGTGTCACCGTCGCCGGCAGCCTGGAACAGATCGGTGATAACCGACTCCTGCGAGGGGAAGCCAAAGCCGCGCGTGTAGGCAAAGCCCAGACCGCCCGCAGCAATCAAAATGAGCAGAAGCAGCACGATGAAGACTTTGAGACCCGTGTGGCGATGGCGACGACGGACCTTGGCCTGCTTACGATCCTGACGGTCCTGCTGGACCATCTCGGACTCTGACAGTGTAAAGAAGCCGGTGTCCGAGGGATCGGGCATAAACTGACCGGTCGCGCCCGTAGGATCGAGCGGATCGACGGCAGGAGCGTCCATCGCAGGCGCCGGAGCCGTGGCCATAGCCGTCTGGGCAGACAGCGCGGCAAGCGAATCGTGCACGCGGGCAAGCTCATCGGCCTGCTCGGAGGTGAGCTGGTAGATGCCATCGGCAGTAGCGGCGTTAAAGGCGTCGAGTGCGTCGGAGGGACGGCCGGCGGCAGAAAGCGCCTGACCCATGCCGGCGTTGAGCGCGCGCGTGTCGTCACGGGGACCGGCAAAGTCGATAGCCGTACGGTAGGTCTCCACGGCATCCGCCGGACGGCCGAGCTTGATGAAGCAACGACCGAGCTCGCCGAGTGCGGCGGCAGGAGCCGGATTGGCGCCGTCGATGGCAGCCTGACGGAAGGCAGTACCTGCGTTGGCATAATCGCCCGACTGGAACAGCGCATTGCCCAGGCCCAGATAGGCCTTGAACGGCGTGGCATAGGAAGCATCCTGCGTAGCAGCAGAGAACGCCTGGGCGGCCGTCGTGTAGTCGCCCACGGCGGCGAGCGCCTTGCCGCGGTTGGTGAGCAGCGCGCCGCGCTTGCCGTAGGTGCCGTCGTTGAGGGCGGCAGCATAAGCCTCGGCGGCCTCGGCATACATGCCCAGGTGCATCAAGGCGTTGCCACGAAGGTGATCGGCCTCGCCCATAATCTCATCGGGAGTCTTTGCCGCCCCAAGCATCTGGGCTGCAGCGGAAAAATCACCCGCGCGGTAAGCGGCGCGGCCCTGTTGGATCAGCTGGCTATTCAAGGAAGTCCCCTTTACTCGTGAACGATCTCGACATGGACGATCTCGTCGCCGGCACGCAGCTGCGAAATCACATCGAGACCCTCGACCGTGGTACCAAAGACGGTGTAACCGGAATCGAGGTTATGCTGGGCGCCCAGGCAGAAGTAGAACTGCGAACCCGCGGAATCGGGGTCCATGGAGCGTGCCATGGCAAGGGCACCATCGACATGGCTGTTGCGCGGATTGGTGGCAAACTCGCCCTTGATGCAGTAGCCGGGGCCACCGGTACCGGGCATGCCGTCGGGGCCCTCAAGGCCGGCAGCGACGTCGGCGCCGGACATGTCGCGGGTATTGGGGTCGCCACCCTGAATGACAAAGCCGGGCACATAGCGATGGAACTTAAGGCCATCATAGAAACCCATCGTGGAAAGCTCGCAGAAGTTCGCGACATGAATGGGAGCGCCCTCGCCGTCAAACTTGACCTTGATGGTACCCTTCGACGTCTCGATTACGGCGCACTCGTCGCCGACAAGCTGATACTCGGGCGTGTAGAGCTCTTTCTTAAAACCAAACATGTGGTTCCTTCCTCGTGCGTTTAAAGCATATTTGTACGAATTGTAGCAATAAGCACGGGCTTACATCAATTGCGCACGTAGGTTATGCCGACTATGGCGAACTAATTTTAGGAACGCTGCTGCGGCTTCCAGGAACCCACATTGGCGTCGTACTGGTTCAGCGCGCTGTTGCCACCCTGCGCGATGGGCGCCAGGATCTCGCTTTGGTGGGAACTCATCGACTCGCCATCGGGAATGGCCAGCGAGATGTCCCAGCTCTGGCAGATCACGTCGACGCGCTCATACATCCACTCGGCAAGCTGCTTTAAGTGGGCGATGTCATCCGCATAGACCGTATCGTCCTGATACTTAAGGTTGTTGAGCTCATCTTGCGTCTTTTTGATCTGGTCGCGCAGGGCGTAGGCACTCTGCGACAGCTCCTGACGGGTGGACAGCGGCGTTCGGAGATAGCCGTTGTTAAAGGAATCGATGACCTCGCCGATCTGGTCCTCGTCAGCGTAGGACACGATGGTCTGATACAGACCGTCGAGCCTGGTATAGAGTTGATCATCGGTGAGCACGGTTTCTTCCTGGACCACCTCGGCAGAATCGTCCTGCTTGGTATCGTCCTCAGTGGCCTCGCCCTTTTGGCGCGTGGGGAAGGTGGTCTGTGCAGCTTGGCCAAACTGGTCGTAAAAGCCGGGCATGACACCCATGGGATCGGTCGTCACGAACCAATAGGCACCGCCGCAAACGACGGCAAGGACCGCGATGACGACGAGCGGCTTGGGGATATGACGCTTATGCTTGTGATAGGCGTCCTCGTCGGGGTGCACCTTGCGCTTGGGTTTTTGAGCATCGTCATGCAGGGAAACGGGCGTGGGAATATCGACCTTGGGGATACCGAAATCCTTATCGAAAGCTGGCAGCACGCAGGTCTCATTGGGGTCGGCGGCGTCCGAAAGCACCGCAGCGGCAGAGGCCGGCGCATGCGGCACCTCGGTATCGATCTGCTCTTGCGTTAGGCGCGGAAAGCCCGCCGTGCGGCCCGCTGCCAGGTCGGATGCTGCCGCGTCCTCGGAGAGGATACCCGGAGCGGGGCGTCCGCATTTGGGGCACGTACGATCATGCGGAGAAAGACGGGCACCGCAGCCCTCACAGAACACGAACTCAGCGTGCTCGGGACCATCGCCCGGACCCACATAGGCGTTGCAGTAGGGGCAGAACGAGGCGCCGTCCTCGATAGTCTTAAGGCAATGCGGGCAGATCACGGCATCCTCTTTTCGAAGCAATTCAAACAATCGAGGTTAGAGCATAACATCGCCACGGCCCCACAGGAGCAAGGCACCAATTCAACATCGCCAGGGCGCGTAGTTACTTCTTCTTTTTGCTCGGCATCGAGACTTTGATGCCTTGGGCGGACTTGGTTACGCGAGAGCGCTTGGCTCCGCTACCCTTCTTTTTCTTGGACTGGGCCTGGGCCACGCCCTCGAGCGCGCGGGCCTCGGCCTCACGAACGGTGCGAGATTCGCGGCGCTGCGCCATGTCGGCGGCGACGCGCTTGGCAAAACGTTCGGCC
>DBFNYT010000137.1:0-9969 GCA_048425625.1 Collinsella sp. | reverse complement strand
CGTCAGATTGTCCAAATGCGGCCCGCGCAGCGTCGAGCCGTTACGCGGTTTGGTAAAACCGCGTAACTCTAAAGCTCCGTTACTTCAACGCTGTTGTAGACCTCGTCCCAGCGGTCCATGACCAGGTGGCCGGTCTTGGGATCCATGGCGTTGAGCTTGCCGCAGGTATTGGCGGTCTTGAGCACCGTGACGTCGTCGGCACCAGCAGCAATCGCATGCGCAAAGCCGGCGATGGTCGAGTCGCCGGAACCCGTCGCGTTCACAGCGGCAATCGCGGGCGTCTTGGCACGGAACGCACGACCCTCATGGAAGCCCACCGAGCCTGCGGCGCCCATCGAGACGACAACCCAGGGAATACCGGCAAAGCGACCATCGGCGGCAAGCGCCTCGCGCAGGGCATCGACATCGTCGGTCGTAAAGGACGCGCCCAGCAGGCCATTGATCTCGGTCAGGTTGGGCTTCACGAGCTCGGGCTTGGCGTCGGACTCCAGCGCTGCCTCCAGTGAAGCGCCCGAGGTATCGAGCAGCACCTTGGCGCCCGCCTCCTCGGCGATTTTAACCAGCTCGGCGTAGTAGCCGGCATCGACGCCGCGCAGCAGCGAACCCGAAAGCGTCACGACGTCCACCTTCGCAGCAAGCTCGGCGAACTTGGCCGTGAAGGCCTCGAGCTCGGCAGGGGCAATCTGCGGGCCGCTCTCGAGCAGCTCGGTCTGATTGCCCTCGTGCAGGATATTCAGACAAATGCGCGTCTCGCCGGCGATGGGCACAAAGTCGTTCTTAACGCCATCGGCATCCATAAGCTCGGCCATATAGGCGCCCATGTGGCCGCCGAGCAGACCGGTTGCGAGCACATCGTCGCCCAGCTGCAACAGCACACGGCTCACGTTGAGGCCCTTACCGCCAGCGGTCTTTTCGGGCATCACGCGGTTCACGTCGTCGATGATCAGCTTGTCGAGCTGATAGCGCGTATCGATCGACGGGTTCATGGTAACGGTCAGAATCATATTGAACTCCTGTTTCCGGGGCGCCAAACGCGCGACCCCAAACATACGATAACTCGTTAAAGGATCTCGATCTCAAAGCCACGGGTGACGGTCTCCCCCGGCTTGGCAACCAGGCAGCCGCGCTTATGCTCCAGAACATCGTCCTCGTCAGAGCAGGTGGACAGGCCGCCCCACGGTTCCACGGCCACAAAGTCGCCCTCGGGCTTGCTCCACACAATCAGGTATGGCATATCGGGGAACGTCAGGCGCACGCCCTTGTCCTCGGTTTTCTTGGTAAGCGTAACCACGTGGCTCTCGAGCACGTCAAAGATGGTCTCTGCGAAGTCAAAGAGTTCGTGGGTCAGCGGCAGGTCATGGCCAACCATCGGGTTCTTGCTGCGATGCTCAACATCAATCAGGCCCGTCGAGGGAACGGCAGTACAGAGCTCGGCGGCCTCGCGCTGCTCAAAACGGAGCTCGTAGTCGTCGTAGGACTCGCCCTCGTCAAGCGGGCACTTAAAGCCAGGGTGACCGCCCACAAAGAACGGCATGTCCTCGGTGCCCTCATTGGTCACCTCGTACGACACGGCCACCTTCTCCGCATCGATCGTGTAACGAGCAACGATCTTAAACGGATACGGGTACTGCTCGAGCAACTCGGCATGGTCGGCAGAGCTTAAGCTCAGCACAACCATGTTGTCGCTCTGCTCCTCGAGCTTCCACTCCTGCTTGCGCGCAAAGCCGTGGCGGGCGAGCTTTACCTCGCGGCCGCCCATGGTCATTGCGTGACCGTCACGAAGGCCACCGCAGATCGGGAAGCAAATAGGTGCCTGGCCCGACCAGACCGCCGGATCACCCTGCCACAGGTACTCACGGCCGTTGGCCGCAATAGAAGTGAACGACCCGCCCGCCGTGCTCAGTGCTACGCGGATAGAACCGTTATCAAGAACAAACTCCATAGGAGCCTTCCCTTTCTTACGACAGCCCGCCAAGTCAATAGGGCTGATAGAAAACCGGCCCGCGCCCCCTCACAGAAACGCGAGCCGTCAACGGACTAGTTAATTACGCCGGATACCCGCTAATCATGGTATTCGCCGCGGTCCCACTTCTCCAGGAACTCGTCAAAGAAGTGCGGGTCAGCCTGAGCCTCGGCGTCGGCCTTATTGCAGGCATCGATCTTGGCGATCAGGGCATCGTGCTCGGGGGTCTTCTCGTAGGGCTCCTCCAGGAAGGCAAGCATGATATCGGCCATCAGGAACTCGCCGGTGATCTTGCCGCCAAAGCCCACGATGTTGGCGTTGAGCTCGCGACGGGCATACAGGGCAGAGGTCATGTCGCGGACCAGGGCGCAGCGGGCGCCGGGAACCTTGTTGACGGCGTTGGTGATGCCGATGCCGGTGCCGCACAGGGCCACGCCAAAGTCGGCCTTGCCGCTGGCAACAGCCTCGCCCACGGCCTTGCCGTAGATGGGATAGTGCGTACGGGTGTGGCTGTAGGTGCCGCAATCGAGCACCTTGTAGCCAGCCTGCTCCAGGCGGTCGGCCAGATAGATCTTCTCGTCCGTAACGATATGGTCGCAACCGATTGCGATGGTCTTCTTCATCAGAACGTCCTTTCGTCTGAATTCACAAGTTGAGGTAGAAGTTCGAGTTCTCGGTGGCTCTCGTTAGGCCATCTTGTTGAGCATGTCGACACGGATCTGGTGACGGCCGCCGGCGTACTGGGCGCGCAGGAACTCGCGGGCGATCTTCTTGGCGACCTCGGTGCCCACAACGCCCGGGCCCATGGTGACCATGCGCGAGCCGTTGTGCTCGCGGGTCATGTAGGCGGAGCGCTCGTCGGAAATGTTGGCGACGACCATGCCCTTGATCTTGACGGCGACCATATAGGAGCCGACGCCGTACTTATCGAATGCAAAGCCCTGGGAATCCTTGTGCTCCAGCAGGTCCTTGGCAACGGCGGTCGCGGAATCGACAAAGTCCGCGGCAGGGGTCTCGGAATAGTCGACGACCTCGTGACCGTCGGCGATGAGCATCTCCTTGATGGACTCCTTCATCGACATACCGTCGGCATCGGAAGCGATTACAACCCTCATGACATCCTCCTTGAGAGATACGCAGGTGCGTAGTTTCTGTTTGGAAGTGTTGAATCGCGCTCAGGTCCGGGCATCTGAATGTGCGGTTCTTCACTGTTCATGTTTATTTGAACACATTCGAACAGTAACTGCAACAACTATTTGTTTATCTTTGTTCTTTTTTGAACAAATACCGTTTACGGATGATTGCTGACCGTTTGGATTCAGGGAATGCCCGGCTTGTCACGTATTCAACAAACAAAAAGGGCGGCCGAGAACGCATCTCGGCCGCCCTTCTTACGGTTGGTTTTCCAAAGATCGCTTTGCCGCCTACTCGGACTGCCCACCCTTTTTGGCGTGCTTGGACGGAGCACCCAGAAAGCGGCCCGTCAAATAGTTTGCCGGGCCGGAAATATCGATCCCCAGCAGCACGTGTCCTAGCCATAGGAACGCCACGAGCACCAGCAGCGGGATAACGCACGAGGTCACGATCATCACGATGACGCCTTCGATGAGGTCGGTCACCTGCTGCACGATCTCGTCGGTCATCTGCTTGGCACCGCTGGTCACCGACGTAACAAGGCTCGAGGCCCCATCAGTCAACTGCTCGAGCACGTTTTTGGACTCCGTGGCCTCGGATTTTTTCTTATTCGATTTTGAGCTGGTCTCGGCTGATTTGTCCGTGGTGTCGGCCGCGTCCGCAGCGTCCGCAGCCTTTTGCTCAGCTTGCTCAATACTTACGCGATACGTTTCATCGACCTTCTGCGACACCCATACGCTCGCGGGTACGAGCGCCATGCCGATCACGGCAACCACCAGCACGCGTGTCGCCACACGGCGCAGGACGGCGCTCGTACTCCAGCGCCCGTGAATGCCGAGCGACACCGCAAAGAGCACCAACGCAAACGGGATTAAGATGCCCAAGCCAACCGACCACAAAATCGTGAGCAAATATTTCTCTAGGTATAGCACGGCAAGCACGATACCAAGGTTGCCTGAAAGCTGCGCGAGCTGCTCGGCAACCGGCGTTCCCGTATCACCCGGCAGCGCCGTAATACCCGCAGATAGAGCAACGCACGAGGTCGTGAGCGCCAAAACGTTGCCTTTCTTTTGGTCGATAACCTCGATGGTGGAGTCCCAAGTTTTGGTATCGGCGAAATGCGGACGAGCTACAAAGCCCGACAGCAGCGCCAGTACCACGAGCGCAACGATAAAGCCAATCTGCAGCTTTTTGTTTGCGCACACGACATCGGACAGGCTGGGCTGCAGCTCGGTTACCGTCGTGTGCTCGGTTATCTGGACAGGACGCCCATGAGCCATTTCGTGCGCGTCTCTTTTTTGTATTGACCCGTTATCCGGCATTTGGATACCTCCTCAGTCCGGCGTTTAATGCGAATGGAAGTATACCCACCGAGCAAAAATCGAACGGGAGGACCAACGGAGCGCACCAAGACTGTCCCCAATGACTAGTCGTTTAAGAACGTCCCCAATGACTATCTCGGGATGAGTTGCGGTGGAATAGGGATTGTTTTGCGCCCGCCGGCCCCTATTCAGTCCCTATTTCACCGCAACTTGAAGTAGAACAGGAAAAGCCCTGCCGCGGGTAGCAGCAGAGCTTTTGGAAGGGGACTTGGTTGTGAGGGCTCGTTAGGCGAGCTTGGCCTCGAGCTCGGCGATGCGCTTGTAGGCATCGATGGTAAAGCGGGCCTGCTTCTCCAGGATCATAGTGGTCATGAGGGTGTCCTGAGCGTGAGCCATGATGAAGGTCATCTCCATCTCGCCACCGCCGGCCTCCTGCGAAAGCAGCTTGGTCTGCGTGTCGTGGGCACCGATGAGCGCATCGCTGGCATCCTTGTGCAGCTGCTCGGCCTTCTCAAAGTCACCCTCGCGAGCAGCATCGAGCGCTGCAAGCAGATCGGTCTGGGCGTCACCTGCGTATGCGACAATCTCGAATCCAACCATCGAGATTTCTTCTTTGGTTGCCATATTGCGTTCCTTTCACATATGAACCAATGGAGAGCATCGCGTCCGGGCATACGCGCTGCGTTCTGTATGGCAGAAACATTAACATTCAAACAAAAAAGAACAGCGCAAAACGTAATTTCAAGCTATGAACGGTCACTTTTCGCCCGTGAACGGTTTTTAAACCAATCTGAACAATATCGAACACAATTAGCGGAAACCCAAACAGGCCCGTGCCCTAGCGCCAATCGCGCACCGTATCGCCCTCGACGAGTACGCCCGGAAACAGCATGTGCTCCACACCGGGTTCAACGCCCTCGGCACCGGCGATCTTATCGACTGCCCACATGCCGACACGCTTGTTGTCAAAGCGCACGGTGGCCAGGCGACGATCGGGCACGATGTCGCCCAGACTGTCATCAACACCCACCACGCTCACGTCCTCGGGCACGTGCTTTCCGCGCGACTCGAGTCCGCGAATGCAGCCGTAGGCCATGGCGTCGTTGGAAGCATAAATGGCCGTACAGGTCGGATCATCCGCCAGGGCCTGACCGGCAGCATACCCGCTCTGTGCCGTCCAATCGCCACGAACGAGTCGCGGTGGCTCAATGCCATGCGCGCGCAATGTCTCGCGCCAGCCTTCCTCGCGCCGCATGCCCGAAAGCGAGCGCTCGGGACACGAGATAAAGTGCACGGTCTTGTGTCCCTGCCCCAGCAAGTACTCGACAACCTGGCGTGAGCAATCGAGCTGATCGTTATCGACCGTCGAGCACAGTGGGTGCTCCAGCATGGTAACGAGCACCGTCTGCATGCCAGGTAGCGGCTCGAAGGTGCCAAAGTCCGCCGGCATGCGATTCATGATCACGACCATGCCGTCTACCGGCAGCGCGCTCATACGCGACGATGCGCTCTCGAGGGTATAGGGATGTCCATCTACTTTAGTGAGGGTGATGGCATAGCCATGTTTGTCGGCCGCGGCGGCAAAGCCCTCCATACGGTCGAGGTTGCCGGTACCGGTAATGTTGAACATGGCGACGCCGACGGTCTTAAACCTGCCACGGCGCAGCGATCGACCGGCGAAATTGGGGCGATACCCCAGCTCGCGCATGGCGGCACGCACGCGTTCCTTGGTCTCGGGGCGCACACTGGGCGAATCGTGCACGGTGCGCGAGACCGTCTGCTCCGAAACGCCCGCGAGGCGCGCCACGTCTTTGACGGATACCGATTTTTTAACAGCGGCCATAGGTCGATCTTTCTATGTCAACGATGCCATTGGTGGCACCCTACGCAGTCAAATGAAACGTCTTCAAGTATATCTAACGCCTCCCCCACCATACGCTCACCACCCAAAACCTACCGTTCACCGACATTTTTGCTTCCCCAAACGGCATTTTGTGCCCAAATGTTAACGTTGCCATTGTGCAAACACAGAGCCACCGGGCGGCTCAAACGTTTACGCGTAAGGAATCGACGGTTCGCAGGCACAGGAACCACCGGTTCGCGTCTTTTTTTGTGTCACAAAATGGCAACGTCAACATTTTGGCAAGCAAACGTCAAAAGCTACCATCGTTGCTAACCCACCGACTCTTAGGAGCATTGCATGGAGCAACTCATCGCCATCATCGAAAAGGGCCAGCCCTTTTTCAACGCGATCGCCCGCAACAAGTATCTCAAGGCGATTCGCGACGGCTTTATCTCCGTCATCCCCATCATCATCTTCTCGTCCATCTTCTGCCTGGTAGCCTCGGTCCCCAACATCTGGGGTTTCTACTGGCCCGATGACATCAACAACGCCCTGTGGAAGTGCTACAACTACTCCATGGGCATCCTGGCCATCGCCTGCGCTGCCACCACAGCCAAGCACTTCGCCGACGCTCAGAACCGCGACCTGCCCAAGAACAACCAGATCAACTTCATCTCGTGCATGTGCGCGGCCATCATCGGCTTCTTGCTCCTTTCGAGCGACACGATCGCCACGGACGCCGCCAGCGGCTTCAACACCACCTACCTTGGTTCCAAAGGCCTGCTGACCGCCTTCATCGCTGCGTTTGTGACCGGCATCATCTACAAGTTCTTCATTAAGCGCAACATCACCGTCAAGATGCCCGAGCAGGTTCCGCCCAACATCTCGCAGACCTTTAAGGACATCATCCCCTTCTCCGTCTGCATCACCGTCTTTTGGGTCTTTGACATCGCCTTCCGCGCTGCCTTTGGCTTCTGCTTTGCCCAGGGCGTAATCCAGGTGTTCCAGCCCCTGTTCACCGCTGCCGACGGCTACATCGGCCTCGCTGTGATCTACGGCGCCATGAGCCTGTTCTGGTTCGTGGGCGTCCACGGCCCCTCGATCGTCGAGCCTGCCATCGCCGCCGCCCTCGTTGCCAACATGACCGACAACCTGGCTGCGTTCCAGGCCGGTCAGCACGCTTCCGCTGTTCTGACCCAGGGTGCCCAGTACTTCGTCGTCTGCATGGGCGGCACCGGCGCCACGCTCGTCCTGGTCTTTATGTTCTGCTTCCTGGCCAAGTCTCAGGAGATGCGCGCTGTCGGTAAGGCCGCCATCGTCCCCGTCTGCTTTGCCGTCAACGAACCGCTGCTGTTCGCCGCACCCATCGTGCTCAACCCCGTCTTCTTTGTCCCGTTTGTCTTTGCCCCGATCGCCAATATCTGGATCCTCAAGATCTTTATCGACTTCTTGGGCATGAACGGCTTTATGTACACCCTGCCCTGGACCGTCCCCGGCCCCATCGGCACCATCATGGGCCTGGGCTTCCAGCCGCTCGCCTTTGTGATGCTCGCCCTTATCCTGGTCGTCGACTTCGTTCTGTACTATCCGTTCTTCCGTGCCTATGACGCCCAGAAGTGCGCCGAGGAGGCCGAGATTTCCGAGGAGGAGCTCGCCGCCAAGAACGCCGAGAAGGCTGCCAAGCTCAACGATGCCTTCCAGGGCAAGGCTGACGCCAAGAGCGTTGCCGCCGGCGCTGCTGCCGAGGCCGTGAAGGCCGATGCCCCCGCCGCTGCCACCACAGAAGCTACAGCCGCCAGCGACCTCAACGGCAAGCGCGTGCTCGTGCTCTGCCAGGGCGGCGGAACCTCGGGCCTGCTCGCCAACGCACTGGCCAAGGCTGCCAAGGAGCGCGGCATCGATCTTGAAACCGCTGCCGAGGCCTATGGCAACCATGTCGACATGCTCCCCGACTTCGATCTGGTCGTCCTGGCCCCGCAGGCCGCCAGCTACCTGGCCGACCTGCAAAAGGACTGCGAGCGCGTGGGCAACAAGTGCGTCGCCTGCCGTGGCAAGCAGTACATCGAGCTCTCCCAGAACGGCGATAAGTCTCTCGCCTTCGTAAGCGAGCAACTCTCGAAGTAAGTAACGCTCAGGGCCAGCCGACCATCCAAGACCGGCTGGCCCTTCGATTTAGACGATTGGATCATCATGTCCGTTAACCCTGCTAGCGTCACTAACCCGCCTGCGCAGTTTCCCGAGGACTTTGTCTTTGGCGGCGCCACTGCTGCCTACCAAGTAGAGGGCGAGACCCGCACTCACGGTAAGGGCAAGGTTGCCTGGGACGACTTCTTGGAGGCCCAGGGGCGCTTCTCCCCCGATCCCGCTTCGGACTTCTACAACCAGTACCCCGTCGATCTGGAGCTGTGCGAGGAGTTTGGCATCAACGGCATTCGCCTCTCCATCGCCTGGAGCCGCATCTTCCCCAACGGTACCGGCGAAATCAACCCCGAGGGTGTCCAGTTCTACCACGATCTTTTCGCCGAGTGCCACAAGCACCACGTTGAGCCGTTTGTCACGCTGCATCACTTTGACACGCCGCTGCCCCTCTTTGAGAAGGGCGACTTCCTCAACCGCGAGACCATCGATGCCTTTGTGGACTTTGCCACCTTCTGCTTTAAGGAGTACGCCGACCAGGTGACCTACTGGTTCACCTTTAACGAGATCTGGGCCGACGCCTCCAACACCTACATCGAGGGCACCTTCCCCGGTGGCGTCAAGGCGCATCTTGCCGAGGCCTTCCAGTGCGAGCACAACATGATGCTCGCCCACGCCAGGGCAGTGCTGGCCTTCCACAACGGCGGCTTTAAGGGCAAGATTGGCGTCATTCAGTCGCTGGAGTTTAAGTATCCGCTCAACGAGAACGACCCCGCCGACATCAAAGCCGCCAACAACGAGCACGTGCTGCAAAACCAGTTCTTGCTCGACGCCACCTTCCGCGGCGACTACGCGCCCGACACCCTCGAGTGCGCCAACCGCCTGGCCGCCGTCTCGGGCGGCACCATCGAGATCTTGGACGAGGACCTCGAGATTATGCGCGAAGCCGCGCTCTACAACGACTACCTGGGCGTTAACAACTACCAGTGCCGTTTCTTGAAGGCTTACGATGGCGAGAACGACCTGCACCACAACGGTACGGGCGAGAAGGGCACCGGCCGCTGGCGCGTCAAGGGCATTGGAGAGCACGTGAACAAGCCCGGCATCCCCACCACCGACTGGGACTGGATCATCTATCCCGAGGGTCTGTTCGATCTGCTCGTCTACATTAAGCAGCACTACCCCAACTACAAGCAGATCTTCATCACCGAGAACGGCATGGGCTACAAAGACCCCTACAAAGACGGCTTTGTGGACGACCAGCCGCGCATCGACTACATCGAGCAGCACCTGCGCTGGTTGCTCAAGGCCATGGAGGTGGGCGTCAACGTGGGCGGCTACTTCCTGTGGAGCCTGCAGGATCAGTTCTCCTGGACCAATGGCTACAACAAGCGCTATGGCTTCTTCTACGTTGACTTTGAAACCCAGAAGCGCACGCCCAAGGCAAGCGCATACTGGTATAAGCACGTGGCGCAGACCCGTCGTCTGAACTAGCGGCTGGCGGGGTCGCCTGCCCACATAACCTGTCCCCATTTCTCAGCCGGGGGCGGCACGTCACACGGCGCGCCGCC
>DBFNYT010000136.1:0-4329 GCA_048425625.1 Collinsella sp. | reverse complement strand
TTGTCGGCCTGATCCGCGGTCTTTCATGCAGCAGGGGCTCTCAATGTTTTTATGTCCTGCTCATATCGTCTCTGCTGGCATCTGGGGACATTCCTTAGTCATTGGGGACGCTCTTAAACGACTAGTCTGGGCGGCGGCCGTGTGCTGCTGTCCGCGTGGCGGCGTATAATCGGCGGCAGATGACTTGGACGTTAGGAAACCATGACCGATAGCATGCAGCAGATGGCGCTCGACACGCTCGGCGCCTATTTTGGCTACACCTCGTTTCGCCCGGGGCAGGACCGCATGGTCGATGCGATCCTTGCCGGTCGCGATGCGCTGGGTGTTATGCCCACGGGCGCCGGCAAGTCCATTTGCTACCAGGTGCCCGCGCTCATGCTGCCCGGCATCACCTTTGTGGTGAGTCCGCTGCTGTCGCTTATGGAAGACCAGACCCGTGCGTTGCTCGCGGCGGGTGCACGACCCAGCTATCTCAACTCCAGTCTTACTCCGGCCCAGCAAAACACCGTGCTCAAGCGGGCGCGCGAGGGCCGCTACCAGCTTATGTACGTGGCGCCCGAGCGCCTGCTCGAGCCGCGCTTTTTAGCCTTTGCGCAGGAGGCCGCGGGTTCCTCCGGCATTGGCGTGCCGCTCGTGGCCATTGACGAGGCACACTGTGTGAGCCAATGGGGCCAGGATTTCCGCCCCGCTTACCTGCAGATTCGCGAGTTCATCGATTCCCTGCCGCAGCGCCCTATCGTGGCGGCCTTTACCGCTACGGCGACTGAGCGCGTACGTGCGGACATTCAGCAGATGCTCGGCCTGCAAAACCCCGCGACGGTGGTGACGGGCTTCGATCGCAAGAACCTCTACTTTGGCTGCGAAGAGATGGGCGACAAGGCCAAGGCCGCGTGGGTGCGCGACTATGTGATCGCGCATTCGAGCGAGAGCGGCATCGTGTATTGCTCGACCCGCAAGACGGTCGACGCGCTGGCCGCGGAGCTTGCCGAGGCGCTGGGACCCAGCGGTATTCACGTTGGTCGCTACCACGCCGGCATGGGCAACGACGCCCGCAGGCAAAGCCAGCGTGCCTTTATCGACGACGATATTCAGGTGATGGTTGCCACCAACGCCTTTGGCATGGGCATCGACAAGCCCAACGTGCGCTACGTGATCCACAACAACGTGCCCGAGAGCATCGAGGCCTACTATCAGGAGGCGGGGCGCGCCGGCCGCGACGGCGACCCGGCTAGCTGCTACTTGCTGTGGAACGGCAACGATTTTCGCATGCGCCGCTTTTTGATCGACCGCGGCGACGCTGCCGACGAGGCGCTCGACGACGAGCAGCGCGCGTGGGCGCTCCAGAACCGTTATCGCCTGCTCAGCCAGATGGAGGGCTACTGCAATACCACCGGCTGTCTGCGCGAATACATGCTGCGCTACTTTGGCGACGAGGCCGCGGCCGAGCATGCGGCGGCCGCCGCGGGCGGCACGGCAGACGACGCCGAGGGCTGCGGCAACTGCAGCAACTGCCTCACGCAGTTCGAGGTCGAGGACGTCACCGGCATGGCCCGCGCCGCCGTGCGCTATGTGGCCACGCGACCCATGCGCTTTGGCAAGTCGCTGATCGCCGATGTGCTTCACGGCGGCAACACCGAGCGCATTCGCCAGATGCATCTGGACGAAGACCGCGGCTATGGTGAGCTGTCGAGCGAATCGGTCGGCCGCATTAAGGACATCATCGGCCAGCTGTGCGGCCGTGGCTACCTGGCCACCTCGCAGGGTCAGTATCCGGTGGTGGGCCTGGGCCCGCGCGCCGGCGAGGTCGAGGACGAGGCCTTTGCCTTTACCATTAAGCGCCGCGCGTCCAAGCGCAAGGCCTCAGCGCGCGCCCGTCGTGCGGTGGACCTGCTGCGCGAGGAAGCCGAGCTGGACCAGCGTCCGCGCGTGGGCGACGACGCCGAGCTGTTCGAGCGCCTGCGTGCCCTCCGCAAGGAGATCTCGACGGAGCTGGAGATGGCGCCGTATATGGTCTTTTCCGACAAAGCCCTGCGCGGCCTGTGCCGCCTGCGTCCACAGACGCGCGAGGAGCTGGTCCAGGTCAACGGCATTGGCGAGAAAAAAGCCGACGCCTTTGGCGAACAGTTTATGGCGGCGATTGAAGAGTTTGAGTCCGAGCATGCGCGGGATGGAGCGTAATGATGGCAGCCGATAGCAAGACCGAACGTTCCGAGCGCGCCGAGGTGCCCGCCGTGCCGCTGTACCAGCAGGTCATGGACGACCTAAAGGGCGAGATCGCGCGCGGCGTGTACCCTGCCGGCTCGCGCATCCCTGCCGAGATGGAGCTCGCGAAGTCCTACGGCGTGGGGCGCATCACCGTGCGCCGTGCCATCGAGGAGCTGTCGCGCGCGGGGTATCTCAACCGCCAGCAGGGGAGGGGCACGTTTGTGTGCGCTCCCAAGCTCAAGCGCAAGATTCGCCAGAAGGGTGACGTCCAGAGCTTTACTGAGGGTTGTGCTGCCAACGACATGGTGCCGGGTGCGCGTCTGGTGTCGCGCACGGTGGTCGCGGCGACGCACGAGGATGCGGCGTTCTTTGGCGTGGAGCCCGGCTGCGAGCTTATCGTGGTCGAACGCGTGCGCACGGCCGACGGCATCCCCGTCATGCTCGAGAACAACGCCTTTGTACTCGCCGACCATCCCTACCTGCAGACGCTGGCCGACGAGGACCTCACCGATAATTCAATCTTTGCGCTCGTTGCCGAGCATTCGGGTCGCGCGCCGCTCAAGTCCGACCCCTGCACCGTGGAGATTGCGCTTGCCGATGCTCAGACGGCCCCGCTGCTGGAGGTGCCGGTCGGCGAGCCGCTCTTCTATATGGAGGCCTACTTTACCGACGCCGGCGGGCGCCCTCTACTGCTCGGCCGCCAAAAGATCGTGGGCTCGCGCTACGTCTTCGACATCTAACGTCCACAGATAGAACAACATAGAACAAATTTGCTGAGATGACTTCACGGGCGTTGTTACACGTGCTATAAATAGGACAACATAGAACGACAGCAGGTACGAGCTGTCGTCGTTCAAAGCCGCCCCACAAGGAGGAGCATCAGCATGAACGCACATGATCTGGTTCAGGAAATCATCGAGCGCAAGGGCAAGATCGAGAACGTCTTTTGGATCGCCTGTGGCGGTTCGATGATCGATCTCATGCCGGCCAACGAGCTGCTCAAGCGTGAGGCCACCACGTTTACCTCGACGGTCTACACGGCACGCGAGTTTTGCCTGATGGCTCCCAAGAGTCTTGGCGAGAAGTCGCTCGTCATCGCCTGCAGCCACAGCGGCAACACGCAAGAGGTCGTTGACGGCTGCGAGATGGCGCTGACCGCCGGTGCCGAAGTCGTTGCCCTCACCGACTGCGAGGGCTCAAAGATCGACAACGGCAAGTGGACTACCTGGGTCTATCCGTGGGGCGAGGGCGTGTCGCAGGCCGAGGTGCCGCAGGGCATCGGCGCTCTGATCGCCGCCGAACTGCTCGACCAGCAGGAGGGCTACGAAGCGCTCGCCGACATGTACGAAGGCCTTAAGCAGATGGACGCGCTGCTGCCCGCCGCCCGCGAGAAGGTCAACGCCGAGCTGGGCGCCCGCTTTGCTGAGCTCTGCCAGCAGCACAAGTTCTTCTACATCCTGGGTTCCGGCCCCAACTTTAGCCAGACCTACGCCATGGCCATCTGCTCGCTTATGGAGATGCAGTGGCAGCACTGCTGCTACATCCACTCCGGCGAGTACTTCCACGGCCCCTTCGAGGCCACCGAGCCCGGCGTGTTCTACTTTGTGCAGCTCGGCGCGGGCGAGTGCCGCCCCATGGAGGAGCGCGCGCTTGCGTTCCTCAACACGCACACCGACACGATCATGGTGCTCGACGCGCTTGAGTACGGCGTGGGCGACGTGCCCGCCAGCGTGCGTTCGTACCTAGAGCCGATCTTCTTCTACAACATGAGCTGCGAGCTGCGCGCCGCCCGCGGCAAGGTCTTCGACCACAGCCCCGAGGTTCGTCGCTACATGGGCATCGAGCAGTACTAATATACCGGGAATAACCTCTCACGACGGGGTCTGCGCTGTGCGCGGGCCCCGTTTTGCGTTGTGGCGGCCGGATTCGTGTCTGCGCGAAAACGAAGGTGAATACTTTTCCGCGAAGTGAACGACCTATTTTGGACCCCCGAAGCATCCACACTTTTTGACGCCAAATCTGCAGGGAAAACTCGACGAAACCGCAGGAAACGGCGTCCGAAAAGTGTCGATGCTTCGGGGCTCGTTTTTACTCGTTCACTTCGCGGAAAAGTATTCACCTTCG
>DBFNYT010000135.1:0-22457 GCA_048425625.1 Collinsella sp. | reverse complement strand
CTCAGGCAAAAGAGTATGACCTGCTCGACAAGCTGATGATTGATGCGCTGCTTGCGTATTTGCGTGATGAAACGGTCTCGGTCGCGGCACGCGAGAGCTATTTGTCGCAGACCGAGCGTCCGATCGACGGCGCGGTCAAATTTCCGCATATGACGAGCCCCAATGAGGGCGCCGATGTTGACCGTATTTCCTAGCAGCCAACCAGATCTTCCGACAAGAAAGGGGCCATGCCATGTCAGCCATCAAGATGTTCGGCTACGAGGCCGCGCAGCAGACGGAGTATCAGACCAAGAAGTGGGCGACCAAGGAGGAGATGCAGGCACTGTCGTCCGGCAATGAGCAGCGCGATGTGATCTTGGCGCAAGGTGCCACGGTGGCTTTCTACGAGGACGACAAGCATTGGGAGACAAGCGTGTCCAACAATGTTTTTGCCTTTGGAGGTACCGGCAGCGGCAAAACGGCGAGTTTCATTTTGCCCAACCTGCTCAATCACCACGAATGCTGCTATGTGGTCACAGACACCAAGGGTGAGCTGCTGCGCCGTACGGGGAAGGGCTTTGAAGAGGACGGCTACGAGGTAACTGTTCTCGATACTGTTAATCCCGAGCAGTCGGCCGGATACGACCCCCTGCGTTACGTGATGGATGTCGAGGATATCCCCACCACGGTGGCGGCAATCATGGAGGGGGTCGATCCTGACGGTCGTAGCCGTAGGTATGATCCGTTCTGGGATAACGCGAACGACCTGCTGCTTCGAGCAATTGTTGGAATCCTGTATCTCCTGGAGTGCCTTGCCGGCACCCTTGCGCCGGGCGAGGACCCCAATGCTCCACGCCGCTACCTTAAGATGAACAACGTCTTTAAACTGGCCGCGCTCATCAAGGTCACGGGAGATGGCGAGGGGCGATTCCCGTTGGACTACCTTGTGGAGGAAGTGGAGTCCAAGGAGTTCCTCGATAAGTATGGGGCGATGAACGCAGACCTGTACGGCGTTGAGCAGTATCGCGATTTTCGTGGGGCGGCCGATAGGACGCTTAAGAGCATTCTGATCACGCTCAATGCAACTATCTCGCGGCTTAAGACGCCCCAGCTCATGCACGTTTTTGAGCATGACGAGATGCGTCTTGATCGTATTGACGAGGGCAAGCGTGTGATCGATCTTAAGGTGAGCGACAACGACTCGGCCAATGCATGGCTTGCGAACGTTGCCCTTAAGCAGTTGTTTAACCTTGCCCAGCGCCGTGCCGATGCCAGCCCCAGCGGACATTTGCAGCATCGCGTGCAGTTTGTGCTCGATGAGTTTCCCAATGTGGGACGCATCCCCGATTTTGAGCGTAGCATTGCGACCGTGCGCAGTCGCGGCATTAGCTTTTTGATGTGCGCGCAATCGCTGAGCCAGCTCGATGGCGTGTATGGCGAATCCACGGCGCTTACCATCCTCGATAACTGCGATAGCTTGGTCTATATGGGTGGCGGCAGCAACATCGCGACGCAGAACTACATAAGCGAACTGTGTGGCGAGTCGGTTTTGGGCACCAATTACGTGGGCGCCGAGCGCACTGCCGTAGATGTGCGCGGTTACGTGATGACCCCAGGCGAGGTGGGGCTTATGCCTCGCACCGATTGCCTGGTCAAGGTGACCGGCATGCGTCCCTTCCGCGCCAAGAAGTACTTTTGCGACGACCATCCCAATGCGGCCAAGTGGCTGAGGGATTAGCCCTTGCAGCTTCGCGTATTCTGAC
This sequence comes from Collinsella sp., assembly GCA_048425625.1. GTDB lineage: Bacteria > Actinomycetota > Coriobacteriia > Coriobacteriales > Coriobacteriaceae > Collinsella. The sequence continues at coordinate 20,715 of DBFNYT010000135.1, read as the reverse complement.
CTGTATTTTGGCCGCACGGCCTCTGTTTGCCATGAGCTGTGCGGCCAGCTCCCCTTATCGATCCCATATAGAAAGGAATTAACCATGCCCGTTATGTACCGTGAGCCCAGCATCATCAAGAAGTCCAAGGACGGCCGCGTTGCCGCCATCGACATGGCAAGCGAGCTGCTCAACAGTCGCGTGCTGCTGTTGGAGGGCGAGGTCAACGATGTGACCTGCAACGGTCTCATCAAGTCCATGTTGGTGCTGGAGCACCAAAGCGCGACCGAGCCCATCAGCCTCATTATCAACAGCCCGGGCGGCAGCGTTACGGCGGGGCTGGCGCTCATCGACACCATGCAGTCGCTCGATTGCCCCGTGATCACGGTGGGCGAGGGCGTCGTGGCCTCGATGGCCGCGGTGATCCTGGCCTGCGGCGACCACCGCCAGGTGTACTGCCACACGCAGGTGCTCATCCACCAACTTATGGGCGGCACGGGCATGGCGCAGCAGACCGATATCGAGATTGCGGCGCAGCACACGGCGGCAATGCGCGCCGAGCTTGACGAGCTGCTGGCCGAGCACGGCAACCTGAGCGCCCAAGAGTTCCACGAGCTTACCGAGCGCGACTGCTGGTGCAACGCCAAGCGCGCCCTGGAGTTGGGCCTGGTGGATGAGGTGATTGCTCCCAGCAAGAAGGCGCTCTAGCGGGGCATATGCCTTACAAGTACGTTGAACAGGGCGAACGATCGCGGAGTTTTACAGCCAGAAAGAGGTTGAACATGAGCAGGATTTGGGATGTCGACGGTATTGAGTGGGAAGATCTGCCTACCGTGAGTGACCTGCTGTGCGCGGCAGACACAAAGATCCTGGCGCGCGAGGTCGCCCTGCGATACGGCGGTAAGGCGGACGTTCACGGCTATGGCGATAGCGAGCGCAGCTTAAAGCGCGTCCGCCGCAAGGTCAAAAAGCTGAGGAAGATCGACCCCGAGCCCAGCGACAAGATTGTCCTGTTGCCCAAGCATGTCATCAATCGTCGCAATGCGGGCCACGGCTTTGGTTATTACGACGTGGAGCCGTGCGCCTTTACGCGCGGTGCCGCGCAAAGGTCGGGAGAGGACGCGTGCGCCGAAGTGTATCCGTGGGAATTGTTCCTGCTGAACGAGGAGCCTGCAAGCGTCATTCTGGGCTATCGCGTATGGCTTGGCGGCGAGTGGGACCTGTGCGAGCGCTATCGCTTTTTGGCCGTAGTGTGCGCCAGCGCGCTGAATCGCATCCGCGAGCAAAAGGAGTTACGTGAGTGCCTCGAGGAGGACGATGCGGTCTGCGATATGGAAGAGGACGAGGCGATTGAAGGGGTTCGCAATTACGTGCTGTATCCCGAGGAAGTAATCAACGCAAAGATCGGCGGCTACTGGGATACGAGCCTGGGCCTCGATCTGCCCTGGAAGGACGAGCATTTCGAGACCTGCGTACGGATCGATAGGGCAATCGATGACTTGTTTGCCGAGGAGACGAAGCGCAGTGCTGCGGAGCTTGGGAGGACGCTCGGGCGGGGGTACGAGGAGCGCGGGGAGTAATTGGACGAGGGTTTACTGAACGGGATGTCCTCGCGAACGGATGCCGACAGGCCTCTAAAAATCTGTCCGGACGAAATGATAGAACGGTAGCGTAAATGAAATTTGTACTTTAAGGAGTTAACAATGGGAATCACCTATAAGGAACTGTTTCGCGAAAAGGACCGGGTCTATGGTTTTGGTCCTGCTGGCTACTTTATTGGAAGATTTAAAAAGAGCGACTACAGTGAGGCTGAATTGCTCGATTTAATTTCAGGAATAGACTTTTCTCTTGGTGAGGCTGGCGAGGACATTAGCCTGGAAAAGAAATGCAAGATAGTTGAACGGTCGGTTGCCGAGACGCATTATACGAGCTGGGCGCTCAGCTTGATTGGCATGATTTTCTCTCTTGCAGTCGGAGCATATTTGTCTACGTTGCCGATCGGGATCGCGGTGGCTCTTCTGGCCGCATTTCTAGTTGTCCTGGGAGTATACGCGTGGTCTCGGTTTTGCTTTGAGCGCGATAGAACCGTACTGTTGTGTGCATTGGAGCATATAAAGCAGCTTCAACCATAGCCGCATAAGATTGAAAGACGCGGCAGGGACGCGTAATGCCGCCCTAAGTCATGGGGCAATACGCGTTGCGGATGAGGGCAGCGTCCCTGTCCAAAGTATTCTCCATATATGCATAAAAGTGTAGCGGTGTATGACGCCTCCGCGTCTATAAACGATTGCCGGCAGCGCGGTGCGGTGCTAGTCGGCAAGGCCGAACCTATCAGCTTTTCTTCAGCTTACCTAGGTCTACGAGTTTCGGCGAATGCAGCCTAAGAGCATCGTTCCCGTTCTGCCCGTTGACTGTGCTGCAAGCTAGGCTTAAAGACTCTTCGTTTGCCTTGATGACTTACATGTTAAGGACATAATAATTGGTGCCTTGGCTACTGCTGTTGCGCTCGTAACGACACACGCGATTGGGGACTAGCGGCTCTGACTGAGACGCACGGAACGTGAGTGCGGGTGGTGTGGCCCACGGTTGGCAACAATGTCAGCGGCTGCCATGCGGAGATGGGAAGCGGATTTCTAGAAATAAGGCGAATTAAATAGCTCTGCCTTTTTGAATGGTAAAGTTTTGGGTTTGTAGAATGTTGCTATTACTGATCGAAATGAGATAGACATCGTGGAGACTCGTCAGACAAAGCCTTATCGTATCGCCTCTCTCTTTGCGGGATGCGGTGGTCTTGACCTCGGCTTCGCCGGAGGATTCGATTTCCAAGGTAAACATTTTGCTCGTTTGGCCACCGAAGTTGTCTACGCCAATGATTTCGATCGCGATGCTGTGACCTGCTTCAATGAAAACATCCCGAATTACGATGCTGCAGCTAATTGCATCGAGAAGGATATTCGCCAGGTTGAGCTTGATGAAATACCGGACTACGATATTCTTCTTGCTGGCTTCCCCTGCCAGCCCTTTTCCAATGCCGGGCTTCGTGGTGGAGTAAACGATAAATACAACCGTGGGACCCTTTTTGAGGAATGCGAGCGCATTCTAAAGGGAAAAATTGATGCGGGCAAAAAGCCCAGAGCATTTGTCTTCGAGAATGTGCGCGGAATCATGTCCTCTAAGATGGATGATGGAACTCCCGTCATCACTGAGATTGAGAATCGCATGAGGGCTCTTGGCTACAACGTCTGCCACCATCTTGTGAAGGCGAGCAATTATGGTGTGCCCCAGAACAGGTTCCGACTCTTGATCATCGGCATAGACAGTTCTCTGAACAAAACGTTTGATTTCGATGAGATGGATTGTGTTGTCAACTCGGAGCAGTTGCCTTCCGTTTCTGCGGGGCGGCCCGAAAAACTGCTTCTGGGGTCCATCCTTCAAAATCCCTCGGTTGAACACGAAAACGGGGAGTTCTGGCCGTACACCGATGCCACTCAGGCCATGGTTGAGCAAATCGGCCCCTGTGCTCATGGCGATACAGCTTTTAAGTATTTTACTGAAGACATGACTATCGGTGATCTCCCCGAGGTGGTCTTTGAGGGCCGCTCGTGGAAGGATATTCCCTACGAACTCCTTAAGCCCAGGTTTAAGAAGATTGCCGACGATCCGAAGCGCTACCATGCCCCCAAATTTTTCCGCAGGTTCGCTTTTGGCGAGATTAACGGTACGATTACCGCCTCTGCACAGCCGGAGAATTGCGGCATCACGCATCCAGTTGAGAACCGCCGCTATACAGTTGGCGAGATTGCGCGAATCCAGTCCTTCCCGGATTCCTATGACTTCAGCAAGATTCCCTTGCAGTCACGTTATAAGGTTATCGGCAATGCTGTGCCGCCAGTGCTTGGCTGGGTCATTGCCAAAGCTTTGACGAACAAGCTCCTGGAGGCTGACGATGAGTAAATACTTCTCAATCGATACAATTATGGCAGCGTTTTCCGTGCTAAATAAGGAGCTTAAAACTGGGACGGGTTTTAGCGCACTGCAATATATGTTCGCCTTTGACAACTTTGTTTGCAAGTACGGCAGAGACTGCGATACCGGTTCCGATGAGGATACATTCGTTTCTTTCGCCCACAAAGTTGGCGGCCTTGAAGACGGGGAAGTCCCTGACCACATTGCCGACTTTACCGGCAAAAGGCCGAAAAAGGACAAAGATTCTGACCGAATTCATTCAAATTTTATTAGCGCAGGAGCTGTTCCACGTTCTGAGCGCGCATCTCGCGAAGACCCCGAGCGTTACCCCAGTGGGAAAAATTACCTTTTCGAAATTTCCAGGAAGGAGCTCCTGGTCGATTCAATTTGCTATGAGCACTTGGGTTCCTATCTTAAATCAAAGGAAATGAAGACGGCGTTTGCCGTGTGGGTTGAACGTAACTCCGCCTTCAAAGATGAGTCTTCTTTTGCGGAGGCCCTTAAGGACGCTCTTGGCCAAAGCTATACCGCCGATTTGATAGACGCTCTCTGGAAAGATGGCGCGCCGTCCCCAGATGATATTGGCCTTGACGATGATGCTTTTTCAAATGTGAAGCCATGCATTGATTGGACAACGATTGAGGAACGCTTCGGAGTGGGCGAACCGAACGGGACTCATTCCGAACCAGGCAGGATGAATCCAGCAAGAAACAGTCCGGAAGCACTCAAAAAAGTGGCGGGCTTGTCTCGCAATTTAATTTACTTTGGTGCTCCTGGTACAGGAAAGTCCTACCAACTGAACAAGCTCGCCAAGGGTAGCTTTGCCAAGAAAAACATTCGGCGAGTGACGTTCTATCCCGACTACACGTACTCGCAGTTCGTGGGTTGTTTTAAACCCTATAGTGAGCCTGGCAGCAAGGAGATATCCTACGAGTTCGTTGAGGGTCCATTCCTGAAGACCTACCTCGATGCCATAGCGCACCCCTACGACAACTTTGTCCTGTTGATTGAAGAAATCAACCGCGCGAATCCCGCCGCTGTCTTCGGCGACGTGTTTCAACTGCTTGATCGTGACAAGAGCGGTAACAGTGTGTACTCGGTCGCCGCTTCGAAGGAGATGGCTGACTGCATCGGCGGGTATCTCGATGCACTAAAGGACGATACCGATGTTCGAGACGACATCGAAAGGTATTACGACCCCGATATAGACTTCGATGATTTTAGCGAGATGGCCTGCGAGGACCTCTCCCTGCCGCCCAACATGTACATCTGGGCGACAATGAACAGCGCCGACCAAGGGGTGTTTCCGATGGATACCGCATTTAAGCGGCGTTGGAGTTTCAAGTACATCGGCATCGATGCTGGGGCCGATAAGCCTCTCGAAGATGGGAGGAAGATATCCGAGTTAGAGGTGCCGATTTCGATAAACGGCATAAACACTCTAATCGTTTGGGATAAGCTGCGCCGCAGGATCAACGGGCTTATGAAGACCCTCAGGATCAATGAGGACAAGTTCTTGGGCCCCTTCTTTATCTCGCCCAATGACCTCAACGATCGATTCGGCGATGTGTTCAAAGACAAGGTTCTTCTTTATCTATACGAGGACATCGGGAAGTTGAAGCGCGGGCGGCTCTTCAGCGATGAAGCGGCGACCTATTTCGAGCTGTGTGAACAGTTTACGAACGATGGAGTCGCCATTTTCAAGGGCATCGAGCTCGCCGATGTTGCCGTTGACAAGATGCCGAAGGATGTTGCTGCCGAATCGGAAGAAGAGGCTGAGGAATAGGCCATGAAACCGGTGATGGTCCGCGAGCTGAAACCCTTTTCTCTCGCTTGGCTCGCCGATGAGCTGGGGTGTACGGTCGAGAGGACAAAAACCCTCGTTGGCGACATGATGACGCGCGGTATTGTGCGGTATCGGACGGGAGGGAAAACCGATCCCGAGGAAGCCGATGAGGAGGGCGCTACTCCCTGTGAAGTCTACCAGTTTTGCTTCGTGGGGCTGGTGATGACCGAGGGCGCGATGATCGTTGCTTACCCCAAGTACTTCCACGATCGGGTGCCTGTCAACGACGAACTCAGGTTGATAATGCGAGTTCTCAAGCGTGATGCGGGCTTTGCGGTACTGACGAGTTTGGAAGACGGCGGTGAGAGCGCTAGCGACAAGCTGTCCGTGATGTTGGCGCTATTGGAACTGTACGGCGATTACGGTGAGTACTCGAATTACACGGAAGGCCGCGAGCTCAACGGTAACGGGAGCATTGACTGGAACCGTACAATTAATGGGCACTTGCCCGTTCTCTCGAACGGCCGACCGATATACATGGAGTACGAGACGCGCAAGACGCATCGCGATGACTCCGACTTCATCACGCGGCTGCATCGCGCCGTGCTGACTGAGTGCTCGCTTGAGCTCGGGGAAGCGGGCATCGACAAACTGCTTTCACTTGATGAGGTGTGTCTTTCGGACGAGGACATCGAGGCTTTTGGCGATGTCGAGATGCTAGGGTGGCGTCTGGAGCGCGAGCGCGCGGTCCAGTTCTCGGACTGGAAGCTCTTAACGCTCGATTTGCTTGAGCGCTACCTGCTGGCGCGCGAGAGCGAAGTGCGCAGCGATGAGGTTCAGACGCTGGGGACAACGAGCTTTTACCACCTGTGGGAAGAGGCTTGTAAAACGGCCCTCGGCGATGCACTTGGTAGACGGCTGGGCGAGCTCGGGCTTGCACTTGAGGGTAAATGGGCAGCTGATAGACAGAAGAAGTTGATCGAGATAATTCCACGGCCTCTGTGGGAGCGCTGGCGCGGCGATAGGTTTGCTGAGCCCGAAGGCGCCGACACGCTCATCCCTGATGCCATTGCTATTGCGAATGGACCCGATGGCGAGCGGCTGTTCTGCATCTGCGATGCGAAGTACTACGTGCCGAGCGTAAGTGGCAAGATGGAGCACCAGCCGGGGCTGGAGTCGGTGACCAAGCAGTTCCTATACCAGAGTGCGTACCGGGGGTTTATCGAGACTTGCGGGTTCGATCGGGTGGTGAATGTGTTTCTGGTACCGGGGACCGTTGACAGGCCCGAGCTGATGGCGAGGGTGTCGTTTCCGGGCGTGATTGCGGAGGAAGAAAAGCCGCTCAGCAATTTCATCAACATGTTGATGCTGCCGGCGGGGGTTGTGTTCGAGGCGTACCTTCGTGGAGAGGTGCTGGACACTTGTCGACTACTTGCGGTTGAGGGTGCTTGCTAGCGGGAAAGCCAAGGCGTTAACTGGCAACTGAGGCTAAAGGGGTTTGGCCTTTTCGATACTCAACTAGACTAGGTAACGAACGCGGGCTATGCACATGTTGCCAAATGGGCTGGCAACGGGCAGGGAAAGACCGCGGAAGTCGCCCCTTTCGTCTTATGGGGAACCAGAGGCTCTTTCACTCGAGCCGCCGATGTCAATCTTTTCAATGGCGGTCAAGCCCCGGGCGGCGCTGCGTCCAGAGCGGCTGGCAAGTGGCCCCAGGGTGGCTATGCAAGTTCTTGTCGCAGCGTGAGAAAAACTTGCAAATTGGGGCGACCGGCATCCGCGACTCAGTCCTGCTTTTACAGGTCGTATCCCTTTGTATACACGGTAAAGCTAAGGTCATCGACTGTGCCGGTGCTGTAGACGCATGCGTCGGGCGTGTTCCATGTGTCTTGGACGGTCAGGTCAGTCCAGACACATTCGGGCCCATCAATTCCAAGCAATGGAACGGGCTTTGCCATCCGATCGGCTCTATTTATCTGCGCGATGGCATCCAGCAACTCGTACAACTTGATATGCCATGAGCTGCATGGGTGCTCGCCGGGCTCCAAATAATCCAGCGTGCACTTTGATTGTGGGCTTTCGGCGAGCTTGCTCAAGCGCTCAAAAAGCGCTGGGTACTCGGCTGCTGGAAACTCGATTTGCGCATACCGATTGCCATCCAAGACGCCTCCGTACCACAACACGGAGTACGGGTACCCAGTCCTATCCGGCCGCTTGATTTTCGCCCTACAATTGGGCTGGTTGACGATAGACAGCCATGTCCTATAGAGCTCATCGGAAATGAGGTCGTTCGCTTGGTATGCCGGGCCAAGACCATCGAGGACAAAGCTGCCGAGGCGCTCAAAATAGTGGGCACAATCCGTTAGGCCCTTTTCATATGCCGTTTCGGCCTTTCTCTGTATATTGAGCGAGACATCGCGGGGCGATTTACGACCAAGATGCTTCTTGGCGTTAAAGCGCGGGTTGCAATAGAGCTTGGTGTCCTCGTTAAATCGGTCACAATACTTGCTGTTGGGGCCGGTCGGAAAAAAGAGCGAGCCGCAGGTTTGGCATGTTATCGGCATAATGCCGCACAGTAGTAGCTCGTGGAGGATGCGGGCATATAGACTGGCGAAGGAATATTCTTCCTCGGTGAAATACAGCTCTCCGGCCTTTGCGATAATCGCTTGGCGATTTACGAGCTCATTGAGTTCTTCTTGGTTGTTGAGCTCGGCATGCTTGTGAAAGTCTTTCTTTGCATAGATATCGTTGTCGCGCATCGCCTTGACGTAGTTGGTGCGAAATAGCTGCATAAAAGGGGCGTCATTCATTTGTTTAATATCATTCAAATGATTTTCGAGCCTCTGGGCCGTTTCGTTCCCTGGTAGATGCTTTTTGGCTATGAGCAGAAAGCTGTCGCCAAAGTCGATGATGCCAGGCAGTTGCTTATCGAATACTTGAAAACGGCGTGGGTCGCTTGCCCAGATGGCTGCCGGGAATAGCTCCTCTTTCTGCGAGAGTAACTCAGGCGCCCTGGTGTTTTTAAGCGATGGGACAAGTTCCAAGCATCCCTGATAGAAAACAATGAGAAGTGCTCGAAAGAGTTCGAGATTGGTGCAAACGCAAGCAGTTTCTATTTGAGACTTGACCTTGGGATAGTTATCTTTTGGATTGTCGTGGTTATATGGCACCGGTTCTGTTAGATCAATCGATCCGTATGCGGTATTAATCTTCATGTTGTTTGACTTGAGATGAAGATAGGAACTGAAGAGAGCAGCCATTTCTTGGCTGTTGAGTTTGTCCGATGTGGTGATGACCGCGCGGTACAGATGGTTGATTTCGTTGCACTCAATAGCGTTGTTCTCCATCCAGCAGGCGAAATAGCGATAGTCGGGGATTGTTGCGATGTACATGACGCACTGCCTGCAGACGTTTTTTAGAAGGTACCTGGCTTCGCCGGAAATCTCTCCGCGCGTATGGGACGTAATGGCCTTATCGAATATTGGATTAAAGAAATCGAGGCCGAGCTCCTTTTGTTCTTGAAGGATTAATTCGATCTCGGCTTTGCTCAATTCTGCTTGTGCGGGCTCCTGGCCGGGATCGTCTGGGTGAGTTTGGCCGTTAAGATCCGGCTCGGCTGCCTGATCCGTCGAATTGTCTGGTTCGTGGCTGGGAGAAGCAGGAGACTGGTGAATGGCGTTCTGCAGCTCGATATAGGAGCGCTGTCTTGTTTGCTCGTAAAAGCGAGACGCAATTTCATCGAAAAGCGAGCTTAAGTCAACGCGCAATAGGTCGTTGGCTATGGAGATGAGGCTCCATGCGCTCGCATTGCTGGATTCGCTTCTACCTTCAGAGGGATCAATCTCTGGTCTTCTGTTAAGAAGAAGCATGCGGGGATTGATGGGGGAGCGAAGAAAGCCGGCCTTAAAACCCCAGCTAAATGACTCTTTTTTGGAATCAAGCATCGATGCTCCAAACAGCCAAAATTTAAAACGTAATAAAAGTTATATTACACGGCTGTTTGCGGCTGTTCAATGGAATCAAGCGAAAAGGCTTAAAACCAGGGAGGTCGACATGTCCGATTGCATCAAGTTCAACGAGGCAAATATCGATGTCTGCGAGCGCGAGGCGAATGCCCTTTGCGAGATCATCGTTGTTGCCATGGGTCGTTTGCGCCAGATGCGCAAGCAGCGCGGGCGCGGCTGCGTGTCTTTGGAAGAATTCTACGATGCGCTGGATGCTTACGAAGTAATTCGCGAGCGGGTTGAGGAGCTGGACCAGCACGGCTTTGAGTTTAGGTGGTCATCGGCCTCTGATGTGGGGCTCGATGAGTATACCGAGCTCGGATGGGATGGGAACGACAGCTCCCCGCTTGATCGCGGTTTCGATGTCACTTGTTAATTTGTCCGCACGCCGGTTTAACCTAGGTCATTAAATCAATTGATTGGAGTAAACATGCATCCGTACGCCGAGTGTGATAACTACCCCATCAGCATCAAGGACGCCGATGGTCCGTTCTTGATTATGGAGGCGACTCTATTTGGCGGCGATAAACTTGATGATGAGTTTAAGAAAACCGCTACATATAGCTGCTCGTGCGCGACTGTTTCCGCGGCGATTGATATTTGTAGATCAACGACGAACGGTCTTGATGATCCTTGGTATGAAAGCTGGGAGAAGGCGGTTGAACGCTATTCGCTCGAGGAGCATGATGGCGCGTCGGCGTTGTATTGGATTGAGCCGACCGACCCGTTCACGGCTCTGTGCGCCTTTTATCCCCATCCTGATCTTGAGCCGTATGTGGTCGAGGCAATCAGTGCCATTGATACCTATTTGCTGGAGCACGAGTACTGCTCCTATACGCTCGATCACTTGGATCTGAAGCACGTTAAAGTTCTGCTCAGCGCTGCTTGGGGGCTGGCACGTATCCTCGAAGAAGCTTGGACTACTCATGACCCCGATGTTTTGGAAAAGATCGAGGACACTACGTACAACGCGTATATAACGGTTAGGGATCTGATTGAGGGCGAAGAGGTAGCCAAGGCCAGCCCAAAAGCCGATGACAGTCTTTAGCCGCTGCACTGGGCAGCACGTCTGAATGGCGAGCCGTCACGCAAAAGCGCGGACGGCCCGCCAACCTCAGACGCTACATCGTTCCCTTGCTAGCGGCGTAATGGTCTGCTTGTTTGAAGGGGTTCTCGTAGGCGCGCCACATTGCTTCGTGTGGGTAGCTGCCTACTACTTTTTCCTTTTTGCCTTAAGAGGCGCTCATGCCGCCTCCTAACCTCCCTGCGTGAGCTTTTGTCCGCACGGGATGGTATTCAACACATGCAACAACTAAATCGGAGGTTTGACCATGGCTATGTGGGATCTCAACTGCCAATCGAATCCGTCGTCTGCGGACGACAAGGAGCTCGCTCCCTATCTTGCACGTCAAAAGGCGATGCGCGAGTTTTTTGAGCGTGCGCTGTTTGCCCCCAAGGATCAGAACAACAATGGCCTGTACTTTTTGGGCGCCACGACGGGATCGGGTAAAAACTATACGGCCGAGCAGGTCACGGCCGACCTCATTGCCGGTGGCTGGGACGATTCGGGCTGTTTTAACAAGTGCCCGGGCCGTCGTTACCTGGTGTTTGTGGTGCCGGGTAAGGACAACCGCGACAACTACGTTGCGAACGTGCACAAATTGCTGGTTGACCAGGGCATGGATGGCGATGCCGCGCAGCGCATGGTGTTCGATCTTCCGCGCGCGGGCGAAAATATCCTGCGTTGGATTGAGACTACGCGCGGCAAGGGCGCTGTGGGCGTGCGCGACATCCTGTGTCCCATCGAGGCAGACAACGAGAGCTCTCATCGCATCATTAAGCGGGCATGGCGCAACGCGATGGAGATCGCCGATGACCTCCTGGGCATTCTCGACACTCGAAATCGCCTGGAAGGTGTTGCAGACCGTTTGACCCCCGCCCTTCGCGACAAGTTGTCATCGGCGGATGCGAGCTTGCGTTGGGCGGTGAGCCACGAGCTTAAAAACGTCACGCGCGGTATGGAGGTGATTCCTCGGATTTGGCCGTCTGCTCTGCTCAATGACGAGAGCATGCCGCATGTGATTGCCCTGACACCGCAAAAGCTCATCAATAGGATCGATACAGTGACCGGTGCAGGCATTGTGCTCTTTAACGCAATGGCTGCCGAGAAGGGCCTGTTTATCTTTGATGAAATCGACCACATGAAGGCCGACATATTGTCAACGCTGACAGACGAACCCGTGACGTTTCAGCCGGACGAAGTGTTGCGTATCCTCGACCGTCATTTTAACGGTGGCGTGGTGGACCCTCTGCTCTTGGGAAATCGCGATCAATGGATGGCGGTCTACACGCACGCCTCCACGTCGGGCGACCACAAGGGGTCGAATGCCGAGAGGAACAGGGTTTCGCGAGCGAGCGTAGAGGAGGCTGCCGAAGAAATCGCCAAGGATGCCAAGAAAATTCAAAAGGCACTTGCCTCTTGTATTAAAGAAATGAAACTGAGCCCGCCTTTTGCGCTGTCTGACGAGGCGAAAGAAGAGCAGCTCTTCGGTCGACATCTTTTTGGCAGCGACGATATCTCGGTGGGCGACGGCTCGGTAAACCCGTTGCGTTACAAGTCCAATGAGGGCGGTACCCACAATATGATTACGGCTCATGGGGCGGATGGGCAGCAAACCGTTAACAAGGCGGTTCGTCGTGCGCGTGGCGTCGTTAGGATGGTGGTGGGTCATCTTGCCCGCTGCGCCACCCTTATGGACAGCCTGTACTACGGGGGTCTTTCGTACAAGGACGACCTTTCGCGCAAGAACATCATCGATGCCCTGGGCATTAGGAACAACCAGACCAGCGAGAGGTATTTTTGGGATTCGTTGATGCTGGCGCTGTTCTTTAAGGACCGCAAGAACGACGACATTGATGCTGCGGATGACTCGATGTATGCGCGTGGCGTTGATTACCTGGTAATGGAAACCACCATCGAGCACATGTTTACCACGTATCTAATCAGCCATGGCATTGAGCGCATGCCCGAGGCGTACTTGGCCTCCATTGCCGCCAAAGCGCCTTGCGTGTGCATGAGTGCGACATGGAGTGCGCCGACCGTCAAAAACTTCAACCTCGAGTATCTTGACGAGGTTCATGGCGTGGTTCGCAAGGATGTCTGGATCGACGAGCTCAACCAGGAGATCGTGCGACAGACCAAGCTGTTTAACAAGCAGACTGCGAAGGAATACGACGTCGATATTGCCTGGGTGGATGAGTCCAAGGAAATTGCCGGCATGGTCGCGCTGGCAGGCGGCGCCTTTGGCGGCATCATCGTGTCGCCCGACGAGGTGTACGAGCGCGCGATGCGGTTCTTTGACGGGATTGGTGTGAGTGAGGGCCTTGCGGTGCGCCTGCGCTTAAAGATTGCCGACAGGGTGGGCATAAGTGACGCCAAGAGCATCGAGTTTGAGCTGAAGCGCCTGAGCAAGACGCTTGTCGCCGTGAGTACTTGGGCCCGTGGTGTGGCGCGTAACGAGCAACAGGCGGGAGCCGTTTTTACCACGCGCCACATGGGAAACCATGGCGAATTCAATAGTCTGGCGCTGGATCTTGCACGCGAGATTGTCGCGGAGCTGGTGATCAGAAACGTCAAGTGCCCCGATATGTCGTACGAGAAATCGCTTGAGGCCGCCAAGGACATGGTGCCGTGCTTTAACGCTGCGGAATGGGATGCAGGTTGGCGTGGCGCTCAAAAACGTCTCGAGCTGGGCCAGCCGACCCTGATGTTCATCAATCTTTCGGCCGGTGGCTTTTCCAAAAATCTCAAATACAAGGTGCCGGAGAATCTGCGCGACATGGTTTGCCAGGTCGATTGCGGCTTTGAGAATGTCGACCGTCGCCCCAAGATGGATCTTGATTTCTTATATATCGAGTCGCCCACAAGTCGTCTGACCTGGGGAGTGGAGATCAACTCGGACAAGTTTGTCCAGCAGGCGCTACTTGGCGTGGTGGAGCAGGAGGAGCTGGTAGCGCGCGGCGAGGTTCCGTTTACTCAAAAGCGCCGGAACGTACGGATGTTGCTGTCTGGCGTTAATAAGAGCCTGCCGGTGCGCGACACCCTCTCTTATCAGGTCGAAGGTGCTCGCATTGTGGCGCAGGCTGTGGGTCGCCTGATGCGTACGAGTGTAAAGATGCCTTGCGTGCAGGTGATGCTCGACCGCGAGATTGCGAACGATTGCAACTTCTCGTTCTTGCATGATTTGCCGATGGGCTACGAACTTGAGCAGGTGGTTGGTGCCCGTGCCGCTGCCAACGACCATATGACGGACAACAAGGAGCACGCTGCCGTTAAGCAGCAGAACCTTGCCGCCTTTAGGAACAACCTTGCTAAGCAAAAGCACGAAAAGCTAGCGTGGAAGGTTACCTCGCTGAACGCCGTGGATGAAGACCTCGTTGCCTTCGATAGCGAGCGCGACTTTTACCTGCATCATTTTTGCCTGCCATGGGAAGATCTCGCGCAATACCCAGAGCGCCGGAGTACCGCGCTGCGCATGCCGCATGCCACAAGTGGCTACGCCTATGCAGAAGGCGGGGCATGCAAGGTGCCACGCTTTGAATTCCCCAACTACGATGGTGAGCCCGTCGAGCAAATTGCCGCTCGTCTGGAGGACTATTGCCGTTGCAGCGCGGGCTATAAGGGCGCAAAGGTTCGTCAGGTGAGTCAGGCTGCGGCGCGTGTGCCCGAGCTGCTGTCGATTCGTGAGGTGCGCGAGCGCTGGTTTCGTGACGGGGTGCCTTCGACGCTGCGGCCGGCGGCAACGGCACACATGACGCCCTATATGTTCCAGGCGGTTTACCTGGGTGAACTGGGAGAATCTGCCGGAAGGGCAATCTTTGAGGCATATTACGACGGCCGTTATTCGCTTACGCGTGGCGATGCCGCCCATGCCGAGACGGGCGGTGACTTTGAGGTACTCGATGCCGCCGGCAACAAGACCGGGGTGTGGATCGACTTTAAGCACTATCGCATCGGTGCCTATATCGCTTATGTTCTCGACGGTCGCGAGGCGTCGGATGCCGAGCGCTTTGGGGCCAAGGCTCAAAAGGTTGGGGCGAAACGCCTGATAATCGTCAACGTTTTGGCTGACGAGGCAGCGCTTGAGTGCACGCCCAAGGCTCTCGATGCCGAGGGGACTGTGTTCTCCGTTCCTTATATGGCCGCTGACGGTGCAATCAATTTGGAGATGATGGAGGCGATTCGTCGTGCAATCGAAGTGTAATCAGCCATGCGGCTTGGGAGACATTGCCGTATCCGAGTTCAAGTTGCAGCTCGACGCCGCGGCTGCCGAGGAGCGCTACTCGGTCTTTTGGTGCAACGTGGGCGATGCTGGTAAGCATGCCGTGGCGAACTTTATGGCCGATGTGTGCCAGACGGGCAAGGTCGTGGCGCTCACGCAGCTTGCAGATAACCGCATCTTTTTGATGGTCAAGGCGGGCATGCAGACGGGCGATCTCAATGCCGCGCTTTATCAGGAACAGGTGGTTCCGATTAAGACTCATTGGGGCGAGTTGGACGATTACGTTGCGCTCCGTCTGCTGTTCAACTCTTGCTCCCAGTTTGAGGGGATCGAGGATGAGGTTCCCAATGACACCGGGCACTTGTACGTCATTAGCGCCAAGGGTGCCCGCTGCGACGCCGTCGAAAGTGACGGTAGGGGGCCTGCCAAGATTGAAACGGTCGAGATTGTTATCGATGAGGATTGCACTTTCGACCTAAAGATTCGTACGTTTACCAAGCGCCGGGTGCTTATCGGCAGGGCGCAAGGCCACGAGAAAGAGCTCGAAAAGATTAAGAGCCAGGTGGGCTACAGGTTATCGCCCGTGGCGACGATGGTGCTTGCCCACGAACAAAAAGACGAGTACATCCTGCGCCGTGCCAGGGGTGACAAACCGTCCAAGCGTCGTGATCTGACGTTCTCGGCCCAGGCGGACAAAGTTGCCTACACCAAGAAGGGCATTTTATACCGAGAGCTGCAGATTCTTGAACGCCGTTACAGCGACTTCGCCCGGGTGACGCTTGTGGAATACCCGCGTAAGAGTTTCTACGAGGTGTTTAAGGGCGATGAGTACGCTCGCGTGGTGGCAGAGCGCATGGTGGGGCAGCGCATCGTGGTGTCGGTTGCGTGCGATAGGCTTGCTGGTGTGGCGCGCCAATTGGTCGATCGACTCAACGATTCCACGTGGGGCGTTCGCGCATCGTATGGCGGAAGGACCGTGGATTCGCGGGCGCTGAACATTGTCGCTGTGCCCCATGAAGTTGCCGAGGACGATGGCTATGCCTTGCATGCCGGCGTGGTGGAACAACACGTGACGCCGGATGTGTGCGAGCCGTTGTTTAAGGCTGCGCCAAAGCAAAAGAACCGCAACGCGCAAGAGGCGATCCTGGGCACCATGCTCAAAGAGCTGCTGGTAAAACAGGATGTCGTTGATGGGCGAGTGACGGCGTTTGGCCTTGACGCTTTGGGCGTTGAGTCGGTAACGGTGTGCGGCTTGGTTGATGTGCCACATAAGGTGAAGGACGAGATTGAGCTGGACTCGCGTATCGCGACGTTGGCGATTGGCACGGATGGGGGCATGTTCTATGCCTCACATTCGGCGGAAGATGGTCCCGAGGATGAGATGGAGCTCGATCTGCTGACCGAGCACGGCAGGCTCGACAAGGGCGCCTATGTCTTTGACGTGCGGTCGGGTGGGCGGTTTATGGTTGCGCGTGTGCGGGATACGGGACTAACGACGTTTTCCAACAACTTTATGGCCCTGGTGGGCGAGCATCAGCTCGCAGGCAAAGCGGGGCGTAAGAAGAAGTTTTTCGAAAGCTACAACTCGCCTTATTACGGCATTGGAACGTTCGAGCGCGCGGACAAGACTTGCTATTTTGTGGGCGTCAACAACGGAACCCAGGAGGATATGGCGACCGCGATTCACGTGCGTTCGATTGAGGTGCTCGACGGTGATGATTTGTCCGAGCTGTTGGTTCAGCTGGTCAACATAGGCCTTTCGCGCTATAAGGCTCCGTCCGTGTGGCCGATTCCGGTTAAGTATCTCAACGAGCGCGCTGCGCGTGAGGGCGCGGTGGGGGATGGCGATGAATGCTCGTAAAAGTGTAGTCGAGTTATATGTACTAGAAATATAAAATTGTTCTTGCATCCTATAGTAGGAGTGCATATACTGCAGTCATAGCACATCAGATGGGGTCTCGAAAAGAGACCAAGCATACGCATTAGAGTTTATCTTGGAGGGACTTGAGCAATGACTACCTGTATTTCACCCCTTTACAACGATAATAGCGAGCAGATCAATCTTCAGGCTATGTACGAATACTACGACAGTTCTAAAACCAAGAACTGTCTGTACGATCAGAGCGATTTGGAGCCTAGCGTCGAAGATCGGGAGTTTCTGAACGAGATTGAGCACGAGTGGGAGTATGAACTCGGCATCCGCTAGTACAGCTGACTCGCAATCTAGAACCTCCGATTTAATTACCCCCGTTATCACCTCTTTTTAGCGGGGCACGTTGGATCGACTATGTGTGTCAAACAACAGCTCATCGTGGGAAGGAATCGGCAATGAGCAAGAACATGAACAAGAACATTGGCTGCGGTGTTTCGGGCAAGGCAAAGGCCGCGGGGCGCGTGGCAACGGTCGCCGCGGCGACGGTCGCCATGACGGGCGGCTCGCTGCTGTCGCCCCTGGCTGCCGTGGCGCAGGGCGCTGGCGGCATTGAAGTTGCAGGTGCGTCTGCTGCGGTGATGTCTCCGCTGACGAGCGCTGCGGCGGCGGGTGCCGGCGTGGGCGCTACGTCTGCTGCGCGGAAGGTTGCGAGCCTGCAGGCAGCTGTGGATGCGGCGCGCGCCAAGGCGGCGGCCGCAAAGGCGGATTTGGAGACGGCTGCTGCGCCCTACGATGCTGCTGCCGTCAAACAGCAGCAAGCGCAGGGCGCTTACGACGCAGCTCGCGATGCAAGCGATGCTGCTGCTACTGCTGCGTCGGCCGAGCTGGAGCAGCAGATGGGTGCTGCACAGGACAAGGCAGATGCGGACGCGAAGGCGCTTGAAGGTGCACGGGCTGCGCTCGATGTTGCCAAGAAAGACCTGGCGGACAAGGACGATGCGCTTGCCGCGGCTCAGAAGGCGGCTGCCGATGCCCAGGCCACACTCGAAGCTGCACAGGCTGCTGCGTCCGACGCAACTCCCGAGGCCGTTGCTGCGGCCCAAGCTGCAGCTGATCAGGCCGCAGTCGAGTTGGGGCAGGCGAAACAGCAGGCGGCTGACGCACAGGCCAAGCTTGCGGATGCCCAGACTGCTGCCGATGCCGCTGCGGCTAAAAAGCAGGATGCCCAGGCCAAGCTTTCGACTGCTCAGCAGGCAAAGGCCGCGGCGGATGCGGATGTGGACGCCGCGCAGGCGGCCTACGATGCTGCCAAGGTCGATCTCGACCGCGCCGAGCAGGGTGCCGCGGGTCCGGAGTACGAGGCCGCCAAGGCAAAGGTGACCGCTGCCTCCGAGGCGCTGTCTGCCGCGAAGTCCGTTCAGTCACAGCGCAAGAGTGAACTCGCTGCCGCTTTGCAGGAAGTGGCTACCGCCGAGGGCGAGGTGCAAGCCGCCCAGCAGGCGCTCGCCGATCAGCGGCAAGCTGCGGGCGATGCCCAGGCCAAGCTGGATGCCGCTGTTGCTGCCAAGGCTGCTGCCGACACCGCCGTCGACCAGGCCAAAGCCGATCATGCCTCTGCTCTTACGGCGCTGGCCGATGCCCAGGCCAAGCTCTCGGCCGCCAAGGACGAGAAAGATGCTGCCGACAAGGCACTTGACCAGGCAAAGGCTCAAAAACAGCAAGCCGACCAGGCTGTGGCGCAGGCCCAGGCCAAGCTCGACGCCGCACAGGCTACGGCAAATGCCTCGGTGGAGAATTATCGCCAGGGTGCTATCGCGTTCTTTAAGAGCGTGGGTGCCGATGACGCCGCAAACCTCATCCTCAACTGCAAACTCGCTAGCTACAACAAGGTGGGTGAGGAAGTTGACGCGACGAGCCTGACCAATATGAACCAGGCAATCGTGTGGCTCAAGGCGTGCAACAAGTACCGTGCGAGCGTGGGCTTGGGTGAACTCAAGGTGACGTACGACATGATGGCAACTGCCATTGCCGATGCGAATTACTCCGACACCAAGGTTGCACACGCTGAGCAGTTCAGTGTGGGCGAAAACGTGGCGTGGAACTTCGGAAGTAATCCGTTTGAGCAGTGGGTTGATGAGGAAAAGGCCGTCTTCGACAGTGCGGCCGCCTCACTTGGCACGACAGGTCTTACGGGAAAGGCTGCTTTCGATTTTTATATGGCGCACAGCACCGAGATTGATAAGTACGTGGCGAAGCACGGCGGGTTTGTTCGTTCGGTCGGTCATTACATCAACGTGATCAATCCCGACTACACCGTGACGGGCATGGGCGTCTGCACACGTGGGACGATGGGCGGCTGGAAAACGCAGGCGCAGACGTTTGTTACGTCCGATAGATGGTACGAGCCGTATAACGTTAACCCGATGACGGTCGCCGAGTACGAGGCCGCGCTCAATGCGTGGTGCGATTTTCTGGCGAATTCCGAGCAGGGCGTGAACGCTGCCCGTAAGGAGCTCGCTGCGGCTCAGGGTGTGGCTGCCGATGCTGACAATAAGGTGAATGCTGTGGCGCAGGTCGTTGCTGCTAAGCAGATGCAGGTTGATGCCACTGCCGCTGACGTTGACGCTGCTGCGGCCGCGGTCTCAGATGCCCAGACTGCCGTGGGGGAGAAGCAGGCCGCGGCCGAAGCGGCCGCACGTGCCGTTGATGATGCCCGCGCCGGCTTGGATGCTGCCAACGCTGCGGTCGCGGCGGCGCAGAGTGCCGTTACCGCTAAGTCTAGCGCCCTCGATGTTGCCAAGGGCAAGGCTGCTGCCGCCCAGCGTGCGCTGGATGCTGCCCGTGTCGGTGTTGGGGACAAGCAGGATGCACTTGCTGCTGCCCAGGATGAGCTGGCTGCGTATTCTGCCGACATCGCCGCCGCTCAGCGTGCGTTTGATACGGCGTCCTCGGCGCTTGAGGGTGCTCATGCTGCCCAGCATGAGGCACAGGGCGTGATGGCTGCTGCCCAGGGTGTGGCTGATCAGGCTGACGTTGATGCTGTTTCCGCCCAAGCTGGACTTGCCGCTGCCAAGGGGGCTGCGAATGATGCTCGTGCCGCTATGACCGCGGCGCAGGCAGAGTCCGATGCGGCTGCTGCCCGCGCGGCTCAGCTTAAGGGCGCTGCGGCCGGGCTTGTCCAAGCGGCGGAGGACAAGGCTGCCGCCGACGCTGCTGTTGATGCGGCGACGTTGGCTGTGGTTGATGCCGAGTACGACCTGGTTGCGGCGGACGATGCCTTGATGAACGCGGCTGCCGCTCGCGATACTTCTGCGGCTGAGGTCGTTCGCCTACGCGGGATTAATCTCGCCGATGCCATTGCCAAGGGCAGCGATGCCGCTGCGGACGAAGCGCTCAACGCCAAGATCGCCGCGGCCCACGATGCCGCCGTACGTGCTGCTGCCGCCAAGGCCGAGCTCGATGCTGCCGCGGCTGCAACCGATGCCGTGGCGCCGGCTTATTTGGAGGCGCTCGCCAACTACAACGCCGCCAGGGCCGAGCTCGATCAAGCGATCGCTGCACTCAACGCCGAGATTGCCCGTCAAGATGAGGCTAAGCGCGCCGCTGCTCAGACTCAGGCTACGCAGGTGACGTACCAGGCCAAGCACATGGCAGCAAAGACCGAGGTTACAACGCAACAGGCGACGATGCCCGCCACGGGCGACACGTCCGACCTACTGGGTGAGACCTTCGTGATTGGCGGCACGGTCCTGGTGGCCGCCGGTGTCTTCCTCTCTGACAAGCGCCATCAATTGATCCGTTAGGGACGGAGGAAAACGGATCACT
>DBFNYT010000134.1:0-7961 GCA_048425625.1 Collinsella sp. | reverse complement strand
CGTTAACGTACTAGCGGCTATACCAGATTCCCCACCAGTAGAATCTGCAAAAGGGAACCAGAAAAAATAAATACAGTAAGCCGATGCGACAAAGGAGGCGTCCCTTTATCGCATCGGCTTACTAGAAAGACTTTTGTTTTCAAGCGAGTAACCGCCCGCCCGCCTCTCACACATATCGTTCCACGCGCAGTTTCGCAGCGAGCGAAGCGAAGCGAGAATGTTTGAGCATGGAATGATATGTGTGAGAGGCGGGCGGGAGGGATACGAGCGCCCCTAGGCTACGCCGCTGGAGCCGAAGCCTCCGTTGCCTCGGTCGGTTTCGTCTAGTTCTTCTACTTCTATGAGGTTAACCGTGGGGACTTCTTGGATGACGAGTTGGGCTATGCGGTCGCCTTTATTGATTTGAATGTTAATGGAGGGATCCAGGTTGATGAGGATAACCTTAAGTTCTCCTCGGTAGTGGGCGTCGATGAGGCCCGGCGTATTGACTATAGACAGGCCCTGCTTGATGGCCAAGCCGCTGCGGGGCTGGACGAAGCCGGCGTAGCCATCGGGCAGGGCGATGGCCAGCCCCGTAGAGACCAGACGGCGTTCGAAGGGCTTCAGGACGCAGTCCTCGTTGGAGCGCAAATCCAAGCCGGCATCGGTGGGATGGGCGTATTTGGGAAGCTCGACGGTGGGGTCGAGGCGCTTTATGTTGACGGTAATGTTGGACATGGAATCACCTTAGCTTGTCGAGCTCTTGCAGAAACTCATCGACGTCTTTGAAATCGCGGTAGACCGAGGCAAAACGGATGTACGCCACCTTGTCGATCTTTGCCAAGCGCTTGAGCACCATGTCACCCAACTCATGCGACGTGACGGCCGTCAGCGTGCGAGAGCGCAGCTCGACCTCGATGTCGTCGATAATCTCATTGAGCTTCTTAGTGTCGATATCGCGCTTAATGGTGGCGCGCATCAAGCCGACGAGCAGCTTATTGCGATCGAACCGCTGCTTGGTTCCGTCTGACTTAATGACCTCGATTGGGTCTTCGCATCGCTCAAACGTTGTAAAGCGGTAGTTACACGAGCAACATTCGCGACGGCGCTTAATGGTGTTATTTGACTCCTGCATACGGGAATCAACGACGCGGGTATGTGCCTTGCCGCATTTGGGACAGCGCATGGTACCTCCTCTTAAACGATAACAAGGGTACCATGCGCAGCGCGATAATGATTACGAACGAGCAGGAACCTTAAGATGCGCACCGGCGGCGAGCGAACCATGCTCCAGATGATTGACGTTACGGATCATGTCGGAAGTCTCTTGCGTGGAAAGGCCTTCGATAGGATATTCCTCGGCAAGCGACCAAAGAGAATCACCAGGCTGAACGCGAATAGTCTCGTAGGTAACGTTGGAAACGGACTCGGCATACGCGGCGTGACGAGCGCTAAAGACCGACGTAGCGAGGACAACGAAGAGCGTAAGCGCAACGGCAACGGCGACAATCGTCGGAACCTTCAGGGCAACGCGGGCCGGCGCAACTACAGCCTGCTGATTGCGAGCAGGCTTTACGGTCAAAGGCTGAAAGCCGGAGCGGCCACCCTGAACAACCGTAAAAGTGGGTTCTGCAGGCGTCTCGAGTTTAAGGGCAAGGTTTCCCTGGACCATATTCGTTGCGTTCATCATGTTCTCCTCTCGCGTGTTTTGCTGAGAACAGTTTTATCAAGCCGCGCGGACAAAAATGTCTAGCGCGAGAACGAATGTTCGGTTATTATTATCTTCGAACAGTTGTTCCTGTCAAGCAAAATTCGAACATTTGTTTGACATGGGTAGAGAGGATGCCCTGATGGCTCGCAAAATTACCAAGCGTCAGCAGCAAATTTACGACTTCATCAAGGAATATCAGCAGGAGAAAGGTTATCCGCCCAGCGTGCGCGAGATGGCTTCTGCCGTGGGCCTTTCCTCCCCCAGCACCGTGCACGCCCATCTCTCTGCCCTGGAGGCGCGCGGGCTGCTCAAGCGCGATGCCACCAAGCCGCGTGCCCTGGAACTCTTTAACGAGGATGGTTCCTCTGTCTCAATTTCTAAATCTGACGAGCCCACCGCACCTCGCGGAACGGTCTCGCTACCGCTCGTTGGTCGCGTCGCGGCTGGGATTCCCATTCTGGCCGAGCAGAATATCGAAGACACGTTTACTATCCCGACCGAAATCGCCACTGATCAGGGTTCCTTTATCCTTGAGGTGCATGGGAGCTCAATGATCAATGTCGGCATCTTCAATGGCGATTACATCATCGTCCGTGAACAAAAGAGTGCCATGAACGGCGAAATTGTCGTGGCCATGATTGATGGTTCGGCGACCGTCAAGACGTTCTACAAGGAGCAGGGGCGTGTGCGCTTGCAGCCCGAGAACGACACCATGGAACCTATCTATGCAACGAATCCCGTTATCCTGGGCAAAGTCGTCGGCTTGATGCGCCGGTTCTCGTAATGCAAAAACGCATAACCATATTTGATACCGTCCGCGGGTTTACGATGATTTCTATGGCAGGTTTTCACGCTTGCTATGATCTCGCCTACCTGTACGGCTGGGATATGCCCTGGTTTACCCAGTCAGCCTTTCAAGACATCTGGCGCGCCAGCATCAGCTGGGTATTTTTGTTTATCGCCGGTTGGATGTGCACCCTTTCGCGCAACAATATCAAACGTGCCGCCAAATACGCCTTAGCAGCACTCGTTGTCTGGTTGGCAACAACACTTGTCTCAGTCGACGATTCGGTTAATTTTGGCATCATCTACTGCATGGCCGCATGCACCGGCATCGTGGCGTTGACCGATCCCGTCCTTAAGAAGATAACGGCGAGATGGGGCATGCCCCTATGCCTTATGTTGTTCGCAATCACCTGGAGCATCCCCAAAACGATCTACCCTGTCCCCTACCTGGCGTGGCTGGGATTTCCGAGCCCTGGGTTTATCTCAGGTGATTACTACCCCATCATCCCGTTTATCTTTATGTATCTTGCAGGATACTTCGCCGCACACATAGCGCAGGGAATCGATAAGACCGTCCCTAGCTGGGCCTACGCCAACCCCCTGCCGGCGCTCGCCAGCCTTGGACGTCACGCTCTCCCCTTTTATCTGCTGCATCAGCCCATCATTCTGGGCATTTTGGAGCTCGTCTACTCGGTGCGATAACGCTCGAGCCGCGGTGCAATACGAGCCGGCAACTTCGCCACAATGCGAACGCCGTCCTCGAGATATTCCTCATGCAGAAGGGTTCCCTGCTCATGCACCAGCGTGATGAGAGCGCCCTCACGATACGGGATATCAGCGGAGAGCAACACATCGGTGGCAGCCGCCTCACGAGCAATACGTTCGACGAGATCGTCGAGTCCCTCGCCCGTCTGGGCCGAGAACAGCACGGCCTCGGGATAGCGACGACGGAAACTTAATCGATCAACGCTATCGAGAAGATCGATTTTATTGAATACGGTCAGCGTTAGGCGCTCTCCGGCGCCGATCTCATCAAGCACGCGGTCGACAGCCTCCAGCTGCCACTCATAGTCCTCGTCAGACGCATCTACGACTTTGAGAATTAGATCGGCACCCAAAACCTCGGACAGCGTCGATTTAAAGGCATCGATAAGACCATGCGGCAGCTTTTGAATAAAGCCAACGGTATCGGTAATCGTCATTCCGCGACCGCCAGGCAGGCGATATGAACGCGTCGTCGGGTCGAGCGTAGCAAACAGCTTGTCCTGCGAAAGTACCGTAGAGCCGGTCAGACGATTGAGCAACGTCGATTTACCGGCATTGGTATAACCGGCTAACGCGACGCGAAACGCCGGTGACTCAATACGACTCTTGGATTGAACATCACGACGCTGTTCAACCTGCTTGATCTCACGTCGAAGCGCAGCGATCTTATTACGAATGAGGCGACGGTCGACCTCGAGCTGACTTTCGCCCTGACCAAAGCGTGAGCCGATGCCGCCGCGCGTCTGTTCCTTGGCGAGGTGGCTCCACATGCCACGCAGACGAGGCAACAGATATTGAAGCTGTGCCAGCTGTACCTGTAGGCGTCCCTCACGCGTCTGAGCATGAAGGCCAAAGATATCCAAGATCAGTGCCGTACGATCGATAATCTTTACCGGCTCGCCCACGGCTTTCTCCAAATAGGATTGCTGCGAGGGCGTCAGGTCGTCGTCAAAAATAACGACATCGGCATCCATACGATGTACCAGGCCGCACAGCTCTTCAACCTTACCGGAACCGATAAACGATTTTGGATACGGCTTAACCAGACGCTGTGACAAACGCGCCACACACTGGGCGCCAGCCGTATGGGCAAGACGCTCGAGCTCATCAAGCGAGCGATCGAGCGGCCATACATTGTCGCGCCACTCGACACCAACTAAAATGGCACGCTCGGGCTCGGGTGCCGTGGGAACAAGGGGGAAACGGGCCATTAGGCAGCCTCAATACGATGCAGGATGTCCTCAACGACCTCATCGATCGTAAATTCATCCATATCAAACCACACGATACGGTCATCGCGCTTAAACCACGAAAGCTGACGCTTGGCATAACGACGCGAACGCATCTTGATGAGTTCGCGAGCCTCATCCATGCTCATCACACCATTGAAAGCATCGATGATCTCTTTATAGCCAATTGCCTGCATCGACGTCAGGGCATCTCCCAGCCCCTGGCCCATAAGACTACGGACCTCATCGACAAGACCCTGTTCAAACATCAGATCGACGCGCAGGTTAATGCGCTCGTAGAGCACCTCGCGATTACGCGTCAGACCAAACCATAGGGCATGATAATGCTCGCGCGGAACACTAAACTGCGACTTTTGTTGCGCATAGGAAACGCCATCATCGTGCATTTCGAGCGCGCGAATCACGCGTCGAACATTATGGGGGTGGATGACCGCAGCGGACTCGGGGTCACGCTCGGCAAGCAGCGCGTGCAGCGCTTCCTCGCCTATGCGCTCGGCAAGCTCCTGATAGCCCGCACGGCGATCGTCCTCAAGTTCACCCGAGGGAAAGTCCATCTCATCGAGGGCGGCCTTGAGATACAGCCCCGTACCTCCGCAAAAAACCGGCAGGCAACCCAAACCAAGGAGACGTTCAACATGCGCGCGAGCGTCAGCCTGATAAAGCGCAGCAGAATATGCCACACCCGGCTCTACACTGTCAACAAGACGCAGCGGCGCCGTACACTCATTGGGCGCCATCTTTGCGGTACCGATGTCCATGCCGCGATAGATTTGCATCGCATCACACGACAGCACTTCGGACGAAAGACGAGCGGCCAAACGGTCGGCAACATCACTCTTACCTACCGCCGTCGGACCAACGATCGCAACGGCGGAAAGACCTGCCCCGGGAGAAACCATTAGCGCGGCTCGCCCACAACGGAGCCGGACAAATACCAGGTCTTGGCAACGTCAACGTCAACATCAACGATCTTGCCAACAAGCTGATCGATGCTGTAACCCTCGGGGATAGGCGCATGCACGGTCTGATTCTTGGGACTCTTGCCCAGCAGGACAGCGTCGTTCTTTTTACTCGTTCCCTCAATGAGCGCCGGCACCACAGTATGAAGCTCGCCCTGGTTATACTCGTGTGCCGTGGTCTCGATAACCTTAACCAGGCGGTTGAAACGCTCGAGAATAACCTCATGCGGCGTAGGATCGTCAATCTCTGCGGCCGGGGTACCAGCGCGCTTGGAATAGATGAAGGTATAGGCCTGAGCATAACGGACCGTCTCGGCAAGTGAGAGCGTCTGCTCAAAGTCTTCTTCAGTCTCACCCGGGAAGCCAACGATAATGTCGGTCGAGAGCGCGATATCGGGCATGCGGTTGCGAATGCGATCGACCAGGCCCAGATAGTCCTCGCGTGTATAACGGCGATTCATCTCTTTGAGGATCCGTGTCGAACCTGACTGGACGGCCAGGTGCAACTGCGGCATAACGGCAGGCGTCTCGGCCATGGCGTCGATGGTCTCGGGAAGCAGATCCTTGGGATGCGAAGACGTAAAGAAGATGCGCTCCACACCCGTATCGCCCACGGCACGCAGCAGATCGGCAAAACGCGGCTTGCCAAACAGATCGCGACCATAAGAGTTAACGTTTTGGCCCAGCAGCGTAATCTCACGCACGCCCTGGCGCACCAAAGCGGTCACCTCGTCGACAATCTCCTCGAAGGGGCGGCTTTTTTCGCGACCGCGCACGTACGGCACGATGCAATAGGTGCAGAAATTATTGCAGCCCGTCATGATGGGCACCCAGGCGTGATACTGGGTCTCGCGATGCCACGGCATGCTCATGGCATCCGTATCCTCATGCTCGTTGGTGCGGATATGACGCTTACCATCAAGGAACGCCTCGGCAATGAGCTCGGCCACATGTGCGATGGAATGCGTGCCGAAAATGACATTGACGTTATCGACGTTGGTGAGCAGGCCCTCGCCATCACGCTGCGCGATGCAGCCGCCCACGGCAACCACACGCTTGCCCGAAGGCGAAGGCGGCAGGCTTTTGCAGGAATTGCACTGACCGTACAGGCGAGTGTCGGCGGCCTCACGCACACAGCATGTCATGAAGACAACGATATCGGCATGCTCGGGATCGAGCGCCATGAGGCAACCATACGAATCGAGCAGACCGCTCACGCGCTCGGAATCGTGCTGATTCATCTGGCAGCCAAAGGTGCGGATAAAGTAGGTTTTACCGGCAAGAATATCGCGTACGGAACGCTGGTCCATGTGCATAAGTCCTAACGATGGAAGGGAGGCGAATCGAGGCAAGCATAAGCTATGCCACAGGCTTAACATCATCCATGACGACGTTATCCATAGCAGCTCGATTGATCTGGTGAACGTAGATAGAAAGGCGGATGGCCGTGCGCGACTCCCCGTTAATGAGGATGTCGGAGAACACGGGCGCGCAGGAAATATCAAAACCGGTTGGAATCAAAAAACCGCGCGCGATAGCCACGGCCTTAATGGCCTGGTTAACCGCACCGGCGCCGACACACTGGATGTTGACGGGTACACCATCCTTGACCATGCCGGCGATGGCGCCGGCAACGGACGCGGGCGATGATTTGCTTGATACCTTCAGGCAATCCATGAAGAAACTCCTGCGTTTAAAAGTACGTTTTAACTGCAATAACTTTATCGTACCGAGTGGACTCGGTAAAGGCACTATTCCTCTTTGGCAAGATCGAAGGTCACGGTGATTCGATCACGCGAAACACGAATCTTTGGGTCGCCGCAAAGGTTAAGATAGTACCGGGCGGCAAGGTCATTAAAGTCGCGCTCCACAGCACGCGAAAACTGTGCCATGTCATCCTTGGCAATACGTAGCCCGCGACGATCCTTCGCAAGATCGACAGGAGCCGGCGCATGCGAGGACGAATCACGTTCGCGCAGCAGACGCGCAGTCACACCGCGAACGGGCTTAATCTGCCCCGCCAAAATGCGATGGGCCGTGCGCTCGGACATCTCAAGACCCAAACCCGAACAGATACGGATAAAGTCCTCGGCATCAGAGGCAAGGCCTAAACGATCGACAACCGGAAGCTCGCTCTCGTCGTCAATGAACAGGAGACGAGACGTATCGAGCCGACTTGACGCCTGAGCATAAAGGGTCGCGGCAATCTCAGACGGAGAACCAAGATAGACATCGCAACCACGCAGCTCCTCGAGCGCAAACTCACAGGCAGCGCGAATAATATTATGCGGACCGCGAGCACAGACATAACGTCCGTCCTCATCCTTGACGGCCTGGGGCCAGCTGGACTGATCGGCACGCTCACTAAGGCGGTCGGCCGCAACGCTCACCTTAAAGGCTGAACCAAGATCGACGCCGGACGTGACCACACGGGCCTCGTCAGTGTTCTGCTTGATCGAAAACAATGCCATGCCACGACCGTGAACGCCCCAACGGTCCATCTTCATGCTC
>DBFNYT010000133.1:0-10242 GCA_048425625.1 Collinsella sp. | reverse complement strand
CGCACGTAGTGCGCAGCGGGGGTTCTTTCATGTCCGAGGACGTCCGCGAAGGTTAGCCCTCGGATCCTGCGGTGGGAGACCTAGGCCTCGTTGTACACCGTCTTGAGCTTCAGCAGGTGCTGATAGCGGTCCATAGCGGCCTGCTCATTCTCCTTGAAGAGCTCCTCAGCGCGCTCGGGGAAGGAACGCGTCAGCGAAGCGTAACGGGCCTCGTTCATCAGGAACTCCTGATAACCGCCCGCGGGCTCCTTGGAATCGAGCGAGAACTTCTTGCCGGCAGCAGCCTCGGGGTTGAAGCGGAAGAGGTTCCAGTAACCGCACTCGACAGCCTTCTTCATCTCGGCCTGGCAGTTCTGCATGCCACCCTTCTTGATGGAGTGCATCTCGCAGGGGCTGTAGCCGATGATGAGGGACGGGCCGTCGTAGGCCTCGGCCTCGTGGATGGCCTTGAGGGTCTGAGCCGGGTTGGCGCCCATGGCGACCTGCGCCACGTAGACGTAGCCGTAGCTCATGGCGATCTCGGCCAGGGACTTCTTCTTGGTCACCTTACCGGCAGCGGCGAACTGAGCGACCTGGCCCAGGTTCGAGGCCTTGGAGGCCTGACCGCCGGTGTTGGAGTAGACCTCGGTGTCGAAGACGAAGACGTTGACGTTGTGGCCGGAAGCCAAGACGTGGTCCAGGCCACCGAAGCCGATGTCGTAGGCCCAGCCGTCGCCGCCGAAGATCCAGAAGGACTTCTTGGTGAGGTAAGCCTTGTCAGCGAGGATCGCCTTGGAAGCGTCGCAGCCGCACTTCTCGAGCTCGGCAACGTAGGCAGCAGCAGCGGTCTTGGAGGCCTCGGCGTCGTTGACGGAGTCGATCCAAGCCTGGCCGGCGGCCTTGAGCTCATCGGACGGACCATCGGCAGCGATGATGTCCTGGGTAGCGGCGATCAGCTTCTTCTGGACGGCCTCGTAACCGACGGCCATGCCCAGACCGTGCTCGGCATTGTCCTCGAACAGGGAGTTGTTCCACGCCGGGCCGTGACCGTCCTTGTCCTTGCAGTAAGGAGCGGTGGCAGCGGGGTTGCCCCAAATGGAGGAGCAGCCGGTGGCGTTGGAAATGAACATGCGGTCGCCGGCGACCTGGGTCACCAGACGTGCATAGGCGGTCTCGGCGCAGCCGGCGCAGGAGCCGGAGAACTCCAGGTAGGGCTGCTTAAACTGGCTGCCCTTGACGTTGGCCGCGATGAGCTCCTTCTTCTCGGAGACGTTCTCGACCATGTAGTCCCAAACGGGCTGCTGGTCCATCTCCTGCTCGGTGGGAACCATCTCGAGGGCGCCCTTGGGGCAGACCTTGACGCAGTTGGTGCAACCCATGCAGTCGAGCGGGGACACAGCCATGGTGAACTTCATGCCCTTGGCCTTGGGGCCCATGGCGTCGAGCGTGCGGGTAGCCTCGGGCGCGGCGGCAGCCTCGTCCTCGGTCATCGCGAACGGACGGATGGTGGCATGCGGGCACACGTAGGCGCACTGGTTGCACTGGATGCACTTGGTCTCATCCCAGTGGGGAACGACCACGGCGACGCCGCGCTTCTCGTATGCGGAGGCGCCCAGCTCAAACTGGCCGTCGGCGCAATCGACGAAGGCGGAAACAGGCAGGCTGTCGCCGTCCATGCGATCGATGGGCTCGAGCAGGTTCTTGACCTGCTGGGCGATAGCGGACTTGGTCTCCTCGGAGAGCTCGACGGGAGCGACATCCTCGGCGGTAGCCCAGTCGGCCGGAACCTCGAACTTACGGAAAGCGGTAGCGCCGGCATCGATGGCCTTGTGGTTGGCGTCGACGATGGCCTGGCCCTTCTTCATGTAGGACTTGGTAGCCGCGTCCTTCATGTACTGCAGGGCGTCCTCGGCGGGCAGGACCTTGGCCAGCGCGAAGAAGGCGGACTGGAGCACCGTGTTGGTGCGCTTGCCCATGCCGACCTTGGCCGCCAGGTCGATAGCGTCAATCAGGTAAACGTTGACGTTGTTGTTCGCGATGTAGCGCTTGGCCACGGCGGGCATGTGCTCGGCGAACTCCTCGTCGCTCCACTGGCAGTTGACCAGGAAGGTGCCGCCCGGCTTGACGTCGCGGACCATCTTGAAGCCCTTAACGATGTAGCTGGGGTTATGGCAGGCGACAAAGTCGGCCTTGGTCACGTAGTACGGCGAGCGAATCGGAGAATCACCAAAGCGCAGGTGCGAGACGGTGACGCCGCCGGTCTTCTTGGAGTCGTACTGGAAGTAGGCCTGGACGTACTTGTCGGTGTGGTCGCCGATGATCTTAATCGAGTTCTTGTTGGCGCCGACGGTACCGTCGCCACCCAGACCCCAGAACTTGCACTCGATGGTGCCGGGGGCTGCGGTGTTGGGCGTATCCTCGGCCTCGGGCAGGCTCAGGTTGGTCACGTCATCGACAATGCCGATGGTGAACTCGCGCTTGGGCTCGTCCTTCTTGAGCTCCTCGAAGACAGCGAACGCGGACGCGGGAGGCGTGTCCTTGCTGCCCAGGCCATAACGGCCGCCGACGACCTTGATGCCCGTCTTGCCGGCCTCGTAGAGAGCGGAGACGACGTCCTGGTAGAGCGGCTCGCCGATGGAACCCGGCTCCTTGGTGCGGTCCATGACGGCAATCTTCTTGACGGTCTCGGGGAGAACGTCGACAAAGTGCTTGATGGAGAACGGACGGAACAGGCGAACCTTGACCAGGCCGACCTTCTCGCCGTGAGCGTTGAGGTAGTCGATGACTTCCTCGAGCACGTCGCAGAAGGAGCCCATGCACACGACGACGCGATCGGCATCGGGAGCGCCGTAGTAGTTGAACAGGCCGTAATCGGTGCCGAGTTTCTCGTTGATCTTCTTCATGTAGCCCTCGACGACGGCGGGAAGCTCGTCGTAGACCTTGTTGCAGGCCTCGCGGTTCTGGAAGAAGATGTCGCCGTTCTCGTGGCTACCGCGGGTGTGCGGGTGCTCAGGGTTGAGCGCGTGGTCGCGGAAAGCCTGGACAGCGTCCATGTCGCACATCTCGGCCAGATCCTTGTAGTCCCACATGGCGACCTTCTGGATCTCGTGGCTGGTGCGGAAGCCGTCGAAGAAGTTAAGGAACGGAGTCTTGCCCTCGATGGCGGCAAGGTGGGCCACCGGCGAGAGGTCCATGACCTCCTGGACGTTGCCCTCGGCGAGCATGGCGAAACCGGTCTGGCGGCAGGCCATGACGTCGGAGTGATCACCAAAGATGTTCAGGGCGTGCGAAGCGACGCAACGCGCGGAGACGTGGAAGACGCCCGGGAGCTGCTCGCCCGCGATCTTGTACATGTTCGGGATCATCAGGAGCAGGCCCTGGGAAGCCGTGTAGGTGGTGGTCAGAGCACCGGCGCCCAGCGAACCGTGAACGGTACCGGCTGCACCTGCCTCGGACTCCATCTCGACGACCTTGACCGGGGTGCCGAAGATGTTCTTGCGACCCTGGGCCGCCCACTGGTCGACATGGTCGGCCATCGGGCTGGACGGCGTAATGGGATAAATTCCCGCTACCTCGGTGTACGCATACGAAACATATGCGGCCGCCTCGTTGCCGTCCATAGACTTAAACTTACGCGCCATATACCCCTCTCCTCTCATATAGGTATACAGGCCCCGGCGATCGCCGGGATGTTGGCGTGATGGGATTTTCGCTGTTGCTTCCAATCATCTGGCAGGCGGACTCAGCAGCAGGTACATGGCGTGGAGAGAAGGCATGCCGAGGCGAGGAGGGCTGCACGCGCTCCACAAGCCCAGCTACCCGTCTTGCACATGACCGAGCGCCGCAAAGGCCGCATGTCGGATGCTCCCGGGCACGCCCCGGCGATGGGAGGCGCCCGCAACGGAAATCCGCATGCGGGTTTATTGTACCCCGCCGCCCACCCATATTTCGGCAAATAAAGGTGGGCGGTAAAGGTTTACCTTGGGTGACTGCCAAGGGCCAAAATGGCCCCTCCATCCCTGGGCGACCGGCTCTGGTGCGCCAAGGAGTGTCCCCAAGTGCCGGCAGAAAAGGAACGTCCCTATCTGCCGGCTAGAGGGCACCGAAGAGAATGGCGTAGGTAGTGGATTCGCCGAGCTTGAGCTCGTCGCCGGGATTGAGTTGGGCGGAACGGCCGGGTTCGACCTGAATGCAGACGCGCGTGGCCCCGTTTACCACCACGGTTCCGTTGGTGGACGACAAGTCCTCGACGTGCCAGATATTTTGAGCATCGCACCAGATATGGGCATGGCGGGCCGAGACATCGTCGCCGACGTCGGTAATATCGCCCTCGCCAGTGGCCAGCGCGCCAATCTCAACACCCTGCTCACTCGGCTGAATCCAGCGCGGGGCGCTCACGACAAAACTGTTTTGTACGCGCAGCAAGCCCAAGGGGTGCGCCGGGGCGGGTTCGCGTTCGCCCGCGGTCATCGACATGCCAAGCGAACGCGGCGTGGATGTGCCTCCGCCACAGGTCGCGTGCGCGTAGTCGATGGCATAGTTCACCGAGGACCGCACATCCGCCGAACAACCGACGGCGACAAACAGCACCAGCACGGCCTCGGCGCGCTCGGCGGGCATGAGTTCCGCCGCCTGGGACAGGCGATCGAGCGCGTTGCGATAGAGATTCGTGTCCTGGTGGCACTCTTCGAGCGCGCGTACCATCGGTTCACCTGCAGGACCGCACACCATATTGATCACAGCCGTGGAGTCCATGGGATTGCGCTGGCGCAGGGCCAGTTGCGACATAATACGCGCAGCCGAGGTACCGTATTCGGCAAAGTAGCGATGCTGAAGCGTGCCGACCGGCGCGCGAACGATAAAGCGGGAAACCCAAGAGCGATCGGCGGCTCGGCTCTGCGGGCTGCGGCCGTCGGCGAGCGGACGGGACGAAAGCACCAAGCCGCACAGCTCGATATGGCTCAGATGCGCCGCGCGCTTAAAGATGTCAAACATGGCCCCGCATGGGGTGAGCTCAACTTGAGATGCCATGACCTAGGCCTCCTTAGTCGTAGAAATAGAATCGGACGATACTTCGACAGGTCCGCCAAAAGTACGGGCAGCTGCGGCTCCACCGGCAAGCGGAGTCGCCATCTGGGCTTTTGTGCGTCGCGGTGCCGAAACGGGAAGTTCAAAGGCAAGCCCATCACAAGCAAAAACCACGTAAGCGTATAGGTTGCAACCAGAGCGGCAACAAGGCCGCCCATCACGGCGCGTTGGGAAAATACGCTACATGCAGCCACAACCAGCACCGGAACCTCGCAGGCAGAAAGCGCAAGCACACCCTGCAGGAAGCCCGAGCGCCGATCGCGCGCAAGCGCCCCCGCGGCAACGCCGGCTATGCCTGGCAGCGCCAACGCCAGTGCGGCAATAATACCCGGTAGCGACCCAGACCACACGAGCGATCCCAAAGTCGCCGTCACGCGAGCGCCCGACGCCAGCAGCGCGGCCGAAACCACGACCACAGCCCAAACCACGCCACAGACGACCGTCGCGCCGACCATCAGCGCGCGACGAACCGCGCGGCCAGACGCATCCATGGGGCACGGCGTGAGCGGCTCGCCGCGGAGCGAACGACCGACATTTTGCGCATAGTGGTCACAAAACGCCGAGAGCGCCGCCTCGACCGCCGCCGGCTCGGGACGATCTTTTTGATGGCTGGACAGACAGGCCATCACCACGTCGAACAGCTGGGCATCGACAAACGCCAGCGCATCGCGTAGCTCTTCGGAATCCGGCTCAAGCCCTAGCTGCTGGGCCTGCTCGGCCGCGGCGAGCGCCACATCGGGCTCACGACGAAGCAGCTGAGTCAAATCACAACCGGGCGCATGGGCACCAATAGGATAGTCGGGCCGCGTGTCCATCTTGAGACGGTAGGGGCTCGCGATGTCGCGCGTCTTTTTGCGCGAACCCGAGGCACCCGAAGTACTCGGCGCGGCTTCGTATGGCGCGACGCCGGCAATGAGCTCGTAAACCGTGCTTGCCGCGGCGTATACGTCAATCGCCGGCGACATACGCAAAGCGCGCAGGTCGGGAATATCGTCGGTGAGCATCTCGGGCGGGGCATAGGCAACCGTCGCGCGACGCAGCGTGGCATAGCGCTCCGTAAACGACGCCTTGCCGCCGGTACCGGCCACGGCCGACGCAGGCTCGAGCGCCAGCGACGAGCCAAAGTCGATCAGGCACAGGTCAAAGGTGCCCTCGGCAAGCTGCCGGTCAAGCGGTAGACGCGCCGTACGCACCATAATATTAGCGGGCGAGATATCGCGATGGACAAAGCCCTCGCCCACCAGGCTCATACGGCAGAGCAGATCGAACAGGTCGCGACCCAGACGCGCCGCCACAAGCGGCGACAGGCGTCCGGCATCGTCCACGGCGAGTCGCGAACGCAAGCGGGCAAGTGTCTCGCCCTCGACCCATTCCATGACAATTGCAGGCACACCGTCGACCTCGCCCCAGCCATAGAGGCGGGGAAAGCCCTTAAGGCCCGAAAGGGCGCGATGGCATTCATATTCCTCGCGAAACGCCGCCTTGAACTTGGCGACCAGCGCCTCATGGGCGGCGGCATCGTCAAACTCATCGCGCGTCGGCAAGATGAGCTGCTTGAGTGCCACGGCCTCGCCTTGGGCGTTGACGGCACGCGTCACGCGGCCGATACCGCCACGGCGCATGGTGGCATCGTCGGCAAACAGCATCGTAAAACGACGCAGATAGGCAGGCAGTTCGTCCTGACCGAGCGCAATGGCCGGCTCAAACCCGTCGACACGCGCCAGGCGCAGGCCGACCATGGAATCGCGACCGAGCGATTGTGGTGTGGTGGATGCAAGATCGGTCATCATAGGGCAAGCGCCGCCACGTTATTGTTGAAGTTACCGAGCGCGACGTCATCATCGCCGTAATGGCCGACCCATTGACATAGGTTGGTGTAACAGCCCCACAGATTGGCATACTGCTGATACCACTTTGACCGGGGCGAGAATGTCTGACGACCGAACTCGGCTCGAATGACAAACATCTCCCCGACCAGGCTGTCGCACGGCCTGGGATCTCCCGTAGAGTTATAGGTCGAGACCACGTCATTGGCACGAGAAACGTAGCCGTCGAGCATGTTGTACTTGGTCACAAGCCAACTGTGAATGCTCTCTTCCTCAACAGCGGAAAGGCCACCGGAGTTTGCATCGTTGTCAGTGTTGCCGCCCGTCGAGCCGCCATTTCCAGACCCTCCGGTAGAGGAGCCCGACCCAGAGCCGCCGCTCGAACTCGACGAATTCGAGCCGGAGCCAGAAGTATCCGAGCTACCGGGCTTTCCGGACTGCCGGGCGTCCTGCTCCTTCTGCTGCTCGACCTTATTCACCGTTGCCGCCACGCTATTGTTGGACAACCGATCGATGATCTTGGTGTTGGTGAGCACGATGGTTTTGCCATTGGCAAGCGTGACTTCGTTGTCCGGGGCCTCGGCGCCGTCCGCATCGTCGGTGCCAAAAACAATATGCGCGACCACACTTGCCCAAGCATATCCAGTCGTGGTGCCCAGATCACTTTTGACCTCATGCCCAACGCGCGGCTCGCGTGCGGCATGCGCCTGCATCATGGACGGCACGGTCATGCCATAGGCAGAAACGCCAGCTATGACCAGCACCAGCGAGCACGACAGCAGTGCGTACGCCCGCGGCGCCAAGCCCAGTCGGCGTCGCATGCGCACCGCGGCGCCGCGCTTTATCTGAGTGCCACCGGGCCGCATGCGTTCTCCTCCAACAAAAACACGCCGCTCGGGAGCGGCGCATTCATTCGAATCCATATTTGAGTGTATCAGCGAACCCAAAAGGTTGCGAAACGAATGGGTAAATTAAGGATGCGAGCGGAAGCATCCATGCGATAAGCGGATACGAAGCATCTTTGTTGCACAACAAACTTACAGTCGCACAGGGAAATTATGACTACCCCGTGCGTCGCGAGGAAAACATACGGCAGGAGCAGGCTCGCCACCTAAATCGCGCGACGGGCCTCGATGGCGCGGCCAAGCGTAAGCTCGTCGGCATACTCCAGGTCGCCGCCCACGGGAAGGCCGCTTGCCAGACGCGACACCTCGACGCCCAGCGGCTTGATAGTGCGGGCCAGGTAGCTCGCCGTGGTCTCGCCCTCGATGTTGGGGTTGGTGGCGATGATGACCTCATGGATATCCTCGTGGCCCAGACGCGCCAGCAGCTCGCGGATGTGCAACTGCTCGGGACCAATCTTGTCCATGGGACTGATCACGCCGCCCAATACGTGGTAGAGACCGTGGTAGCTGCCCGTGCGCTCGATCGCCTGGACGTCGCGCGGCTCGCCCACCACGCAAATGCGAGTGGTATCGCGCATCGGGTCCTGGCAGATGGAGCACTCGTCGGCCGTGGCGTAGTTAAAGCAGCGGCTGCAAAAGTGGACCTCCTGCTTGACCTCCAGGATGGCCTCGGCCAGGCGGCGGGCCTCCTCGGCATCGGCCTCGAGCAGGTAATAGGCGATGCGCTGGGCCGACTTGGGACCAATGCCCGGCAGACGGCCCAGCTCATCGAGCAGTTTTTGCAGACTGTGGTTCGCACTCATATATATGTGTGTGTCTTAGAACGGCATGCCCGGGATGTTGAGGCCGCCGGTGATGGCGCCCATCTGCTTGTTGGCGAGCTCGTTGACGCCGCGGACGGCCTCGTTGACGGCAGCCATGATCATGTCCTGCAACATATCGACGTCCTCGGGATCGAGCGCATCGGGATCGATGGTGAGGTTGACGAGCTCCATCTCGCCGTTAACGGTCACCTTGACCATGCCGCCGCCGGCAGAGGCGTCGACGGTCTGGGACTTGAGGTTCTCCTGCGCGGCGGCAAGCTGCTCCTGCATCTTGCGAGCCTGCTTCATCATCTGCTGCATGTTCATACCGGCCATGATGGCTCCTTTACGTGCGGCCGCACGCCGAGCTGCAAGGGCAGCCGGAGCACGGCGGGACTTTCAAACTCAAAAATCGTACCACGGCGCGCGGCGAGAGAGCGGGGCGGACGTGTTACCTCAGTCGATATACATGTCCTCCAATACAAACCGCACTCAAAGATTATGCAAGGTCGAATTATGCAAGGTTGCATAATATCGCACACTCAATCTAGTAGAGCCGAATCCGGCATTTCATGTGCGCCACTAAATAGCTAAATGCCGAACCGCTGCTCGAGGCGGCGCACATGGCGGCAGGGTATAATTTGATTGCCATAGATAGTAATTTGGAGGTGCCCCATGAATGCCCCCAACGCGCTCCAAAACATCCGCTCAAAACACCCCGTTGCATATGTGGTTCTCTATCTCTTTGTCGGCTGGGCATTGCTGGTTGTCATCACCCATGCCATAGCTTTTGGAGCAGAACTGCTGATAGCCAGCTCGGACCAGCCCGTCGTCAAATGGGAGACGACCGATGAGTGCACCGACGGAACCCGAACCGTCTACTACAACAGCCCGTCCCTCTATCAAGAGTTCAAGGTCAAGATAAAGGACTTCAAGATTGTCGATGCCGAGCTAGGCGTTTATTTGGCAATCGGAGCAACCATTAACGCCGAGCAAGTCGAGTACACGGACAGCCATGCGACGTATCGTATCGACCTCAGCATCCTAGGCCGACCGTCACGCACCTGTCTGCTCGAATGCGATATACGCGACACCACACTACACATGTCCGAAATACAGATGCGCCCGGACAAGGGGTCCTCTTCTTGAGCAGTATACCCGCCTGTACAGCTACTCCACCGGCTTGAAGATGGTGGCCTGACCGAAGACGCTGCGGATGAGGGCTTTGGCCTCGTCCTCGGTCTGCGGGATGCTTGGGGCTGCGCCCTGATGGCCGAAGGGACTGCCCGCGCCGGGGTTGGACTCCCAGGGAGCTGCAGGAGCGTCCTCCTCTTTGGGGGCAGTTGCAGCGGGCTTGGGCGCGGGCGTCGCACCCGGCACGTCGAACGGAGGCAGATCGTCCCCGCTCGCATCGCCTGCAAAGCCGCCGACCATGGCGTCATCGTAGGGCACCTGCTCGGATTCCCACGGTGCAGACTGCGCAGACGGCTGAGCCTTGGGAGCGGACGCGCGCTCGGGCGCTCGGGGTGCGGGCTCGGTCGGGAGCTTGCCCGTGGCAGGAGCACCGGCAGGGTTGTCGGAGCGCAGCCAGGGGGCTTTGCCCAGGTCGGATGACTTGGGCGCAGGCGCGGCGGCGGGCTT
>DBFNYT010000132.1:0-5435 GCA_048425625.1 Collinsella sp. | reverse complement strand
GCCGGATGCAAGACGAGCGTGCTCGTCAGCATCCGGCGCATCTACAGCTACCAGCTCAGCAGCTCGTAGCCGTCCTCGGTCACCACGAGCTGTACCTCGCACTGAGCCGAATCGCTACCGTCCTTGGTGCGCACGCACCAGCCATCGCCCTTGCTGATCTTAATGTCGGGCGCTCCGGCGTTGACCATGGGCTCGATGGTAAAGACCATGCCCGGAGCCATGATGGTGTCTACATCGGGCGCCTCGGTGGTAAAGCCCACAAACGGGTCCTCGTGGAACTCCTTACCGATGCCGTGTCCGCCGTACTCGCGCACCACGCTAAAGCCGGCGTCCTCGACCGTCTTTTGCACGGCCTCGGCCATCACGGATAGCGGCAGCCACGGCTTGACGGCCGCCAGACCCGCCTCCACGCTGGCGCGGGTGACGTCGACCAGGCGCTGGCGCTCGGCCGAGACTTCGCCGATGCAGAACATACGGCTCGAGTCGCTAAAGTAGCCGTCCAAGATCGTGGAGCAGTCCACGTTGATGATGTCGCCCTCGTGCAGCACGTCCGTATCGCAGGGAATGCCGTGGCAGACCACATCATTGATCGAGGTGCACACGCTCTTGGGGTAGCCCTCGTAGTTGAGGTCGGCCGGCGTGCCACCGTGCTCGACGGTGTAGTCGTAGATCATCTGGTCGATCTGGTTGGTGGTCATGCCCGCGGCGATGCGCTCGCCTACGTAGTCGAGCACGCCCACGTTGATGGCGGCGGAGCGCTTGATGCCCTCGATGTCGGCGGGCGTCTTGTAGAGCGTACGAGGCAGAACCTCCCAGCCCTCCTCCCACAGGCGCTCGAGGCGCTCGTCGAAGGCGCTGTGACATTTCTTATATTTCTTGCCGCTGCCGCACCAGCAAGCGTCGTTGCGGCCGGGCACAGGTCCCTTGTCAAACATGGCTAACTTCCTTTCATCCGCAGCTAGTATAGCCCACCCGCAGACCAGCTCATTTGGGGATGATTTTTCTGGGACGGGGATTAAATAATCATTAGGTGCGCAATGATTATTTAATCCCCGTCCCAGAAAAATCATCTTGGGGTAGCTAAATTAGCCCGTCCCAAATGAGTTGCTGGGGAGTGACAGCGCGCTAGTAGCTCACCTGGCAGGGAATGCCGAGGGCTTGGACGCGCGCGGCAATGGCGTCGAGCACCTCGGGCGCTGCCTTGGCAAGGCCGGCGACCGGCGTCTCGCGCGCCACCGTGTAAATGGTCGCCTCCTGCGGACGAATGCGCTCGAGCGCCGCGAGCCAGGGGGCGACGTATTCCTCGCCGGTGTTGTCGATGAGCTTGCCCTGATACTCGCCGGTCAAAAAGATCGTCTGGATAATGACGTGGCCGTTAAAGCTCGCGAACGTCTCGATCTGGTGCTCCACATCGTAAGGGCCAACGGGTTGATCGAGCAGCTGGATAAATGCCGGATCGACCGTATCCAGCTTGAGGATGTTGTCGTCGACCATCATGAGCGCATCGTGCACCTGGGGACGGCCGGCGCGCGTGCCGTTGGAGAGCACGGCAATCTTGGTGTTTGGGGCCAGCTGGTCGCGAAGCGCGACGGCACCGGCGATGGCCTGCGGAAACTCCGGTGCGGCGGTGGGCTCGCCGTTGCCTGCGAAGGTGATCACATCGGGGAGCTCGCCTTCGGCTGCCATCTCGCGCAGCTTTGCCTCGAGCGCGTCGAGTACAACGGCAGCTGTGTTGTACGGCTCATGGCAGGGGCGCTCGGCATTGAGGCCGTTTTCGCAGTAAATGCAGTCGAACGTGCAGATTTTGCCGCTGGCCGGCATCATGTTGACGCCGAGCGAGAGACCGAGGCGACGGCTGCGAACGGGCCCAAAGATGGGGCTGGCATTCAAAAACGTAGACATAGGCATATGCTCCTCAAGACAATTGTGCCTAAGCATAGCATCGGCTCCAAAGCAAGGTGCGGGCTCTTGCTTTACAAGTTTCGTTTTTTAACGTCGCTCATTATGCCGTGCCATGAAAAGCCTCGGGTCGAGTACAGTTAATCTGTTAACAAGGCGTAAGGCAATGCGGGTCCATCTAGCCGTACTGACGTGCAACTGGATGGGCGTTGACGATGGGAACACAGTATGGATTTTACGGTCGAGAATGCGGGCACTACGATCGCCTGCCGCGAGTATGCCGGCCCGGTTGTATCGTCCGATGCACCCGCCTTGGTGTGCGTGCACGGCGCCTGCGTCGACGGTGTCTTTTTTGACGGTATCGCCCGCGAGCTCGCCTGCGACTATCGCGTCATTGCCTACGACCGCCGCGGTTGCGGCGAGAGTGGCGACGCTGCAGACGGACGCTACGACCTCGCCGCCCAAGCCGCCGACCTGCAAGCTGTTATCGAGCATATTGGCGCTCCGGCAAACGTGCTCGCGCACAGTGCCGGTACGCTGGTGACGCTGGAGCTTCTCCGTGCAAACCCTGCCATAATCTCGCGTGCGATTCTGCATGAACCCGCCGTGACGGATGAGGGCGCCGGCCTGGGCGCGGCCCCGGTTTTGCTCGAGATGATCGCCGCGGGAAAGGTCTCCAGGGCATTACGGGCCTTCCTGGGTGCCATCGGTGATTCGGACCCTGAGGCCCCCAAGTTAACCGAGGCAGAAGCCAAGCATGCCCTGCGCAACGGCCGCAGCTTCATGGCAAACGAATACGGGATTACTATGACCTGCGTTCCCGATTGGGATAGCGTTCGTGCGTCAAAAACGGTGGCCGCCGTGCTTTTGGGCGAGCTCTCGATTGGTACGCCCCGTGAGGCGGGAACGAGGATGGCGGCTGAGCTTTTGGACTCTCCACTCGTAATGGTTCCCGGCGCGCACAACGGCCTGCGCGATCGCCCGGCAGCGGCTGCCCAGACTGTCCGTGGCATCCTGGGGTTCTAGCAGCTGCAAAAAAACAAAACAGGCTTCATCCGCAAACGTTTCGGCCGTGTTAACAAATGCGCTCAAAACCTTACGTTTGCGGCTTCAATTGCGCCGTCTGCCAACTCATAAAAATGTAACAGCATTCACGTGCCTACCTGCATCGACAAGGTGTTACCCTTGTAACATTTGGAACCCACCGCTCCATGCGAAACTATCGAAAGGGCCCCGTATGCTCAATAATCACGAGGTCAATCTAACCGACAAGGAGGCTGCCGCCGAGGTCGCCCGTGTCGCAAGGACCTACCCCGTGGTACGTTTGCTGTCGGCCGATCAGATTAAGAGCGAGCCTAACTGCCTGCTCGCCGGCGATCGCTGCCCTTGTCTGCGTCAGTCGAGTCTTGAGGCCTTGACAGATTCCGATGAGGTGTCGGAGCAACTGCTCAACGATGGTGTTGAGTACCGCGCCCGTCTGCGCCCTCTAAAGGTCGAGGGCGAGCCTCATGTCTTGCTGATGGTGCGTCCGATCGATGGGCAAGAGGCTGCAGAAGAGGACCTTGTCTACACCGACGTGCTGACGAATGTGCGCAATCGCCGATATTACGAAGAAAAGCTCCGTAGCGCCCGCATGAAGGCCGGTGTTGCGATGATCGACCTTGATGATTTTAGGGTCTTCAACGATACGTGTGGCCGCCATGCCGGCGACCTTGCGCTCGGTGCTGTGGCAACAGCCATACGCAGCGGTATTCGTTCGACTGACGAACTTGTGCGCTATGGCTGCGACAAGTTTGTAGCTGTCATGCCCAATATTCCCTCCGATGACTTTGCCCGTCGTCTGCGTCAGGTTTCCGATGCCGTCCATTCCACGATTATTCCGGGCCATGAGCACGTGAGCTTGACGGCATGTGTTGGTGGCGTTCGCATTCATGGCGAGACGGTCGATGAGGGCGTTGGCCGCGCTGTCCAGTTATTGAGCCGCGCTAAGGCAAAAGCCGGTACGGTCGTGACCGATGCCGATTCCATCGAGGCCTTCCAAAGCGAAAAGCCTTCGGTGCTTATCGTCGATGACTCCGAGATGAACCGAGCCATTCTCAGCGAGATGCTCAAGGACGAGTATTGCATCCTCGAGGCCGATAACGGTCGTACGGCGCTCGATATGGTCGACCGTTATGGCGATGAGTTGTCGCTCGTGCTGCTGGACATTGTCATGCCGGGCGCGAGCGGCTTTGAGGTACTGGCCGATCTGTCGCGCCGATCGGGTATCGACAATCTGCCTGTCATCATGATTTCGAGCGAAGATTCCGATGATATGGTTCTGCGCGCGTACGAGCTGGGCGCCTCGGACTATATCAACCGCCCGTTTGACTCCCGTGTCGTGCGCCGCCGTGTAAGCAACACCATCCGCCTATACGCCAAACAGCGCCGCCTGACGAACCTGCTGTCCCAGCAGTACAACGAGCGCGTCAAGAACAGTCGCATGCTCATCGATATCATGGCCGGCGTCATGGAGCTTCGCAACGGCGAGAGCGGCAGGCACGTTACGAACATCGAGAAGCTGACCGAGCTGCTGCTTGGCTGTCTGGTCCAGCGTAGCGGCACGATCTCCCTCGACAATGAGGAACGCTCCACGATCGCCCTGGCTTCGGCGCTGCACGATATCGGCAAGATGTCGATTGACGATGCGATTCTCAACAAGCCCGGACGCCTTACGCCCGAGGAGTTCGAGATTATGAAGACGCATACCACGATCGGCGCCGACATGCTGCGTGAGCTGGGTAGTCATCACGCCGGCAATGCGCTTATGGAATATGCGTACCAGATTGCGCGTTGGCACCACGAGCGCTGGGACGGCAAGGGTTATCCCGATGGCCTTAAGGGAGACGAAATTCCCATTGCCGCACAGGTGGTTTCGGTGGCCGACGTGTACGATGCGCTGACGAGCGTGCGCGTGTACAAGGACGCTATCCCGCACGAGGAAGCGATCAAGATGATTCTGGACGGTAAGTGCGGCACCTTTAACCCGTTGCTGCTCGACTGTTTGCTCGAGGTGCAAGACCAAATTGCCAAGACGTTGGCACGCCCCGCCGATGTCGTCGCGTTTCCTACGATTTAGTTTGACCAAAGGAGTTTTTAATCCATGATTTCCATGCGTGAGGCGTATGAGAAGATCGGCGCTAATTATGATGACGCGTGTGCTCGGCTGATGGGCGGGGAAATGCTTGCCCGCTTTGCCCTCAAGTTTTTAGATGACGAGAGCATGGACAAGCTGGAGGCTGCCATGGCGGCGGGAGACGCCGAGGAAGCGTTTATGGCAGCGCACACGCTCAAGGGCGTGAGCCAGAACCTGGGATTCGATAATCTGTACGAGCCGGCGGTCGTGGTGACCGAGGCGCTGCGCGGCGCCGATGCCGTTGACGGCGCTCGCGAGGGAATGCATGCGTTGCAGCAGCAATATGCGGCTACGATGTCGGCCCTGCGCGAGGCGGCCGAATAAGAGCTTGCGGGCCTTGGGCTGCGTGCAGGCAGCATAT
>DBFNYT010000131.1:0-16500 GCA_048425625.1 Collinsella sp. | reverse complement strand
AATCAGCTGCTACCTGTCCCATTTTTTACGGCCAAAATAAGGGGTCCTTGTCTCGTGAATCAGACAAGGACCCCTCAAAATATGCTGAGTAATTGTTAGGTACCTAATAACCTACATTTTCCCATTGGTTGCTAACCCAACTTTGGTTAATCTTGGGATTCTTCGTTACCTGAGCAGTACGCATGGCAACATCTTCGGTCATAACATCCATTTTCTTTTTGGAAGTATCGACGATATCTTGCGCGCCACGAAGCAAACGACCTCGCAGTTCATCGTCTGTCGCGATCTTATAGCCAGCAAAGGCACCAGCCACGACAGTCGTAGCCAATGCAATCGCTGTTAAAATCTTATTCCTCATCTTGGCCTCCTTGATCGAACTGAATCATTTCGCCAAGAATACGAGAGAGCTCTTCCTCGTCTTTAAAC
The DNA here is from genome assembly GCA_048425625.1 of Collinsella sp. Classification (GTDB taxonomy): domain Bacteria; phylum Actinomycetota; class Coriobacteriia; order Coriobacteriales; family Coriobacteriaceae; genus Collinsella. Next base: position 16,074 of record DBFNYT010000131.1, on the reverse strand, counting down.
TCAATCTCAATCTTATTCTTTCCACGCGAGCTCTTCACACGCACGTTGGTATTAAATACCTGACGAAGTACACGGGCAGCCTTTTTAAAAGACTGAGGCGTTGCAGGTCTCGGCGTCTTAGGTGTCTCTCCGGCAGAAAACAACGGAGCAAGATTTTCTGTCGCTCTTACGGAAAGGCCCTCTGCAACAACTTTCTCTGCAAGTCGAATACGCGCGTCTTCATAGGGAACCGCAAGAATCGCACGTGCATGACCAGCAGTAAGTTTGCCCTCAAAAATCATCTGCTGAACTACTTCGGGGAGATCGAGAAGACGCAGTGAGTTTGTAATTGCAGAGCGTGACTTGCTTACTGCCTTCGACAATGCCTCTTGGGTCATACCGCTGGCATCGATAAGCTGACGATAGCCCTTGGCCTCTTCGACGGGATTCAGATCAGAACGCTGAAGGTTTTCGATAAGAGCAAGAGCAAGCATCTCTTCATCATTTACCTCTTTAATGATGACTGGCAATTCTTCAAGGCCAGCAAGCTTTGACGCCTGGTAACGACGCTCACCAGCGATGATCTCATAGCCGTTTCCATGCTTGCGAACCAAAAGCGGCTGCAAAACGCCATGTTCTTGGATTGACTCGCTCAACTCGCGAAGTTCGGTTTCGTTAAAGTGAATTCGCGGCTGGTTAGGGTTGGGAACAATATCCTCAATAGGTAGTTTCGTTTCAGATGCAGCCTTTGACGCGGATGCAGCCGAACCACCGGTCTCATACTCGGCCTCTGAGACCAAAGCATTGAGTCCACGTCCCAATCCACCACGTTTCTTTACACTAGGCACGCTTGATCACCTCTTTTGCAAGGTTCATATACGCTTTTGCACCCTTATTTTGAGGTGCATAGGTAATTACCGGTTCTCCAAAAGACGGTGCTTCGGAGATTTTAACCGTACGGGGGATCAGCGTCTTAAACGCCTTGTCACCAAAGTACGATTGAACCTCCTCAACAACCTGATTCGATAGAGAAGTACGCGAGTCATACATGGTCATAAGCACACCATAGGTGTCTAAGCCCTTGTTCAGACGTGATTTAACCATCTTCATTGACTCAAGCAGCTTCGTAACGCCCTCGAGTGCATAATACTCGCACTGGATCGGAATCAAAACGCTGTCTGCCGCGGTCAAGGCGTTGATAGTAAGCAGGCCGAGCGAAGGGGGACAGTCAATGAAAATAAAATCGAACTCGTCCTGAATCGGCTCAAGCAAATCTTTGAGGCGGGTTTCACGAGCGATTGCGCTTACGAGCTCAATTTCCGCGCCTGCAAGCTGAATTGTAGCCGGAATTACGAATACCTTTTTGCAATTTGTATCAAGAACAAGCGATTCTGCCGGCACATCATTCAACAATGCATCATAGATGCAGTGATCAAGGTCTTCTTTTTCAATTCCGAATCCACTGGTGCTGTTTCCCTGCGGATCAAAATCGACAATCAGTGTCTTACGACCCTGCTCGCCCAGTGCCGCCGCAAGGTTTACAGCCGTCGTTGACTTACCAACGCCGCCTTTTTGATTGATAATTGCAATGATACGCGTGTCTTTTGCGCTCTTAGAACGCTTAACGTCGCGAAATCCCACGGTCCCTCCTGGTGTGTATTGAAGCTGTCAAACGGAGGATGTTTCACGTGAAACATTCCGATTCAATATCAACCGCCATGCTTCACGTGAAACACTGCAAGTTGTTAGTATCTATTATGTTTCACGTGAAACATCTAGGCAAGCGGATTCTTCTTTGCCATGCCATTTGCACGAGGCAATGAAACAGATGCTGAATGACTCTTCTTAAGAACAATGAACTCCCTGTGACCCAAGCCTTCAGGCAAATCAATTGCGTCATTCAGAAGCAAAGTGAAGCCGCAAATCTTAGCTGCTGACATACCGGAAGCAAGCTCCTCATCCGAAGGATTGCCCTTGGTGATAACAAATAGCCCTCCATCCTTCAGGTACGGAGCCGCATACTCAACAAGAATCGGTAGAGGGGCCAGTGCGCGGGCGGTTACAACGGAGAACTGCTTCTTATGGCTTCGAGCATATTCTTCAAGACGATCATGAACCGCATGAGCATGTTTCAATCCAAGAGCATGGACAAAGGAATTAACCGCATCAACCTTCTTGCAAACAGAGTCAATATAAGTAGCTTTACGATGCGTGGTTATGGTTAATGGAATACCAGGGAAGCCCGCACCTGTTCCCATATCGAGCAAAGCTCCCTCAGGAGCCTTGTTGATATAGGGGAGCAAAACAAGTGAGTCGAGGATATGAAGTACTGCAGCATCTTCTACGTTAAGAATACGGGTGAGATTGGTTGTCTTATTTGTTTCTAGAACCAAATCCAAATGCTGAATACATTTCCTCAGCTCAACATCGGTTACGCTCAAGGAATACTCTTTGCAATAGGAAGTTAGACGACTCAACATCTCGTCAGCCTGCTGATCAGTAAGTACTAACAACGAAAGCTCCTTTCTGACAAAAATCAGTGTATCGAGAACTTTTGACAAAAAAAGGGGACGTGGAAACCACGTCCCCTTAGCATAAGCTCGAGAAGATTATCGAGCAACAATCACCACATGGCGATCAGGGTCAGAACCCTCAGAATGAGTATCGACGGCATCATTGCCACGAAGTGCAATGTGAACCAGTCGACGCTCGTAGGCATTCATGGGCGGAAGCGAAACACTCTTATGAGTGCGGATGGCACGCTCGGCAGCAGACTGGGCCATGGAAGCAACCTTGTCCTGACGGCGACTCTTGTATCCCTCTACGTCCACCACAACCGGATACCTAAAGCCAAGTTTGCGGCTCACCAGCAAAGAGAACATAACCTGAAGGGCATCAAGGGTGCGACCATGACGGCCAATGAGAACAGCAAGGTCGGGAGCCGTTACATCCAAAATCAGCTCACCCTCGTCGCCCTCATACTCATCGATAGGAGAGTTGGCGGCATCGAAGTGCGAAAGGATGGAACGCAGGATGGAAATCGCAACATCGGCAATGGTGTCGAGCTCCTCATCGGTCAGCTCTTCACCAGCCTTGTAGCGCTGTGCAATCTCGGGATAATCGCCCGCGACCTGCGGGGCAACCTCCTCAAGCATATCCTCGATGATCTCTTCAGACATAACGTACTCCAAAAGTTAGGTACCTAAATAAGATTGATATCCCGTTACTTCTTCTTGTGCGGGCGCGGCTTCTTCTCTCGACGAGTGACCTCAACCTGCAGCGGAGCGTTCTTAAGACGCTCCTCCTCATCGGCCTTCGCCTTGTCGATGACCTTCTGCGTCACAAAAATCTGCTGGATAACCTGCCAAGCAGACGAGACGTCGTAGTACAGCAGAACACCAACGGGAAAGCTCCAGCCCATCCAAAGCATCATGACCGTCATGACAACGGCCATCATACGCATGCTCTGAGCCTGCTGGCCGGTCTGGTTGCGCGACATATAGAGCTGCGGAATCAGGGTCAGGACGGCGAACAGGATCAGGCAAACCAGCGCAGGCAGTGCAACCATAAAGCCATCGGCAAAGGAAGCGCTCGGCGTGGTGGTCAGGTCGGGCAGGATGTTGAAGAACGAGAACGTGCCGTCGTTAAAGTACTGCGGCAGGTTGCGCAGCAATGTAAACAGGGCGAACAGGATAGGCATCTGAATCAGCAGCGGCAGACAGCCAGCCATGGGGTTGAACTTGTTCTCGCTGTAGAACTTCTGCATCTCCTCGGCCTGACGCTGGGGATCGTCGGCATAGCGCTCCTGGATCTCGAGCATCTTGGGCTGCAGCACCTGCATGCGAGCCGTCGACTTGGTCGACTTGAGCATGAGCGGCGTCAGCAGCAGACGGATGATGACCACCAGGATGATGATGGACAGGCCCCAGTCGACCGCAAAGGTCTGGATGAGCTTGAGCAGCTCGAAAAGGATGTTAACGATCCAATCCCACATGTAAGTTTTCCTCCGATAGCGAGTGCCCGCTAGGGCACAGGGTCATAACCGCCGACGTGCAGGGGATTGCAGCGAGCGATGCGCCTCACGGCAAGCCAGCAGCCTCTCAAAACACCGTGCTTCTCAATCGCCTGGACGGCGTATTGCGAGCACGTTGGGTAATAAATGCAGGCGTCAGGCAATAAGGGCGAAATAACCTGTTGATATATGCGAATAGGAGCGATGGCAACACGTCGCAAAACGTGATTGCTCATCGCTCCTCCCCGGCAACGCCGGCGCGCTTCATAAGCGAACGCAACGCCTTGTCCATCTCCTGCGGCGAGGAAACCCTCGTCTTGGGAGTTGCGAACAAGATGATGTCATAACCCGCAACGGGAAATCCGCAGCTGCGGGCGGCCTCGCGCATCACACGCTTGGATCGGTTGCGCACGACGGCACAACCGAGTCGCTTAGCACCAACGAAGGCGACCCTTCCGGAGTCGCCTTCGCCAACCGATTCACATATGGTCATTCGAATCAGAGGGTGATTGAAACGACGCCCCTGACTGAACACATGCTCGAAATCTTGCCGAGACTTAATAGTCTTCATGCGAGATGTGTGTATCGCTGCTAGACAGTGAGACGCTTGCGGCCCTTGGCGCGACGACGGGCGAGCACGGCACGACCACCCTTAGTGGCCATACGGGCACGGAAGCCATGGGTCTTGGCACGCTTACGCTTATTAGGCTGATACGTACGCTTCATCTTAAGTTCCTCCTGCTGCATTTCGAGTGTCCGCGGGGACGCGGACGCAGATATAGACACGTGAGCTTGAAGATTGTAGGGAAATCAATGTTCAAATGTCAAGAAATCAAAGGTAAAAGGTTGCGCAGTTCACACGGTTCCCCCATAAGCCAAGCTCGATTTAGCGGTGCATGGCAACTTTTCACGATATTTCATCGAGTTTTCAACAGGTCATGTTGGCAATGTTGAGAACTTTTCGTCCGTTTTCCAAAGTTTTCAACAGGTTTTGAAAAGTTGTCGAAAGATGAGAAACATTGCACGGTGAGCTACTATTTGTTCGAAACCTTTTGGAAGATTGCGAGCGGCATGTCTGACGACTTTTACACCATGGTCGATTCCGGAGACCCGGCACCCGACAACGAGCACATCACCGGCGTGCGCGAAGAGCGTGACGAAGGTGAACAGACGACAACGCAGGCGCCAAAAGCCATGTACGCCGCGCGCATCGCCGTCTATGACGACATGCTGTCGACACCGCGTGTGATCGTCATTGATCCGCAAGATGTCCGCACGTATTTGGAAGAGACGACCAACACCGTCTACCAGTGCATGAAAGAACAAGGTGGCCACATCTCGCTCATGGTCATCCGCGAGATTGTCGAAAACTTTATCCACGCACACTTTGCCGAGCCCATCATCTCGATTCTGGACGGCGGAGACACCATCCGCTTTGCTGACCAAGGACCCGGCATCGACGACAAGGAACGTGCTTTCGACTTTGGCGTTACCAGCGCAAACAGCAAGATGAAGCGCTATATCCGTGGAACCGGAGCAGGGTTTCCCATGGTGCAGGAGTATTTGGAAAACGCCGGCGGTGCCGTATCCATCGAGGACAACATGGGCAACGGCACCGTGGTTACGGTAAGCCTGAACCCTAAACGCGTGCAGGAAATCGAGCGTGCCGGCGGACGCGGCGCTGCCGTGCGGCCCGAGACGGAGCAGCCCACATATCCCCTGCCGGGAGCTTTTGCGCAGCAGCCCGTGGCAACGCAGCAGATGCAGCCCCCCGTGGGACAGATGCAGCAGCCCGGAATGCTTCCCACACAAGAACCCCAGGCGGCATCTATGTCGATGCCGCCAAACATGCCAGAGGCCATGCCGCTGGCTGATCAGGATGCAGCAGCAATGCAGCAGGCGACGGGGGCGCCGGGTGGCCAGCAAATGGGCTATCAGCCGTACCAACAGGGATATCCATATCAGCAGATGCCGCCACTGGGGTATGGCCAGCAGTTCCCGCAGCAGTACCAGCAGGGATATCAGCAGCCGTACCAGCAGATGCCGCAGCAGCAGTACAACCCTTGGACCCAGCAGATGCCTCCACAGCCTTACCAACAGTGGCCTCAAAGTTTTCAACAGCAAATGCCGCCGATGCAGAGTTCTCAACAACCAGCAGCTCAAATGATGTATCCTAATGCAGCAAATCAGTATGCGCAGCCACAACCGGACGTATTCGTAAGCGATCGCGGCAACGCCGCGCTGGGCTATCTGGCGCAAAATCAAGCGTGCGGTGCAACCGATCTGGCGAGGACGTTTGGAAACTCGGCCCCCACTTGGTCACGCACGCTCAATGACTTGGCGCAGGCCGGCTTGGTCATCAAGCATGGCCAGAAATACCATCTGACCGAACTCGGCGCCGCTCGCGTGCGAGCTCAGAGCTAAAGAACGGGAGAGACAGTGGACGAGGAAGCAAGCATCATCCTGGGGGATGCCATCGCCTTTTGTCAGCGCGACGGCCAAGATGCACGCCTCATCAACATGCTGGGGCAATCGCGCGCCATAAGCCTGACCGAAGATACGCTCACGATCGAGGCCCCCTCGCGCTTTGCCATCGCGCAGCTCAAAAAGCATCAGCCGACTATTGAGGCCTATCTGGAAGAAATCGCCTTTGCGCCGATTGCGCTCGACATCGTGGCACCGCAAGGCGCCGCTACGGAATCCGCTGCCGCGACGGCGCCCGCCACGGCTCCCGCTGCTTCCCCGGCGGTGCCGGCCTCCGCAGGCGACGTGCCGACAATCGAGCACCAGCACAGCGATGTTTCCCGTGAAACCATGGCGCCGTTGCCGACCGCGGTAGCGACGTCAACGAACGCACCCGTCACGCACATGCCCATCGCTCACGACGCAGCGGCGGGCGCGGATTCGGGCATTGCAATCAAGAACACGCTCTCGGCCGACGATTTTCGTCGCATGATGAACCAGATGAAGGGCGGAGCGCCGACTAAATCCACGCAAGCTGCGACCCCCGCTTCACCCATGCCAGCACCGACCGTGCCGGCCGAGCAGAATACGGATGGAGCCCCGCTCGCCGCGAACTCAAAATTTACCTTTGAGAACTTTGTCTACGGCCCCGAGAACAGCCATGCCTATCGCTCGGCACTCAAGTTTGCCGCCCTCGCGGACGAGCGCGGCACATGCACATCACTGTTTATCTACGGCAAATCGGGCCTGGGCAAGACGCACCTGCTGCTTGCCATCAAAAACGAGCTCGCCGAGAAGTCGCCCGAGATCAAGGTCAAGTATGCCAACTCCCAGGCATATCTGGACGACCTGATGACCGAGTTCGACCGCCAAAAGAAGAGCAACGCCCCCATCATGCAGGCGTACCACGGCGTGGACGTGCTCATCATCGATGACATCCAAAACATCATCGGCAAGCGCGCGAGCGTGGACTACTTTTTCCAGCTCATGGACGAGTTCATCCGCAACAACAAGAAGGTCGTCATCGCGGCAGACCGCGCCCCCAAGGACCTGAGCATGGACGAGCGCCTGACCAGCCGCTTCAACGCCGGCATGCTCTGCCTGGTCGCAGAGCCCAGCTACGAGATGAAATACAAGATCTTGCAGCGCTATTACGAGAACACCATCGTCGCCGCTCCCGAGGCAGGCGACGACTCACTGTTGGCGGCCTACGGGGGCGACGGCGGGCACCTGACCGATGAGCACTTTAAGCACATGGCAGAGGTGTCGGGCACCAACATCCGCGAACTCGAGAGCTTCTGCGAGCGCTGCGCCGGCGAGGCGGGCGACCGCGAGCGCGAGGGCGGGGAGCTCACCTTTGACGATATCGACGCCATCGCCAGCCAGTACTTCGACACATCGGCCAAAAAGATCAACGTGCAAACGGTTCAGTCCGTCATCGAAGAGCAGTACGGCGTGACGCACGAGGAGCTCATCGGCCCGCGTCGCAACGCCAATATCGCCAAAGCACGCCATATCGCTATCTACCTGGCCATCGAAATGTGCGAGATGACGACCACGGCGGTAGGCGCCGAATTTGGCAACCGCAACCACTCGACCGTCAGCACGAGTTACAAAAAGGTCCAGAAGATGATCCAGGAAGACCGCACCGTCACCGAAGACCTCAAGTCGCTGCGCGATAAAATTACACTACGCTCGTAGGGAAATAGAGACACCTGTTGAAAACTTGTCGAAACCACGGGCATAAGGTGTCTAAAACCCAATCCGCGGTGATGAAAAGTTTTGCGCAGGTTTTGAACGTGGAAAACCACCCCTGTTGCACACAGGTTGCTGTCGATTCTCTTTCTGGGTCTGACCTGCGTCTTTGTGAGTAATCAACAGTTTCGTCAGTGCTATTACTATTATTAAGATATTTATATCTATAGAAAGGTATTAAAAGATGAAGTTCACCGTCAGCCAGAGCTCGCTTACACAAGCCATCGGCGTCGTTATGAAGGGTGTCGCTTCGGCATCCACCCTTCCCATCCTGTCGGGCGTGCTTGTCAAGGCGCAAGACGGCATCTTGGAATTCCAGACCTCTAACTACACCATCTCGATCCGTCATCGCATCGCGGCGCATGTCGAAGAAGAGGGCGAGATGGTTATCCCCTGTAAGATGCTCTCCAATATCACCAAGACTCTCCCCGATGCCCCGGTCACCTTTGAGCTGTCCGAGCGCCAGGTGCTGATCAGTTGCGAGAAGAGCTCGTTCCGCCTGAACACGCTCGATGCCAATGACTTCCCTGAGTTTCCGGCCTATGCCATCGAGAGTGCCGTGGAGCTGCCGACCGATATCTTGTCCGAGATGGTCGGCCGCGTGTGGCGCGTCACCTCGACCGACAAGGCTCGCCCCATCCTGGGCGGCGTGCACATGAAGGTCGAGAACAACACCGTGCGCCTGGTGGCGACCGATTCCTTCCGCTTGGCCGTGTGCGATACGCAGGTCGAGACCTCGACCCTCGAGGGCTCCTTTGAGCTCAACGTTCCGGCCGACGCCTTTAACGACGCGCTGAACATCATGGCCAGCCAGGCGACCATCATGATCGGGGCTACCGACACCCAGGTCGTCTTTGAGGCCGGCAACACCACCTACGTGTCGCGCCGTATCGAGGGCATGTACCCCAACTACAAGCAGCTCATCCCCGATTCGTGCGTGACGAGCGTCAAGATTGACGTCGCCGCCTTTAACGCCGCCCTCAAGCGCGTGGCCGTTATCGCGAGCGCCAACCCCGCCGTCAAGTTCGAGATCGATGTCGAGAACGGGCAGATGGGCCTGTCCTCCATTTCCAATGACCAGGACCTTGCGCAGGAGACGATCGATGTCGAGGCCGAGGGCGAGTCGGGCACCATCGCCTTCAACTACCACTACATCTTCGGCTGCCTCAATGCCCTGTCCAAGGAGAAGGAGATCACGCTGGAGCTCAAGAGCTACTCGCAGGCGGGCATCTTCAAGTCCTACGACAAGATCAACTACCTGTACCTGGTCATGCCGGTCCGCATCTAGCGCTGCGCCATGACCATGTTCGCCCGCGATCTTTCCGTCGCGCACTACCGCAGCTTCGATAGCTATCGTCTTGCCCTGGACGAGGGCGTGACGATACTTGCGGGACCAAACGCGGCGGGAAAGACCAATCTCATAGAGGCGCTGCAGCTGCTGACGAGCGGCGCCTCGTTTAGGCATCCGACCGCAGCCGAGCTCGTCCATGACGGCGTGGGCTCGTGCAAGGTCGAGCTGAGGCTCGAGGGCGACGGCCGCGTGCTTGATATGGGATTGAGCGCGGAGGACGGTAAGCGCTCGTTTAGCCGCAACGGCAAGAGATGCTCTGCCGCCGGTGTACGCGGGGTTCTGCCGAGCGTGCTGTTTTGCCCTGACCATCTGGACATGGTTAAGCGAGGCGCCAGTGTGCGCCGCGCCGCCCTCGATGACTTTGGCATGCAACTGAGCGCACGCTATGCCGATCTTGCGAGCACCTATGGGCGCTGCGTGACCCAGCGTAACGCCTTGCTCAAGGAGACCTGGTGCTGCCGTGAGATGCTCGGCGCGTGGAACGATTCGATTGCCCGCGCGGGCGCGGCTCTGCTCGTGCACCGGTTGGCCCTGCTCGACCGGCTGGCGGGCCATGTACACACTGCCTACGGGCAAGTGGCGTCCGGCGAGGCTGCCAACGTGACCTATACGTCCACACTGGGGGATTTGCCCCAGGTCGAGGATCGCGAAGAGCTGAAGGGCTGGGCGTACGAGCGCATGCTGGCCGCCCTTGATGAGCACGCCGACGAGGAAATTCGCCGCGGCGTGACGTTGGTGGGACCGCATCGCGACGAGATTGAATTTACCGTGGCGGGTCGCTCCGCCCGTTCATTTGCCAGCCAAGGACAGCAGCGAACGTTGGTGCTGTCCTGGAAGGTGGCCGAGGTGGCCGTGGCTCGCGATGTTCTGGGTACTGCTCCGCTGCTGCTTCTGGACGACGTGATGAGCGAGCTCGACGGCGAGCGCCGCGGTGCTTTTCTGCGGCTGATCGGCGATGATATCCAAACGGTCATAACCACGACCAACCTGGGATACTTTACCGATGACCTGCTTGATCGAGCCAAGGTGGTGAGCATGGGTGAGACGTGCTAATTACGAGCGCGAGAGCGAAACGGTCGCCTTCAGTGGGTTTTTAAACGCAGAGCGCCAGCGCATCCTGGCGGCTGCAACACCTGAGCGCCGCGCGCAGATGGAGGCTGCCGAGGAGTCGCGCGCGGTCTATCGCGCGTGGAACGCGGTGTGCTCGGGCACGCGCGAGGGGCGGCATGTGACGGGCCTGCGCTACCTGCCCGAGTCCAATGAGCTGCTGGTATATCTCGATTCGCCCTCGTGGACGCAGGAAATGACGCTGTTGCGCGAGATCATCCGCGCGCGCATGGAGCGCGTCGGTGCGCATGTGGATGGCCTGGTGTTCAAAACCACCGCGCCCGGTCACACGCCGCCCGCTGCCAAAGAGCGTCTGCGTCCTGCCGTGGCCGAGCGCCCGCCGGCTCCGCATGCTGACCTAAGTGAGGCCGAGCGCACCGAGATTGAGCGCCAAGTGGCGCCCATCGAAGACCAAAAACTGCGCGAGGCCCTCGAGAACGCCATGAGAGCCAGTGCCGAGTGGGCCAAGGGCGTGCAAGGCAAAAAAGAGCCTTAAATCGCATCTGGTGGCCTTGTAGAGCCAAATACCCTCGTTCCCGAGGGTATTTTTTTACGATAAACTAGTAAGGCTGTACACATTTTCTTGACTGAAGGAGGACGTGTGGCAAACGAAAACGATTACGATGGCGGCGAGATTAAGATTCTCGAAGGTCTCGAGGCCGTTCGTAAGCGCCCGGGCATGTATATCGGCTCGACGAGCGCCAGCGGTCTGCATCACCTGGTGTGGGAGATCGTTGACAACTCCGTCGACGAGGCCATGGCCGGTTTCTGCACCGAGATCCAGGTGACGGTCCACGCCGACAACTCCATCACGGTCGTCGACAACGGGCGCGGCATCCCCGTCGACGAGCACCCTGTTAAAAAGATCCCGACGCTCGAGGTCGTCATGACGATCTTGCACGCCGGCGGTAAGTTCGATAACTCGGCCTATAAGGTCTCGGGCGGCCTGCACGGCGTGGGCATCTCCGTCGTCAACGCACTGTCCAAGCGCGTGGTCGTTCAGGTTCGTCGCGATGGCAACACCTACGAGATGGAGTTCTCGCGCGGCAAGACCGTCAAGAAGATGGAGGTCGTGGGCACCTCGGATTCGACGGGCACCACCGTCACCTTCTGGCCCGACGATGAGATCTTCGAGACCTGCATCTACGATTTCGATACGCTGCACAACCGTCTGCAGGAGACGGCGTTCCTCAATAAGAACCTCAAAATCGTGCTGACCGACGAGCGCGAAGCGACTCCCCACGTGGAGGAGTTTTGCTACGAGGGCGGCATCATCGACTTCGTCAAGTTCCTCAACGAGGGCAAGGACGTCCCCGAGGCCTTTAAGGAGCCCATCTACATCGAGGGCAAATCGGACCCGGACGCGCCTGTGGCCAAGATGGGAGAGGTCGAGGTTTCCCTGCAGTGGAATAGCGGCTACGGCGAGAACGTCATGTCGTTTGCCAACGACATCTACACCCCCGAAGGCGGCATGCACCTTGAGGGCTTCCGCACCGCGCTCACCCGCGTGATCAACGATTACGCGCGCAAGCAGAACCTGCTCAAGGAAAAAGACGCCAACCTGACCGGCGACGATGTGCGCGAGGGCCTTTCGGCCGTTATCTCGGTCAAGCTGCCCGATCCGCAGTTTGAGGGCCAGACCAAGGCAAAGCTCGGCAGCTCCTATATGCGAGCGCTCACGCTCAAGATTGTGACCGACGGCCTTGTCGATTACCTCGAGGAGCATCCCAAGCCCGCTCGCGAGATCGTCAAGAAGGCGCAACAGGCCTGCAAGGCGCGCAATGCCGCCCGCAAGGCGCGCGAGGCGACCCGCCGCAAGAGCCTGCTCGAGACGGCGTCCCTGCCCGGTAAGCTCGCCGACTGCTCGGTGCGCGATGCCGAGCTGACCGAGCTCTTCATTGTAGAGGGCGACTCGGCAGGCGGTTCGGCCAAGGACGGCCGCCGCCGAGACATCCAGGCGATTCTGCCCCTGCGCGGCAAGATTTTGAACGTCGAACGCGTTGGTGACCATCGCGCGTTCTCGAGTGACACCATCCAGTCGCTGATTACCGCGATCGGTTGCGGCGTCACGACGAGTGCCGGCGACGGCGGCGATTTCGATATCACCAAGGCGCGCTACCACAAGATCATCATCATGACCGATGCAGACGTCGACGGCGCGCATATCCGCATCCTGCTGCTGACGTTCTTCTACAAGTACATGCGTCCGCTGATCGATGCCGGCTACGTCTATGTTGCCTGCCCGCCCATCTTTGGCATTAAGGTGCGCAACAAGATCCACTACGTGTATCCCAACGGCCGCCAGCCCGAAGACGAGATCCTGCGCGACACCATCCAGAGCCTGGGCCTGAACCCCGACGATAACGACGAGGACGGCAAGGCCAAGGACGGCAAGATCACCAAAAAGCGCAAGGGCTATACCGTCCAGCGCTACAAGGGCCTGGGCGAGATGGACCCCAAGCAGCTTGCCTCGACGACGATGGACCCCAAGACCCGCATCCTGCAGCGCGTGTCGATCGAGGACGCCGTGGTGGCAGACCGCGCCGTGCGCGAGCTGATGGGTTCCGAGGTCGGCTATCGCCGCGAGTACATTGAAAAACATGCGCATGACGCGCGTTTCCTTGACGCTTAAGAGGAGGTAACGTGGCAGACGATATCAACAATAACGAGGGTATGGACGAGGCCGGCGATGCCGGTATGCCCGATGATCTGAAGCGCCTGCTTGCCCGTGCTGAGCAGGGCGAGGACGGCGATCCGGACGCCTATAACCCCGATGCCGATGATGATGAGGAAGAAGACGACGCCGAGCTCGAGGAGAGCTTTGGCGAAGTCGATCGCGGCGCCTCGGCCGGCGAGGATATCAACGGCGGCCAGCTCCAGATTTCGGAGTTCGGTCGCGAGATGAAGCAATCGTTCATCGAGTATTCAATGTCGGTTATCACGGCGCGTGCCCTACCGGACGTGCGCGATGGCTTAAAGCCGGTGCACCGCCGCATTCTGTACGCGATGAACGAGAGCGGCATCTACCCCAACCGCCCGCACAAGAAGTCAGCTTGGACGGTCGGCGAAGTTATCGGTAAGTACCACCCGCACGGTGACTACGCGGTCTACGAGGCCATGGTCCGCCTGGCACAGTGGTTCTCCATGCGCACGCCGCTCATCGACGGTCACGGCAACTTCGGTAACATCGACGGCGACGGCGCCGCCGCCATGCGTTACACCGAGAGCCGCCTGGCAAAGCCCGCCATGGAACTGCTGCGTGACTTGCAGAAGGATACCGTCGACTGGCAGCCCAACTACGACGAATCACTCGCCGAGCCCGTGGCGCTGCCTGCGCGCTTCCCCAACCTGCTGGTCAACGGCAGCCAGGGCATCGCCGTCGGCATGGCCACCAACATCGCTCCGCATAACCTCACCGAGGCGATCGAGGCCACCTGCTACCTGATCGACAACCCCGACGCCACCGTCGACGAGCTCATGCAGATCATGCCCGGTCCGGACTTCCCCACCGGCGCCATCATCATGGGCAGCGCCGGCATTAAGCAGAGCTACGAGACCGGCCGCGGCTCCATTACCGTGCGCGCCAAGGCACACGTTGAGTCCACCAAGACCGGTCGCAGCCGCCTGGTCTTTACCGAGATTCCCTACATGGTCAACAAGGGCACCCTGCAGGAGAAGATTGCCCAGCTCGTCAACGACAAGCGCATCGAGGGCATCTCGGATATGCGCGATGAGTCCAACCAGAAGGGCATCCGTCTGGTTATCGAGCTCAAGAAGGGCGTCATTCCGCAGGTCGTGCTCAACAACCTGTATAAGTACACCTCGCTGCAGACGACCTTTGGCGCCAACAACCTGGCGCTCGTCAACGGCGTTCCCAAATGCCTGAGCCTGCGTGAGATGCTGCAGCACTACATCGACCACCAGGTCGACGTCGTCACCCGCCGCACCCGCTTCGACCTTAAGAAGGCCCAAGCCCGTGCGCATATCCTCGAGGGTTATCTGATGGCTCTCGACCATATCGACGAGGTCATTAGCATCATCCGCTCCTCGCAGACCGACTCCGAGGCCAGCAGCCGCTTGATCGAGCGCTTTGGCTTTACGCCCGAGCAGACCACGGCCATCCTCGAGATGAAGTTGCGCCGCCTGACCGGCCTGGAGCGCGACAAGATCCAAGAAGAGTTGGACGGCCTGCGCCGCGCCATCGCCTACTACGAGGACCTGCTGGCGCATGAGGAGAAGATCCTGGGCGTCATCAAGGAAGAGATGCGCGAGATCTCCAAGAAGTTTGGCGACAAGCGCCGCACCGAGATCAGCCAGGTTGAGAAGGACCTGGATGTCGAGGACCTCATCGCCGACGAGGATATGGTCGTGACCATCACCCATACCGGCTACGTTAAGCGTATCCCGGTGGCTGCCTACCGCGCCCAGAAGCGCGGCGGCAAGGGCGTATCGGGCGTCAACCTCAAAGAGGACGACGTTATCGACGAGATGTTCATCGCGTCCACGCACGAGTACGTGCTGTTCTTCTCGAGCAAGGGCAAGGTCTATCGCCTGAAGGTGCACGAGCTGCCGGTGGGTACGCGCCAGGCGCGCGGTACCGCGATCGTCAACCTGCTGCCCTTCGAGGAAGGCGAGAAGATCGCGAGCGTCATCAGCTGCCGCGAGTTCCCGGCCGACGAGTACCTGATGTTTGCCACCAAGAGCGGCATGGTCAAGAAGACCGTGATGAGCGCATATGACCGCAGCCGTCGCGACGGCCTGATCGCTATCAACCTGCGTGACGACGACGCGCTGCTGAACGTGCGCCGCGTGCGCGAGGGTGACAAGATCATCCTGGCCACCACCGCGGGCAAGGCGATCATGTTCTCCGAGGAGCAGGTGCGCGCTACCGGCCGCGATACCAGCGGCGTTCGCGGTATCGGCATGAAGGACGGTGTGAGCGTTCTGGGCATGGAAGTCACTAACGGCAACGGCGATCTGTTCGTCATCACCGAGCGCGGCTACGGCAAGCGCACGCCGGTTGCGGACTACCCGGAGCAGAATCGCGGCGGCCAGGGCGTCTACACCATCCAAATGACCGAGCGTAAGGGTAACCTTGCGGCCATGAAGACGGTGGGCCCACAGCACGAGCTGTTCATCGTGACGGAGGGCGCGACGGTCATTCGCGTCAAGACCGACGAGATCAGCCAGACCGGCCGCGCCACCCAGGGCGTCAAGATGATGACCGTCGACGACAACGACCGCATCTGCGCCGTAGCCCGCATGACGGCCGCCAAAGAGAAGCCCGAGGGCGAAGCCACAGAAAACGTCTCTGCTTCCGAAGAAACCCCTGTCGATCTAGGCGACGGCAACGACATGCCAGAAGATCTCCTAGACGAGTAAGAGGCCCTAGCTGGTAGAAAATATC
>DBFNYT010000130.1:0-5728 GCA_048425625.1 Collinsella sp. | reverse complement strand
GATTTGGAGAGTAACCCTGTGCCTGGCCGACGGGATCCCTAAGCACGCCATGCTTCTTATGTGCAGCAAAGCTAATGCTGCTAAAATACAAAGCGCTCATGTAGTTTAAACGCACGACGATAAGGAGCACCAGTGGGTAACCACTTCCGTACCTCCGGTGCGGGCGATGATGCCCCCAAGACGCAGGCAGGCGTCCAGGGCAGTCGTTTCGCCACTCCGGATTCAGAGGGCCAGCCTGTTGCTCAGGCCCCCGCTCAGCCGGCAGATCAGGCACAGCCGGCATCCGATCCCTTTGCCTACAATCCAACCAGCGATGTCGCGCTTTCCGGCACGGCGGGTTTTGAGCCCGTTCAGGCCGTGACCGCTCGCGTGGAGCAGCCTCAGGCTGGTGCCGCCACGCCGCAGCCTACCATGGCCGGCATTCCCGACCCCTTGGCCCCTGCGACGCCGGCTCCTCAGCCTGCGCAGTCCGGTCTCTTTGCCGCTATTCCCGACCCCACGCAGCCTGCTGCCCCGGTGGTCGAGAGCGATCAGGCAGCCGAGGTCGCAAGCCTCGATAACGCGCTCAACAACCCCGATTTTACGTCGGTGTTTGCGCCCATCGATCCGCAGGCCAGCCGCAAGAAGATGGCCAAGCAGGCCGGTGTCGAGCCCGTCATCCTTATGGAGCATGTCACCAAGATCTATCCGGCACAGCCCAACAAGCCTGCACTCGACGACATCAACATCGAGATCTATCCGGGCGAGTTCGTCTTCCTGGTCGGTCACTCCGGCTCGGGTAAGACCACGCTGCTGTCGACGCTCAACCGTGACGTCAAGCCGACGAGCGGCCGCATCCTGGTTGCCGGTCAGGACCTCATGAAGATCAAGAACCGCAAGGTTCCGTTCCTGCGCCGCCAGATTGGCGCCGTGTTCCAGGACTTTAAGCTTCTGCCGCAAAAGACCGCCTACGAAAACGTGGCGTTTGCCCTGCAGTGCATCGGCAAGCCCAAGGGCGTCATTCGCAGCCAGGTGCCCGAGGTGCTGCGTCTGGTCGGCCTGGCCGATCAGATGGACTCGCTGCCCGACCAGCTTTCCGGTGGCGAGCAGCAGCGCGTTGCCGTCGCCCGCGCTATGGTCAACCGTCCGCCGCTGCTGATCTGCGACGAGCCGACGGGCAACCTCGACCCGGCGATCTCGCTGGGCATCATGAAGCTGCTCGAGCGTATTAACCGCACCGGCACCACCGTGATCGTCGCCACGCACGACCGCGAGATGGTCGATAGCATGCACCGTCGCGTGATCGCCCTCGAGGGCGGCCACGTTATTCGCGACCAGGAGAGGGGAGGTTACGGCAACTATGGCACCAACTAACGTGGGCTACTCCTTCAAAGAGGCAATCAGCCACTTCTTCCGTAACTGGACTACCTCGCTCGGCGCCGTCATCACGATCTTCCTTTCGCTGTTTATCATCGGCCTGTTCATTATGGGTTCCGCGATGCTGAACTCCGTGATCGGTACCGTCGAGGATCAGGTTGTCATTAATGCCTTTATTAGCGATGACGCCGATCAGGCAGACGTCCAGGCCTTTGAGGCCGAGCTCAAGACGTGGAGCAACGTCAAGTCCGTGACCTATAAGGACAAGGACGACGCGCTGGCCGAGTACACGAGCAAGATGTCGGGTAACGCCGACGCCACCATGAGCGCGCTCGACGGCCAGAACCCGCTGCCCGCCTCGTTTGCGATTGAGATGGACGATCCGTCTCAGGTCGAGAGCACGGCCAAGAAGCTCAAGAAGGATGCCGATTTCCAGAAGATCGCGGATGACGGCGACGTCAACGCGAGCGTGCTGTACGGCCAGGAGGAAGTGAGCCGCCTGTTCCAGGTGACCAACTATATCCGCATCGCCGCCGTGGTACTCGTTGGCCTTCTGACCTTTATCGCATTCATCTTCATCAACAACACGATTCGCCTGTCCATCACGGCGCGTCGTCGTGAGATTGCGATTATGCGTCTGGTCGGCGCCAGCAACGGCTTCATTCGTGGCCCGTTTATCACCGAGGGCGTACTGCAGGCCATTTTGGGCTCGCTGCTTTCCATCGGCGTTCTGGAGCTGCTGCGCAATCTGATGATTCCGCGTCTGCAGGAGAGCATCGGCTGGATGTCGTTTGCCCTGCCGATGCAGTACTACCTGGTGACCTATGCTGCGCTGATTCTGGTCGGCGTGATTATCGGTCTCTTTGGTTCTGCCATCGCCATGCGCCGCTACCTGCGCGTGTAGGCATGCCTGGAACTCATCCCTTCCAACGGGTCGTCTCTTATGGGGCGGCCCGTTTTTTGTCCCCTAGGGGACGGCAGGAAAGCGAATCATTTGGGTAGACTCTTTGGAGTTCGCAATCGATAGTTAGGAGGCGCCATGGGGCGCAATAACCAGCATAAGCGTGGAGCTCGCAATAAGCGCGGGCCGGTGCGCAGCGAACGCCGTCCGAGCCTGACCGGGCGCGTGCAGCTCCATGAGCACAGCGCCTACGTTGTAACCGAGAACGGCGACTATAAAGTCATGGGCCGCGGTAAGCGCGAGATTATGGACGGCGATATCGTCGCCGTGAGCATTAAGAACAGCCCGCATGGTGAGCGTCGTGCCGTGATTGAGGGGGTCGTCGAGCGCGCTGCCATCAGTGTGGTGGGCACGTACCAGACGGCCGGTCCGCTCGGCGTGATCGAGCCGCTCGATTCGCGTCTCAAGGCCGATTTCTTCATTTTGCCCGAGGACACTTCGGCCGAGCGCCTGGGCGTTCATCCCGGTGACGCTGTGGTCGCACGCATTCTGACCTATCCGACGCGCCTTGAATCGGGCACCGTGACCATCGAGCGCCGTATTGGCGGCGATGACGCGCCCGATCTGGGTGTTCAATACGTAATGGCGCGCTATGGCTATACCGACAGCTATCCCGAGGCAGCGCTGGCCGAGGCCGAGGGGCTTTCGCTCGATGTGACCGCGGCGCTCAAAGATCCGCTCCGACGCGATCTACGCGACCGCTTTATCATCACGATCGACCCGGTCGACGCTCGCGACTTTGACGATGCCATTTCGCTGGAGCGCACGCCCGATGGCGGCTACAAGCTGGGCGTCCACATCGCCGATGTCTCGCACTATGTGGCCTGGGACGGGCATATCGATCTTGAGGCGCGCCATCGCACGACATCGGTGTATCTGGCCGATCGAGTGCTGCCCATGCTGCCTGAGCGCTTATCGAACGACCTGTGCTCGCTTCGTCCCGACGAGGATCGTCTGGCGTTTACCGTCGATATTGAACTCGATGCGCAGGGCCGCGTTCGCCACTACGATCCCTATCCCAGTGTGATTCGTTCGCGCGTGCGCATGGACTACGACGGCGCCGAAGCGCTGCTGGTACGTGCCAGCGCGGTGGAGTATGGGGCGCTGGAGGGCGCCGCCGAGGATGTTGCGGCTGTAGAGACTTCGCGTGAGGAAGCGCTCGAGCGTGGGCTTGCGTGCGAGGAAACTGCTCGCGGCTATAACGTCGATCTGGGTGATTTTCTCGTCGCCGCTAACGAGCTCGCCGAGCTTCGCCGCCACATTCGTCGCGCGCGTGGTTCGGTCGACTTCGATACGGCTGAGATTCGCGCTCTGTTGGACGAGGACGGCGTGCCCGTGCAGATTGTGGCGCGCGAGCGCTCGTGTGCCACGTCGCTGATCGAGGAAGCCATGCTGCTCGCCAACGAGTGCGTGGCCGAGTGGCTGGCCGACCGCGACATTGAGGCTTGCTATCGCGTGCACGATGATTCCAGTCCCGATAGCCTGCACGGCGCCGCCGTGGCACTGGCTCAGCTGGGTATTATCGACGATCGTCGCGCAGCTGGCATTGCCCTGGGAAGCCCCGATGAGCTGCAGGCCGCAGTTGATGCTGCCGCCGGTACGGCCAGCGCGCCGCTCGTCAACACACTGCTTCTGCGCAGCATGCAGCGCGCGCTGTACAAGCCACGCAACGAGGGCCACTTTGCGCTCGCCGCGCCGTGCTACTGCCACTTTACGAGCCCCATCCGTCGCTACCCCGATCTGGTGGTGCACCGCGTGCTCAAGCTACAGTTGGCTTACGAGCGGCTGGGCGGCAAGGACGCCCTGGTCCGCACGCCGCGCCTGATCGGTAAGGGGCGCGAGTCGCTGCCGCGCATTCTGCCCCAGATCTGTCGCGCCTGCAGCGATGCCGAGCGCGCGGCCGACGCTGCCAGCCATGCGACGCAAAAGATCAAGATCGCCCAGTACTACGAGGATCGTCTGGGCGAGCGCTATACCGGAACCATCTCGTGGGTCAGCAGCATGGGTCTTTTTGTTCGCTTGGATCTGACGCAGGTCGAGGGCCTGGTCTCGATTAAAAGCCTGGGCAACGAGTGGTTTGAGTTCGACGAGGACGCGCTTACACTGACGGGCGCTGACACGGGGGCTCGTTACGAGCTGGGCCAGCGCGTGATTATCGAGGTCTCGCGCGTCAATACCACGCGCGGACACTTGGACTTTAAGCTTATCCATTAGCCGAATCCCGACCGTGCGGGAGTGGGGGCGGTCTTTCGGGGCCGCCCTCGCATTTGAATGATGGCCGCGTCGCCGCCTGCTCGGCCGCCTATCCGCCTGCTATTTGGGAGGTAAAACCTACCAAAATAAACCTGTCCCTTTTGGCAGGTTTACAAGAAAGCGGGGATGAGATGGCGACTGTGTACGGCTATGCGCGCGTGAGCTCGCGTGATCAGAACCTGAATCGGCAGTTTGATGCGCTGATCGCCTATGGCGTGGAGTCGGCGAATATTTATGCCGACCGTGCGAGCGGCAAGGACTTCGACCGTCCGCGTTATCGCGATCTGCTACGCGTGCTGGGGGATGGGGACGTGCTGGTGGTGTTGTCCATCGATCGCTTGGGTCGTAACTACAGCGAGATACTCGAGGAATGGCGGCTTATTACAAAAGAGCGCGGGACGGCCATCGTGGTGCTGGATATGCCGTTGCTCGACACGCGCGCAAAGGATGGAGAAGCGCCGGACGTGACGAGTACACTGATTGCCGACATTGTGCTGCAGCTGTTGAGCTACGTGGCGCAGGTGGAGCGCGAGAACATCCATCAGCGTCAGGCGGAGGGAATTGCGGCGGCGCGGGCGCGAGGGGTGCGGTTTGGCCGGCCTCGCAAGCCATGCCCTCCGCAGTTTGAACTGGTGCGCGATAGTTATGAGGCAGGCGATATCACCCGCAGCCAAGCGGCAAAGCGCCTGGGTGTGTGCGTGGGGACGTTCGATCGCTGGATGCGCGAGGCGGGTTAGGAGATAGCATCTCTGTCGCTTCTTGTTGCGATTCAAATTTTGCTACGACGACACTGCTATTTAGACTACACTCGCTCATATTTAAAAAGACGGAGGTTGGCCTTTGGCGCACACGAAGAAAATAATCGGGTGGATCGCGATCGCTCTGTTCGCCGCAACGCTGGCAGGCATCTGGGTGCTGACGGAGCAAAACGCGGTGCAGACGTCGCTGCTGAGCGAGTCCACCGCACGTGTGGTGGAGGGTCAGGCTGCGAGCGTTCAGGCTGCCGATGCCACGGGCGAAGCTCAGACGGAGAACGGAATAACCGGGGGCACCGATTCGGCTGCCTCGAATGTCCGGTCTGGTCGACTTGCTTCCATTCGCATGTGGGTAGGCGCAAACGTCCGTCGCGTCGCCCATACCGTAGAGTTTTTCTTCGTC
>DBFNYT010000129.1:0-21464 GCA_048425625.1 Collinsella sp. | reverse complement strand
GATAAGGCTGGCGTCGACGTTGATCTCGCCGATATCGTTGACGATCACGGCGGCGCGGATGCCGCCGTCGTTAGCGAGGATGTGGTTGAGCAGCGTGGTCTTGCCGGCACCGAGGTATCCGGTAAGCATGATGATCTTCACGGGTTTGTTGGGCATGTGCCCTCCTTTGTTAGACATGGCTTACAGTTGAATCATATGCCAAACGCCTGCTCTTATACCCACGCGCCGGCAAATAACACAGGCTACTCCCAGGCTCCCCATACATCGGGGCAATAACCGATGGTGGCCTTTTTGCCGTTGCGCACGATGGGCTCGGCTAGAACCTGCTGGTTCTCGAGCAGCTTGTCGAAGCGCTGGCTGGGGGTAAGGTGCTGGATGAGCGCGAGCGTCTCCTCGTCCTTGGCCTTGGGGTTGAGCAGCTTGTCGATGCCGCCGACCGCCTGCATCACGCTCGTGAGCTCGCCTTTGCTCATCTCCTTTTCCTTAAGGTCGATAAACTGCACCTTAATGCGGCGCTCCTTAAAATAACGCTGCGCCTTCTTGGTATCGAAGGACTTTTTGGTGCCGAAGATTTGAATATTCATTTATTGTTCCGCCGTTCTAACGAACGGCGGTCACCTCGACGCTGCAAAGCCATCTGATGGGCAATCTGCCTTTCAATCGTCGGGCGCGGGCAAAAGCCCAGCGCCCTCCTCTTTCAAGGCACCTTGCCTCATCAGCTGGCTTTTCGCTGACATTGATAGGACATCGAGGTTACCGCCGCTGGACTTATCGAATGAAGTTGGTCGTTGCGCGATCTGCCTCGGGTGCGTTGATACCGGCGGCCTGTCCTGCCTCGATACAGCGCAGGAGCCAGGCCATGTTTTTGCCGATGTTTCGCATGGTGGCAAGGCCCTCGGCATCCCCATCGGCGTCGCCGGGCACGCGGCCAAACACGTTGTTCCAGTAGGTGGAGGCAACTACGGGCATTTGCTTAATGGTGAAGTACTTGTTGAGCACATCGAAGGTGGTCGAGGTGCCGCCGCGACGGGCGACGGCGACCGCGGCGCCGGGTTTGTGCTCAAAGGCATGCCCGCCTGCATAGAAGGCGCGATCGAGGGCCGAAAGGATGCGTCCGCTGGGGTGCGCATAGTAGACGGGTGAGCCAAAGACAAAACCATCTGCCTGCTCGGCGGCAGCGATGAGCTCGTTCACCACGTCGTCGTCAAAGGTGCAGCGACCGCCAAGCTTGCCGCACAGGCCACAACCGATGCAATCGCGAATGGGCTTGGCGCCCAGCTGAAACACCTCGGTATCAATGCCTTCTGCATTAAGTTGCTCGGCGACCTCGGCGAGTGCGCGGGCGGTGTTGCCGTTTGCCTTGGGACTGCCATTGACCAAAAGAACCTTCATCACAAACTCCCTCTGCTTTTGGTGACTTCTGCAGAGGATTATCGCACGATGGGGGAGGCGGTGCGGGCGCGGTGCTAATCCAGTTTGGTACCTGGCACCTGCACGGCTTTCCCGAGCAACGCTTTAAGCTCGTTCAAAATGGAAACAGGCTGACGGTCGACGCCGTCCAGATGGAGCGTGGCCACGCGAATGGGCGGCTGATATTCAAGCGAGCCGATGAGCACGGGAGAACCCAGGAACCGTTCGATGTCGCTTGCGATCTCATCGATTGCCTCGGGGCCGAGCTCATCGAAGAGTGCCACGAATGTCGGCCCCGTCGAGCGGAACAGGCGGCCCTTGCCGCGCGAACAATCCATGAGGCAGGCGGCGCTTTCGGCGAGCACGCGGTCGCCTGCATCGAATCCAAAGCGGGCATTGACCTCGGCGATATCGTCGACCTTAATGGCAATAAAGCCTGCCTCGTGCGGCACGCGGCGCATCTCTCCAATAGCGTTGACCAGCGCGTGGACATCGCCCAGGCCCGTTACCGAGTCGGTCGTATCCGCTAGGCTTCGGTTGACGATAGTGCCCACATACATGCTGGGCTCGGTATCGGTGCCGTCCAAGCGGTAGCCCGTGCAGTCGCAAAGCGCGTATTTTCCGGTGGCATCCATTACGCGATACTGCATGTAGTGGAAGTGCCACGTGCCGTTTATCACCATGTCGAGCTCGGCGCGTACGTTGTCGCGGTCCTCGGGATGAACGCGGACGAGCCACATGTCGAGTGAGTTAAAAGGGTGCTGGGAAGGCAGGTCAAAATCGCGCACGGCGTTAACCGACCATTGCGATTCTCCAGTATCGAGGTTAAGGATGAACGGATAGCGCGTCTCGGAGCTCATGGAGATCGCTTGGAACACCCGGTCGTTGCAGGGAAGCTGATCGACGATTGGGCGTTGCGGCGCGTCATTGTTTTCCGGTTGCTGTACACGATGCATAAGCTTATAGCGATACATCTTGCGATCGGCGTCCATCGTCATCTGGCGACGCGTGTCGCCGGCAAGTGGATCGACGCGCGAGCAGCCAAAGCTAAAGCTGGCGATCATGGGCGCCTTGCCATCTGAGCTCGCCTCGATCAGCCCGGCACGTACCTGCTCCAAGCGCTGCTCGAGTTCAGTCTCGTTTGCGGAGAGCGAGATAAGCACAAACTCGTCTCCACCGATACGGAACAGCATCTCATCGTGCTCCATGGTTTCGGAGAGCGTGCGGCAGATGCTCAGAATATAGCGATTGCCTTCGGCGTGGCCAAACCTATCATTGCAATGCTTGAGATGGTCGATGTCAATATAGGCGCAGGTGAAGGGGTCGCCTTTGCGCCAGAGCTGCTCGACGTGACGGTCGAGTCCGCTGCGGTTGCCCAAGTTGGTGAGCGGATCGATATAGGCGTTGCGCTCAAGCAGCCGGCGCTCTTGTTGCAGGATGGCATGCGTCTTTTGCAGTTGCTCACCAACGGCGCGTAGCTCAGCAGGCAGCGCGGCAACATCGAGTTCGGCGGTCGAGATGCCATTCGCAAGTCGTTGGAGATAGGCAATAATCAATTGCTCACCCAGGCGATATGACTCGTTCATGATGGATAACCTCCTTGGGCGGAACAATGGTTTGTATCATATCCCCAATTCGGTTTGAATTGGGGATATAAGTTAGCTAATGGAGGCAAATTCCCCCTTCGGCGGTGGCGTTTTGCGCGCGCGTATCAGTTGTTATTGCCACCATCGAGCAATGCCTCAAAATCCTTCGCCGGCATGGGGCGGTAGTAGAGGAAGCCCTGAGCGTAGCGGGCACCCATTTGTCGTAGCATGTTCGCCTGCTCATTTGTCTCGACGCCTTCGACCTCGACGGGCAGATGGAGCGACTGCGCCATTTCGAGCATCGATGAAATGATTTGCGTGCTGCGGCCTTGATCGCGGTCGGTGGGTACAAAGGCGCGGTCGAGCTTGATGACGTCGACGTTGACGTTCTTGAGCATCGCGAGTGTGGACTGACCGGTGCCAAAATCGTCCATATAGGTCGAGAAGCCGCGGGTGTGCAGGTCGGCCGTCAGTTTGTCCACGGCCTCGGACTCTCCCGTATAAGCCGTCTCGGTGATCTCGATACGCATGAGCTCGGGCGGTAGGTTGTATTGGGCGGCAAGCGCCCCCATATGTTCGGCAACGTCGCAGGCAAGGATATCCACGCGCGACACATTAAGCGAAACCGGAACCACACGAAGCCCTCGATCGATGCGCTCGCGCAGCCACGAGGCGACACCCTGCCAAATGTACTTGTCGAGCGTCACCACAAAGCCGCTTTCCTCGAGTGCGGGGATAAACGTTGCGGGCGAAATGAGAGAGCCGTCCTTGTCAATCCAGCGGGTGAGTGCTTCGGCGCCAATAATCTCACCGGTTTCCATATCGACCTGGGGCTGCAAGTGGTAGGTAATACGACCATCTGAGAGCGCGTACTGGAATTCGGTCAGCGTGCGGTGGAACGCGACTTCGCGCTCGTACTCCGCGGGGCAGAAAATGGCAATGCGCTCCTTAAAGTCGTTTTTTGCGCGCCGATTGGTAAACATGGCCTTCGCCTGCGCATCGATGGTGATCTCCTCATTGGAGTCGATGGGGTAAACGCCCATGGACGGCCAAAAACCTACGCCGTCGTTGTGCTTGGCTACAGCCTCGCGCACGCGCGCATAGACACGGTGAACGAAATCGTGCTCAAAGGGTATGAGCAGACAAAAGTCGTCTTGTCCCCAGTATCCCGCGACACCCATGTTGGCGTTCTCGATATCCTTGAGCACCGTGCCCACATCGGCAAGCATACGGTCGCCTTCGGCCTGTCCATACCATTCGTTAAATAGGCGCATGTGGCCCATGTCGACGGTGGCGATACACCAAGCGCCGTCGCGCCTTGCCTTGATGAAGGCATTGGCACGGCGCATAAACTCGCTGGGGCGGTAGAGGCCTGTGAGCATGTCGAGGTGCTCGGCGACGGCGCCTTTGCGTTCCATCTCGGGTATGGGCAGACTGTCGTTGGGAACAAGTCCGCCGGCCGTACGAAGGCGACGATCGAGTTCGCCCAAAACAGTCGATGCTTGGGAGTCCAGGCGTTCGTAAAAGGTCGGGACGACAAGACAGACGGGAGCAATGGTGTCGCCTGCGATTTGCACAGGAGCGAAAACGGCCTCTTTAAGGTGGCGGGTCAGTTGCTCGAATGCCTCGTGGTCCAGGTCATTGCTGAGCACGACGAACTGGACGCTACGTGAACGGTAGACCCTGCTCCTGCCGCGGGTGATCGACAGCATGCGGCCTGCGTATTCGGCGAGCATGTTGTCGACAGCCTCGGCTCCGTAGAGCTCGTTGAGCTTTGTCGTGCCACGAACGCGCACCGCTATAAGGCCCGTCTCGCAACGGTCGCAACGACAGGCGTCGATGGCATTGACCAACATGCGCTGGGTGCCGAGGCCTGTCGCGGCGTCGACGGTTTCGGCAAGTGAGTGGTTGACGAGCTCGCCGACATAGAGCGAGGGGACATTTTCGTCGCCGTCGATGCGAAACCCGCGAGCACGGCAGAGGACGTAGTCGCCGACGGCATTGCGCACACGATACTGCATGACGCGACGGTGCTTGGTGCCGTTATAGACCTGGTCGATGTCGTTGATGTAGGCCTCAAGGTCATCGGGATGCACGCGCGTTTTCCAGTAATCGCGACAGTTGTCTATGTGCTCCGAGGGAAGGCCAAGATCGCGCAAGGCGCCTTGCGACCAAAGGGTGCGATGTTTGTCCAAGTTCTCGATAAAGAAATAGCGGCCCTCGTTGAGCATCGAAAAGGCGTCGAAAATACGGTCGCTTATTTCGAAGTCGTCGGCGTGGACTTGCGTGATATTGCGTCGATCAAGGTGCATGGCATGACGTAGCTTGTAGTCGTACATGCGATGGTCGGCATCGAGCGTCATGCGATTGGGGGCTTCGCCCAGGGCGGGGTCGGCATACGACACTCCATAGCTAAACGAGCGGGGCATCTCGGAATCGTTGTTTTTGAGTAGGACCGTTCGGCAGTGTTCCAGACGTTCGGCGAGGTCGTCCTCGGTCGCAATCGTAGATAGGATGGCAAACTCGTCGCCGCCTATGCGAAACGCCGCTTCGTCCACTTTCATATACAGCTTGAGATAGAGGCTTACCTGCAAAATATAGCGGTTGCCCTCGTCATGGCCAAAGACGTCGTTGCAGTGCTTGAGATTGTCGATATCGATGTACGCCATGGTAACGGGGGTGTCCTGCTCCCAGAGCTCCTCGAGGGAACGGGCAAAGCCGCCGCGGTTGCCAAGTCCAGTAAGCTGGTCGGTAAAGGCGGTCCTAATCAGATTATCCTGACGCTCGAGAAGGTCGCGAACGGTCTTTTCGAGCGTTTCGGTGTAATTGCTGACAGTATCCATGTCGTAAGCGGCTTTCTGAGGTCGGGCGGATTGCGTCGGGCGAGCTCGTTGTGCACACGCGTTGTTGTTCGGCGCTTTGCGTGTATCCAGGCCCCGCCTTGCTGCGTTGTTGGGTTACTTTACCGGCTAATGTTCGCTGTTGATAACTACTGCGTAGTATAAACAACAGCTCACAATTATATATGGGTGCACATGCTGTGGGCGGCCATTATTCGACAAACGGCAGCGCGACGATGCGATGCTTGATAAAAATGCGACTGAGACGATATATGTTGACGGGTATACTTGTCCCGGTTTAAAACGCGGGAACGGAGATGGTCGCATGGCACAGTCAAATATGACGCGCACGGTGGGGCTGACGCTCGAGGGAGGCGGCTACCGCGGTATGTATACGGCGGGCGTGCTCGACGTTTGGATGGAGCACGGTTTGACCTGCGACCATATGGTGGGTGTCTCGGCGGGCGCGGCGTTTGGCTACAATTTTAAATCGCGGCAGATTGGGCGCGCTATTCGCTACAACAAGGCATATTGTGCCGATAAGCGCTATGCGGGTGTAGCAAGCTGGCTGCGGACTGGCGACATGTTCAATGCCGATTTTGCCTATCACGAGGTGCCTATCGAGCGCGATCCCATCGACCTGGAGGCGTATCGCGCCTGTCCCATGCGATTTACGTGCGTGTGTACCGATATCGATACGGGCAAGGCCGTCTACCACGACCTGCCCTATGGCGACGAGAGGGATATCGAGTGGATCCGGGCGTCGTCGGCGATTCCCGTGGCAACGCGTCCCGTTGCTATTGACGGGCATAAGTATCTGGATGGTGGCGTGGCTGATTCTATTCCCAGCGCATGGCTGTTTGCGCAGGGGTATGACCGAAACATCGTGGTACTTACGCAGCCGGCGGGCTTTGTGAAGCAGCCCAACAGCGTGATGCCCATGCTGCGGCGCGTGCTCCGTCACTACCCAGAGTTTGTCGCGGCACTTGAGCATCGGCATGAGGTCTACAACGCCACGCTCGATGACCTGGCGCGTCGCGAGGCTGCCGGCGAAATCTTTGTGGTACGGCCGAGCGAATCGGTGAAGGTGCCGTCGCTGTGCCGCGAACCGGATGAGCTCGAGCGCATCTACCAGGTCGGCCGCCACGATGCGGAGGCGACTTTGC
Organism: Collinsella sp.; assembly: GCA_048425625.1. Taxonomy (GTDB): domain Bacteria; phylum Actinomycetota; class Coriobacteriia; order Coriobacteriales; family Coriobacteriaceae; genus Collinsella. Next base: position 14,462 of record DBFNYT010000129.1, on the reverse strand, counting down.
CGGCGTTGGAAGCGTATCTGGCGGGGTAGGGCAAACTGCCGTGGACTCGGCGGAAAGCGCATCCCGGAATGGAGGTCCAAACTGGGATGCGCTTTCCATTGCTGAAGATATGAGGCTGCGGATCAGCTGCTCGGCTTATGTCTATGCCTGCTGCCAGGTGTCGACAAGCTCCTTGGCCGCGGCACAGGGGTCGTCGGCACTGCAGACGGCGCTCACCACAAAGAAGCCGTCGACGCCGGTGGCCTTAAGCTGTGGCAGGTCGGCCGTCTTGACGCCGCCGCCCACCACGATGGGCACGGGGCTTGCCGCGTGGAGTGCGGCCAAATCCTCAAAACTTTTGGTGATGATGGAGCCATCGGCTGCGCGTCCGCAGTCGCGCTTGGTCTCGGTCTCGTGGAGCGGGCCGATGCCCAGGTAGTCGACCAGGCTCATGTCGGCGGTCTTGACGTACTCGAGCATCTCCTCGCAGCGGGCCGAAAGGCCCACGATGGCATCGGGGCCCAAAAGTTTGCGGCAGACCTCGACGGGAATATCGCTCTGGCCCACGTGTACGCCGTCGACAGCAATACCCTGCTCGCGCGCGGCGAGTACGCAGTCCAGGCGGTCGTCGATCAGCAAGGCGACCTGACCGGTCTTGCCGGCCTGTGCGATTGCCTGCGCGGCGTCTCCGGTCAGTGCGATGATCTCGCGGGCGCTTGCCACCTTGGAGCGCACCTGGATGCAGGTAAAGCCTGCGTCGAGCGCCTGGGCCACCACATCGCCCACGGGACGCCCCAGCGTGTTTTCGGGGCCGAGTACCAGATAGGCCGAGATATCAAGGTTGTCGCGGATGCTCATCGTGCTTCCTCCTGCTTTTTGATCTGTGCTTCCATGCGCTCGAGCTTGCCGGTCATAGTGTCAGTAAATCCAGGTCGAATATCGGCTTTGAGCACGACTTCGGTGCGGATGCCCTTGCTCGCCAACACAAAGGTTGCGTCGCGCACGACCTGCATGACCTCGTCCCAGTCGCCCTCGATTTCGGTGAACATCGAGGTGGTGCGGTTGGGAAGGCCGCTCTCGCGAATGACGCGCACGACCTCGGCGACCTCGGCGGACAGCTCATCGCCGGTGCCGCATGGGGCGATGGCCACGGCGACGAGTGTGTTCATGCCGGTATTGGTTGCGGGCTCGGACATGGCTTATGCCTCCTCGAGCTCGAGTTGGTTATCGGCGATGTCTTGGGCGGTCGCGCGGTAGAGCTCGTCGATAAAGGCGACCTTAAAGCTTGCCGGGGCATCGGCGACAGCGGCGGCACGCGTGCCGGCAACGTTGTAGACGGCGGTGCCGCAGATGGCTGCCGTAAACGGATCGGTAGCGCAGGCGTACACGGCCAGCACACCGCCCTGCGAGCAGCCGCAGCCGGTAATCTTGGACATGAGCGAGCTGCCGCCGTGGGACTTGGCCACCGTCGTGCCGTCGGTAATCAGGTCGACTTCGCCCGAGACCACTACGGCACCGCCGGTGTAGCGGGCGAGCGCCACGGCGGCATCGCGGGCGGCATCTACCGTGTCGGTGGTATCGACACCGCGTACGCGGCTCAGATCAGCCGCCTCGCCCTCAAGACCCCACAGACCGGCGAGCGCGATGATCTCGGAGGCGTTGCCGCGCACGATGGCGGGCTTGTACTGCTTGAGCTCGTTTACCAACTGGGTGCGCAGGCTACCGATGCCCAGACCCACCGGATCGAGCACCCAGGGCTTGCCGGCGTCGTGTGCTGCCTTGGCCGCGCGGGGAATCGTCTGCTCGTAGATGGGGAAGAGCGTGCCCATGTTGAGATAGATGGCACCGCCGCCGGCAACGAGCGCCTCGCCCTCGTCGGGCAGATAGACCATGGCGGCCGAACCGCCCACGGCGAGCTGCGCGTTGGCGACAAAGTCGATCGTCACCGTGTTGGTGATGGAGCCGGCCATCGGATTGGTGGCGCGAATCTCATCCACGGCCTTGACCACATTTTGCTTAAGCTGTTCCGAATCAATCACTGCACATGCCTCCTTGGCATAGAAAAGGGGCGCTGTGCATAGACAGCGCCCCTGTAAAGGCGGCATGCTCCCTACGCCAGCATTAACTGACAGGTTCAAAGGATTGGGCCCCATGCCCTCTCAGCCTTGTGGTTTGCACCGCCGGCACTCCCGCATCGAATCTGTTGTTCCCTATACTAGCGCACCTGCCAAAAAGGGACAGGTTTATTTTGGCAGGTCGTTACAATAGGTAGGAACGATACGAATGGGGGTCTTATGATTAAACTTGTGCTGACCGATATGGACGATACGCTGATTCCGGCCGGGCATGACGGCGCCAGCGACTGCGCCATCGAGGGCATTCATGCCATGCAGGCGGCGGGTCTGCACTTTGGCCCGGTTTCGGGTCGTCAGCCGTCCGCGATGGGCTGGATGTTCAAAAATCGTTCTGAGTGCTTTTCGACCGGTGCGTTTTGTAACGGCCAGGTGATGTTTGTCGACGGCGAGGTTGTTGCCTCCCGTGCGAGCGACAACGGTGCCCTCATGCGTCTTGCCGACTATCTTGAGCAAGAGACCGACGATACCTATCTGAAGGTCTATAGCCTGGGCGATGACTTTTGGGGCAACGATGCCTACTGCGTGACGAGCGATCCCGAGCGCGTGCGTCGCGCTATGGAGTCGGGCGGCAATGCGTGGCTCAAAGGCGAAGAGGCCCCGTGCCGCCCCGTCGTTGATGACGCGCCGGTGTTCAAGGCGAATATCTGGAGTGCTCGTTCGCGTGAGGAGCTCGCGGAGCTACGCGAGCGCGTTGCCGCTGAGGTGCCGGAACTCTCGCTCGTGTTTCCCAACAATCGTGTGCGCCTGTTCGACATTCTTCCAGCAGGTTGGGACAAGGGTTGCGCTGCGCTGGAGCTGGCGCGCGCTTTGGACCTGACGTCCGACGAGGTGGCCGTATTTGGCGATTCCGATAACGACCTGCCCATGATCGGTGCCGTCCCCAACTCCGTTGCAGTCGCCAATGCCAACGAGGCCGTCACGGCTGCCGCGCGCTGGCATATCGGCGCTGCGGCAGACGATGCGGTTGCCGGGGCTCTGCATCAGATTGCCGCCTGCGCCGCGACGGGGGAGATGCCGTCGTTTATGCGTCAGGCAGATGCGGCGGGTTCGGGTATCGCGGACGTCTAGGGAGGCCATCATGAAGCTTCAACAGCTCAGGTATGTCGTCAAAGTTGCCGAATGCGGCAGCATCACCGAGGCCTCGCGCCGGCTCTTTGTGTCGCAGCCTTCGATTACCGCGTCGATCCGCGATCTCGAAAACGAGATGGGTGTGCACATCTTTGAGCGCACCAACAAGGGTGTCATTGTGTCCGAGGAGGGCGAGACCTTCTTGGGCTACGCGCGCCAGGTGCTCGATCAGGCGGATCTGCTCGAAGGCAAGTACAAGGGCGCGTCCGAGCAGGTGCCGCACTTTAGTGTGAGCTGCCAGCATTATTCCTTTGCCGTCAACGCGTTTGTCGATGTGATCCGTGAGTTCGATGCCGCGCGCTATGACTTTACCCTGCGCGAGGAGCAGACTCACGAGATTATCGAGGACGTCGCGCATATGAAAAGCGAACTGGGCATCCTATATCTGTCCGAGCACAACCGCGAGGTCATCGAGCGCATGCTGGTGGCCAACGAGCTCGTGTTCGAAGGGCTCTTCTGCGCCACGCCGCATGTCTTCGTCTGCGCCGACCATCCGCTGGCGGCCCGCTCCAGCGTGACGCTCGAGGACTTGGAAGACTACCCGTTCCTGTCCTACGAGCAGGGCAGTTACAACTCGTTTTACTATTCCGAAGAGCTGACCTCGACGTTTGAGCGTCGCAAGAATATCCGCGTGCGCGACCGTGCGACGCTGTTCAACCTGGCCATGGGCCTCAACGGCTACACGGTATGCTCAGGCGTGATCAGTCACGAGCTCAACGGGCCCGGCATCATCTCGATTCCGCTCGATGTAGACGAGTACATGGAGATCGGCATCATCACGCGTAAGAACACGACGCTTACGCGCTACGGCCAAGCCTATATCGACGTGATTCGTCAGCACATATAGACTGCTGCATTCTGCACGGGCCAAATCTCTTTATGGCAGTCCAAACTGATATAGGAAGCATCTATATCAAACTGTTATAAACGTATATTTTGCGATGGCCATATGAGCGCTCATACTCTGTTCCAGTAAAGCAACCAATGCAAAGGGAGATATCTATGAGTGCTTTAACCACGCTGAACGCGCCGTTTCGCGCCGATATCGTCGGCAGCTTTCTTCGTCCACAGGCCGTAAAGGACGCCCGTGCCGCCTATGCTGCGGGCACACTCGACACCGCCGGCCTTAAGGCCGTCGAGGATGAGGCCATTCGCGACCTGGTGGACAAGCAAAAGTCCGCTGGCCTGCAGGTGATTACCGATGGCGAGTTTCGCCGCAGTTACTGGCACCTCGACTTTATGTGGGGGCTCAACGGCATTGAACGCCGTACCTCGCGTACGGGCTATATGTTCCACGACGAGGAGACCACAGCCGACACCGCCGTGGTAACCGGCCCCATTAGCGGCGAGAACCATCCGTTCGTCGAGCACTTTAAATTTGTCAAGGCACTCGAGGGGGAGGGCCAGGTCGCGCGGCAAACCATTCCGGCGCCGATCCAGACGTTCTCCGAAGTCACGCTCGACCGCTGCGACGGCCAGCAGGAGAGCCTGCGCGCTGTCTATAAGACCGATGAGGAACTTGCCGACGCCATCGCAGCCGCTTATCGCACGGTGATCGCCGACCTGTACGCAGCAGGCTGCCGCAACATCCAGTTTGATGACTGCACCTGGGGCATCTACTGCGATACTGACTTTGTGTCCAAGACCGGCATGAGCCCGGTCGACCTGCAAAAGGTAAGCGAGCTGGGCGTGGCGCTCAACAATGCCGCCATCGCGGACAAGCCCGACGATCTGGTCATCAACACGCATGTGTGCCGCGGCAACTACCACTCCACCTATGCCTTCGAGGGCGGCTATGACCCCATCGCGCCGTACCTGTTCGCAAACGAGGATGTCGATGCATTTTACCTGGAGTTCGATACGCCGCGCGCCGGCGGTTTTGAGCCGCTGAAGTACGTTGCCCCCGGCAAGAAGGTCGTGCTGGGCTTGGTAACCACCAAGGCGGCAGAGCTCGAGAACGAGGATGTTATCGTCGAGCGCATCCGTGAAGCCGCAAAGTACGTGCCGCTCGAGAACCTGTATCTGTCGCCTCAGTGCGGCTTTGCCAGCTGCGAGATTGGCAACAAGCTGACCGAGGATGAGCAATGGGCAAAGATCGCGCTGGTCAAGCGCATTGCCGAGCGCGTTTGGAAATAGCGCTAGTGTTTGCAGGTGGCGGCGCGTGCGAGGCATAGTGTATCGCGTACAATGGTTCGGATCGTATCGTTCGGGCAGGTTATCCGATATGCCTGATCGCCCTTCCATTCGAAAGGACATCCATGTCCCAGTCCTCGACGCCCGCCGTCAGCGATGCCATCTACGACGCATCGTCGCTCGGCCGCCCGCGCATGTTCCTGCTCGGCCTACAGCACCTGTTTGCCATGTTTGGCGCCACCGTGCTGGTGCCCGTGCTCACCGGCCTCTCGGTATCGGCAACGCTTTTGTTTGCCGGCTTGGGCACGCTGCTGTTCCACTTCCTGTCGCGCGGTAAGGTGCCGGCATTTTTGGGCTCATCGTTTGCCTTTATTGCCGGTTATGCCGCAATCGCGCCCAACGGCGAGACCGAGCTTTTGCCCTACGCCTGCCTGGGCGTAGCTTGTGCCGGTCTGCTCTATCCGGTGCTGGCGGCGCTCTTCCGCGCGTTTGGCGCCAAGCGTGTCATGCGTTTCTTTCCGCCGGTGGTGACTGGCCCCATCGTCATTTCCATCGGCTTGATCCTGGCAAGTTCCGCTATTGCTAACTGCCAGACCAACTGGCTTGTGGCTGTCATTGGCGTTGCTGTTATCGTCATCTGCAACATCTGGGGCCGTGGCATGGTCAAGATCGTGCCGATTTTGCTGGGCGTTGTGGTGAGCTATGCCGTTGCGGCTGCGCTCGGCGAGGTTGATTTCTCGGGCGTTGCCGCCGCTCCGTGGGTCGGTCTGCCCATCGTGTGGGACAACACCGTGTTTGCACTCTTTGGGCCGCAGTTCGATAGCGGTCTTGCCACGACGGCCATCATCACCATCATGCCGCTGGCCTTCGCGACCATGATCGAGCATATCGGCGATATCTCTGCTATCGGTTCGACTTGCGAGCGCAACTACATTGCCGATCCCGGTCTGCATCGCACGCTGCTCGGCGACGGCCTTGCCACGATTCTGGCTTCGCTCTTTGGCGCTCCGGCCAACACTACGTATGGTGAGAACACCGGCGTGCTCGCCCTGACGCGCGTGTTCGACCCGCGCGTAATTCGAATTGCCGCGTGTTGCGCCATCGTGCTTTCGTTCTGCCCCAAGTTCGCGGCTGTCATTGCGGCCATGCCGGCGTGTGTGATCGGCGGTGTGTCGCTCGTGCTCTACGGCATGATCAGCGCTGTGGGCGTCCGCAACCTCATCGAGAACCAGGTCGATTTCCAGAACAACCGCAACGTGCTGGTTGCCGCGCTGGTGCTCGTGCTTTCGCTCGGCATCGCGTACAGCACCGCCGGCGCCATCGTGTTGGAGCTGGGCGGCGTGACCATTTCGCTGTCCGGCATTGCCGTGGGCTCACTGGTGGGCATTGTGCTCAACGCCATCCTGCCGGGTAACGACTTTGAGTTTGATGTCTCCGAGCTTGAGGAGGCTGCTGAGTAGCAGCTGCGTTCAGCTAAAACAAGATATGGTGCCCATGCGTATATGCGTGTGGGCACCATTTTTAATGTGTCAGTATCCAGTGGATGCCGCGGGCCATGCGTAAGTCGGTTTGGGCAAAGTGATTGCCGGGGTTGAGCTCCAGCGTTGTTGGAATGCCGCGCTCGACGAGCAACGCTTCCATCGCGCGTGTGTCGTCGAGTACATGCCGCATCATGCGGTTGGGCGTCTTGGTTTCCTTTTTGCCGAGTGACAGGTAGACGGCTTGCGGGCTGCCGGCAAAAGGGGCCGTGCTGGCAAGGTCGACAAAGTCGGGAAACCATAGCGACCCCGATGCGCTCGCGGCGCGGTCAAAGGCGTCGGTTTGCCAGAGGGACCAGAGTGCGAAGAGGCCCGCGAGCGAGTAGCCGGCAATGCCGCGCCAGGTGGGCGGCTGAGGAAGCGACGACTCGACCTGGGGGATTATCTGATTCAGCAGCTCATCAAGAAAATCGGCAGCTTGGCCGCCGAAAGGCTCGGCATCGCGTACGGTCCCGTCGCATGCCCAGGGGCTCAGCTCGCGATTCCAATCGAGCCCGCCAATGGTGACGAGGGCGAATGGCGGACAGTCGAGCTCTCGGCAACACTTATAAACCTCGCTGCCGTCGCCCACGACCACAGGAAGGTAGATGACAGGCGCGCTTTCCGTATGATTCGAATAAACGGTTATCTGCTTTTGATGCGCTTCCATGACGGGCTTCTCTCAGTGTTGTGATATCGGCAGCCCCAATTGTCGCACGCCAGCGTATGCCGGTTGGGCTAGACCAAAGACAATCTCGTGCATCCCCTGCGGACGCATATGGAAAACGCCACCGCCGGAGGGGAGCTCGGCGGTGGCGTTGTTAAACGGTGCTGGGGCTCGGGGCCTTCGCGGGAGCTGCCATGTGCGCAGAGGCGTCTAAGAACGCTTACGGCTCGCCATGGTGCCTGCGGCGATAGCGGCTGTTCCCGCAAGGACGGTTGCCACGATGGCCGCACCCGAGGTGTCGCCGGTTGCCGCGAGCACGCCGGTAGTCTTGGCTTTCGTGGTTGAAGCCGCAACGGCCTTGGTCGGCTTTGAGCCCTCAGGCTTGGGGTTCTGCTTGGACTCCGCGGGCTTGCTTTCTGCGGGCTTGGTCTCGTCGGGCTTGGGGTCTTCCGGCTTGGCTACCTCGGGAGGTGCGATGGTCGTACTTTTGGCGACTGCTTTGATATAGAGGGAGTCGACCGTGGCGTCGCCCGTGCCGATGGCTTGGCCTGCCTCGTAGATGCCGTCACGGAGCTTGCGATAGTCAATGACCTTGCCGCCTTCGGGCGTCTGGATGGCGGCGTTCTCAATCTTGATGGTGCCGATTGTCTTGCCGTCAGCGCTCATGGCACGGGCAAAGATTGCCGCTGTATCTCCTTCGGCCGTTACCTTGCTGCGGATGATCGAAATGGCTGCGGGTGTGACGCCCTCGCTGGTCTGGGCGATGATGCCGATGTTCTCGCCTTGGGGTTCGCGCCTCGTCTCGCCATCTTGGTTTTCGCTGTAGGGGATGGGGCCGTCGCCGTTCTCGACATAGCGGGCTATGGCCTTGACAACGGAGTCGCTGATGTAGATGTGGCCGCCCTTCTCGTTGGGTCGATCGTTTCTGGTGGAGAATGCAGCCGAAACCTCGCCTTCCGCAAACGCGTCCACGGTGGAGCCGTTCTTGACGACGATGTCGTCCTGGTAGGTGAAGAGGGCGTTGGCGCCACCGTATCTGCCTTTACTTGCACGGACCGTCACGTTTGCATGATCGAGGGTGATGCCCTTGTGGGCATAGACGCCATATTCAACACCGTTTACGTTGAGGGAGGCGTTTGTGGCTGCGAGACTGCCCTTGGCCTCGACGGCAGCGTCTTTCTCGGAGCTTGCCTTGACCTGGCTGCCGTCCGAGATGTTGATATTGCCGCCGCTCCAAAGGGCCTCACCATCGGCTGAGCTTGCCTCGACCGTCCCGCCACCCTTGATGGTGAGGTTCTTGTCGGCTCCAATACCCTTGTCCTTGGTAGCCCTGGCGGTGATGGCTCCGCTGTCGTCAATCGTGATATTGCCGTTTGCCCTGATGCCATCCGATGCACCCGTGGCGTTGACGTTGCCCGAACCTTTGATAGCGAGATCACCTCCGGCATTGATGGCATCAAACCCAGTGCTCGTGGCGTTGACGGATCCGGCTCCGTCGATGTTGATATTACCCGTGGTGAGGATAGCGTCCTCAGTAGATGTCACGCTAAGCGTGCCGCCCTCGTCGCCTTGGATATTGAGCTCGGCATTCTCGTTAGTGCCATGAGAAACGTTGATGCTTTCGATCCATTCGGCAGTGACGATGTTGGTTCCCGAGTAATTCACGTTGAGCTTGCCTGCGGCCTGGATCTCGCCGCCGTTATAGTTGTTGAGCTTCAAGTCGTCGGCGCCGTCCCACGACCAGGTACCGGCCTCGTCGCTCGCCGCGGTGTTGTACTTGTTGCCGCCGACCTTGACCCATTCCGCTGCGAGCGAGACGCTCGGCATGAGCAGCGAGCTCACCGTGAGCGCGCACACGGCGCCCGCGACGATGCGGCGCGTCACGCGGCGCCAGCTGCCGTGCGCGAGTCCTATGCGACGGCGAACGTTGGGTTCGGCAACATGGGTTCCGGCGGTAGTGTCATTGCGTTTGGGGGTCGTGAACAAGGCTGCCATGGTTGCTCCCGTTCTCATAGGGCCTATACGACTAGATTCAGCGTATCTGCTGGATGTTGCCGGCGGTAGTGCCGTTTGGAGGGCAAAATGGCCAAAATGGGGGAGAAATAGGCCGCACGCCGGCGCAGGGACCGGCGCTAAAAGAAAAGCGCGGGGCCGCATGGCGACTCCGCGCTTTATTGTTCAGCTTTTGCAGCCTTGCCTTTACGCTACGAAGAAGTAGACGAGGAAGGCAAGGGCCGCGATCCACCCGTCCCGTGCGAAAAAGTGTTTACGAGCGCTTGCGGCTCACCACGGCGCCCGCGGCGATGGCGGCTGTTCCTGCAAGGGCGGCTGCCACGATGGCTGCGTTCGAGGCGTCGCCGGTTGCCGCGAGCTTGCCGGTGGTCTTGGCTCCCGTGGCTGCAACTGCAACGGTCTTGGTCGTCTTCGTGCCCTCGGACTTGGAACCCTCGGGCTTGGTCTCGCCTGGCTTCTCCTCGGGTTTGATCTCCTCGGGAGGCGCGATGACCGTGCTCTTGGCGACAGCTTCGTTATAGGGGGAGTCGATCACAGCGTCGCCCGTGCCGATGGTTTGACCCACCACGTAGAAGATGCCGTCATCGAGTTCTTCCTTGTTGCGATAGCCAATGATCTTGCCGCCTGTGGGCGTCTGGATGGGAGCGCCTTCGATCTCGATGGTGCCGATTGTCTCGCCGTCCGCGCTCACGGCAAGGGCGAAGATTGCCGCCGTGTCTCCCTCAGCTGTGACCTTACTGCGGACAATCGAGATGGTCGCGGGCGTGATGCCCTCCTTGGTCCGGGCAAAGATGCCGATGTTCACGCCCCTATGCTCGGGAATGACCGCGCCACTTTGGTCGTTGCTGTAGTGATCGGGGCCGTCGCTACCGGACTCGACATAGCGGGCTATAGCCTTGACAACGGAGTCACTAATGTAGATGTGACCACCCGCTTCGTTGGGGTAGTAGTTTCTGGTGGAGATTGCGGTCGAGAACTGGCCTTCTGCGAACGCATCCACGATCGAGCCGTTTTTGATGACGATGTCGTCCTCGTCGGTGAAGAGGGCGCTGGCTTCATCGTTCCCTGCACTTGCACGGACCGTTACGGTTGCGCCATCGAACGTGATACCCTTGTAGACATAGATGCCATACCCAACGCCACTTGCGTTGAGGGAAGCGTTCGTGACCGTGAGGCTGTTTTTACCGTCGATGGCGGCGTCTTCCTCGGAGCTTGCCTTGACCTGGCTGCCACCCGAGATCTCGATGTTGCCGTCGGCCCAAATCGCATTGTCTTTGATAGAGCTTGCCTCTACCTTGCCGCCGCCCTTTATGATGAGGTTCTCGTTAGCATCGATACCCTGATCCTCGGTGGCCTTGGCGGTGACGGTTCCGCTGTTGTCGATCGTGATGTTGCCGTCGGCCCTGATGCCATCCGAATCGCCCGTGGCGTTAACGTTTCCCGAGCCCTTGATGGTGACATCGCCCCCGGCATCGATGGCATCGTGCTCGGTGCTCGTGGCGTTGACAGTGCCAGCGCCGTCGATGTTGATGCTGCCGACGGAAGTGATGGCGTCACGAGCAGATGTCACGTTGAGCGTGCTGGACGCGTCGCCCTGAATATTAAGCTCGGCGTTCTCGTTCGCGCCATCCTTAACCTTGATGCCGCGGCCGTCGCCGTTAGTGACGATGTTGTCGCCCTCGTAGCTCACGTTGAGCTTGCCCGCTGCCTCGATCGCGCCGCCGTTATAGCCGTTGAGCTTCATATCGTCGGCGCCGTCCCAGGCCCAGGTGCCGGCCTCGTCGCCTGCTGCAGTGTTGTACTGAGTGCCGCCGACGTTGACCCACTCGGCCGCGAACGAGACGCTCGGCATGAGCAGCGAGCTCACCGTAAGCGCGCATACGGCGCCTACAACGATGCGGCGCGTCACGCGGCGCCAGCTGCCGTGTGCGAGCAGCGTGCGACGGCGCACGTCGGGCTCGACAAAATGGGCTCCAGAGGTTTTGTCATTGCGCTTGGGGGTCGTGAACAAGGCGGCCATGGTTACTCCCATCCTCATAGGGCCTATGCGATTAAGCCCAGCATATCTGCAGGATGTAGCCGGCGGTAGTGCCGTTTGGAGGGCAAAATGTCCAAAACTTGGGAAGCAAAACATCGCGCGTCTGTGCGTTGCCTGGCTTTAAAAGAAAAGCGCGGAGCCGCTCGATGCGACTCCGCGCTTTGGTGTTCTGTTTTAGCAGACTATGCCGTTACGCTACGAAGAAGTAGACGAGGAAAGCGAGAGCTGCGATCCACATGAGCGGCTTGATCTTGGAGGCCTCGCCCTTAAAGAGCGCGACGATCACGTAGGCGATAAAGCCTAGGCCAATGCCGGCAGAGATGGAGTAGGTGAAGGGCACGCCGGCGACAATCATGAACGCCGGGAAACCCTGCGACACGTCGGACCAGTCGATCTCGGAGGCCTCGCTCATCATGAGGTAGCCGACGTAGACCAGAGCACCGCAGGTGGCGGCGCTGGAAACGATGGTGACGATGGGGGAGAAGAACGCGGCGAGAATGAACAGCACGCCGGTGGTGACGGAGGTGAGGCCCGTGCGGCCACCGTCGGCGGCGCCAGAAGTGGACTCGACGAAGGTGGTGATGGAGGAGACACCCATGAAACCGCCCACAGCGGCGGCGGCGGAGTCGACGATTAGGATCTCCTTGATATTCTCGACGTTGCCGTCGTCGGTGAGGAACTCGCCCTGCTTGGCTACGGCCATCGCGGTGCCCATGGTGTCGAAGAAGTCACTCATGAGCAGCGAGAACGAGATGACGAGGAGCGTGGGGTCGGTAAGGACCTTGACGATGGCGGGCACGCCGCCGGCGTCGGCGATGGGGCCACCGATGCTCGAGAAGTCGAGCGGGGCGATGATACCGGTCGGAGCCTGGGTCACACCCTGGGTCACACCTAGGGGGATACCGGCGATGACGGCGACGACGATGCCGATGAGCAGCGAGCCGGGGACGTTGCGGCAGGCGAGGGCGACTGTCACCAGGATGGAGATGATGCCGACGATGAAGGTGGGGGAGGTGATGTCGCCCAGACCGACGAGTGTACCGGCGCCAGCGGTGATAATGCCGGCATCGCACAGGCCAATCATGGCGATGAACAGGCCCAGACCCACCGAGATGGCGTGACGCAGGACAACCGGGATGGCGTCCATGATGGCCTCGCGCAGGCCACAAAGCACGAGCAGCAAGATGACGATACCCTCGAGGAAGATAACGCTCATGGCCACGTGCCAGTCACCGCCGCAGACGGTGGTGGCGATTCCAGCGATCATCGCGTTGACGCCTAAGCCCGACGCGCAGGCGAGCGGGCGGTTGGCGAAGATGCCCATGCAGATGGTCATGATGCCGGCGCCCAGGCAGGTGGCGCAGGCGAGCGCTCCCGCATCGATGCCGGCGCCCGAGAGCACCGCGGGGTTGACGGCAATGATGTAGGCCATTGCCAGGAACGTTGTCAGTCCAGCGCGAAGTTCGGTCCCGATTGTGGACTTGCGCTCGCTGACGTGAAATAGTTCGTCCATGCATACCCTTTCCTTGTTCGGGCCCGAGTTTAGGCCGATTGACACGAACTCACCCACTATAGCCCCTTTACGACGCTGTTGTTCCTCGCATGTTGATGTTCGGCGCTTTGTAGCAGACGGACGGTATTTTTCGCATGAAAATGTGTGGGTACCGTATACTTAAGCGGTTACAATGACCCCTATGGAGGAACGTATGATTAAAGAGCTCTGCCACGACGAGGCTATTCTGTCCCAGCGTTGCGAGGTCGCGACCGTCGAAGACGAGTCGGTCGCACAGGACCTGATCGATACCATCAAGTCGCTCGACGATGCCGGCTGCCTTGCCGCCAACCAGATCGGCATCACCAAGAAGGTCTGCGTCTACCTGGACGATGCCGGCGAGCCCCATGTGCTCTACAACCCCCGTCTGGTGTTTGGCCTGGGTGCCAGCAAGATGGAGGAGAGCTGCCTGACGCACGAGGAGATCACCAAGTCCACGCGCTACATCAAGTGCAAGGTTGCTTTTGACCAGATCGTCGACGGCAAGATGCGCGAGCGCAAGCAGGACTTCGTCGGCTTCGAGGCACAAATGATCCAGCATATGATCGACCACTGTCTAGGCAAGCTTGTCTAGGGTGACCACAGCACCACACCTCGCCGCTCACTCGTCGCTTGCGTACCATTAGTACGCGGCGCTCCTCGTTCGGGGCGATCTGTGGCACTGTGGCACCCTAGACCGACCTGTTAGGGTGACTTTATTACGTTCATATGTGGTTTTTGGTCCGGGCGTGACATTGTTGTCATGTCCGGGCTTTTGTGTTTAGCGCCTCTTTGTTTGGTGACAATAACCTTGGCAAGAACGTAAAGCTGGGAGGCGCTATGTGTACGAGCATTCGATTTACCGATAATTCCGGCCACATGTATCTAGGCCGCAACCTCGACTGGAGCTTTGACTACGGCCAACAGGTTCGCGTGATGCCGCGCGGGTTTCACATTCCGTATTCGTTTATCGACGACGCAACAGCGGCACACGCGGTGATCGGTATGTGCATCGATTACAAGAACTATCCCATGTTCTTCGACTGCGGCAACGATGCGGGCCTCGCCGTGGCGGGTCTCAATTTCCCGGGTTATGCCGAGTATGCCGAGGACCCTGTCGACGGCAAGACCAATATCGCAGCCTATGAGTTTCCCCTGTGGGTGGCAGCGACGTTCTCGACGGTCGACGAGGTCGAGGCTGCGCTGCGCGATACGGTGATTGTCGCCAAATCTGCAGGAGAGGGGCTGGGCGTGTCGCTGCTCCATTGGATTATCGGCGACAGCCAGCGTAGCATCGTGGTCGAGATGATGGCTGACGGCC